>CAJCIN010000028.1 GCA_903970385.1 Rhodospirillales bacterium | reverse complement strand
TCGGCGGGCTTCGTCTCGGGCGTGAAGGGCCGCGGAGCGACGACGACCGGCGGTTTACCGGCATTGACGTTCGCGAGGAGCCGGCGATCTTGCGCCGCGACCTCGGCATGCTGCCGTTGCAGCGGCGTGATCGGAACGTGCGCTTCGTGCTCCACCGCGAGTTGCGCGGCCGTCGGTTGCGCGGTGATCCCTTGCGGGCCGCCGTTGTAGCTCGTGCGGCTCGTCGTGTAATTGTTCACGACCGTATTGTAGATGTACGTGTTCTTGATGACGGTCGTGTTCGTGACGTTCGAGACCGCGCGATTGTAGCGGAACGCGCCGTCTTCCCAACGGCCGCCGTCGTAACCCTGGCCGCCGTAGCCGCCACCGTAATTGATGCCGCCGTAGTAGCCGACCTGAGGCGCCCAGTATCCGGGATGCCAGCCGAACGCTCCGATGACGAAGCTCCAGAAGCCGGGCGTCCACAAGAGATTCGGCTGCGGCGGTTGCACCCACGTGCCCGGGACCCAGTAGTAGCCCGACGGCGACCACGCCCAGCAGCCGGGCTGCCAGATCGCGTTCGGTTCGGGCACGGGCGGTTGATCGTATTCGGGGATCGGCGGCGGCGGCTGGCTCACGTCGTAGCCCGCTTCCGAGAAGCTCGGAGCTTGCTCCGAACCTTGATCTTGATAGCCGGTGTTCGCGTTGCCGTTCGAGGTCGAGATCGCGACGATGCGATTGTAACCGTCGTAATTGACGGTCGCGCCGAGCGCTTGAGAGATGAAACGTAGCGGAACGTACGTGCTCGCGCCGACGATGAACGGCGCGACGTCGATCGTTTGGCTCGAGCCGTTGACGGTCGCCTGCGTCGAACCGATGTGTAACGCGATGTCGGTGCCGTTCTCGGTCGCGTCGATCTGGCCGTTATCGTACACGACGCTCGCGCCGAGACGCTCGAAGACGCCGCGAAGCGGCACGAAGACGCGTCCGGCCTGGACGATCGGCGCGGGTTCGACGTCGACTTGCGCGCCGTTGATCGTGATGCCGACCGACGATTGCGCGACGGCCGGCGTCGCGACGAGCGCGCCGAATGCGAGGGACGCGGCGCCGACGGTTAATCGGCAAAGTATGCGATCGATGATCACGGTCTCACGACTTTCTCATGTATGATGGATGCGGTTGCTTGTCAGGGGTAACGCGAGAACCCCGGCATCTGTTCCGTGAGACGGATGAAACAACGGCGATGCCGCGGGACGTCTTGAGAACGTGGAACGTGCCGCTTTTCTCGCCGCGCTCGGCGCGTCGCCCGCCCTGCTCGCG
The DNA here is from genome assembly GCA_903970385.1 of Rhodospirillales bacterium. GTDB lineage: Bacteria > Vulcanimicrobiota > Vulcanimicrobiia > Vulcanimicrobiales > Vulcanimicrobiaceae > Palsa-1515. Next base: position 10,879 of record CAJCIN010000028.1, on the reverse strand, counting down.
GCGACGCCGATCTCGCCGCCGACGGATCCGACGCGTCGAACCGGCTCCGCACTCGTCTTGAGCGGCGGCGGCGCGCGCGGAGCCTACGAAGCGGGCGTCATCGAGGGCTTGCGCCGCGCCGCGAACGTCGCGGACGGCCGGCCGATCCCCGGGATCCAGGTCGTGTGCGGAACGTCGATCGGATCCGTAAACGGGTGGTTCGTGGCGACCGCGCAGTACTCGGCGCTGGCCGCACTCTGGAGCGGCATCGCCGCGGAAAACGTGTTTCGAATCAAACGCAAATTCGCGGCGACGACGAAGCCGGGTGCGTTCGTCGTCGACAAGATCGTCGGAGCGGTCGCACTCGCCCGCGGACTCACGCAGGACGAGCAAGGCATCTTGCAAGGCGAGCGCGTCGAACGTTGGCTCGCGAAGCACGTCGACCCGCAGACGCCGCTCGTCATGCCGTACGTTTTTACGGTGACGAACCTCGATCGCGAACGAGCGGAAATCTTCTATCGTTTGCCGTTCGACGTCAGCCCCGCCGACAGTTCGAGCGCGCTCGCGCGCATCCGGTCGAGCGTCGGTTACGAAACCGTCATCCACCCGGTGAGCGACGACGTGTTACGCCCGGCGATGCGCGCGTCGGCCGCGTTGCCCGTCCTCTTCGATCCCGTCGTCCTCGCGCTCGGCGCCGGAAGCTCGGACCGCTACGTGGACGGCGGCATCGCGGACAACAGCCCGATCGATGTCGCGCGTGCGCTCGCACTCTCCGTCTACACGGTCCTCGTCGATGCCGTGCATCCCGAGCGCCAGCCGTACAAGAGCGCGCTCTCGATCGGCGTCGGCGCGTTCGGCGTCGCGCAGCAGCGCATCCTCGAGGCGTCGCTGCGCGCGGCGTATCTCGAAACGCGCGGCAAACGTCTCTTCGCCGGCAACGCGATGGATGCGGAACAGCGCGCGTTCATGGCGCGCATTCTCGATGCCGATCTCTTCATGGTGCGCCCGGCCGCCGGCATCGACCTCGGCTTCGTCGAGTTCGATCGGCAGGCGAAGATCGATGCCGCGTACGCCGCGGGTGTGCGCGACATCGCGAGCGGATGGAAACCGTACGTATTCGCGGCAGACCCCGCGGCGGCATGAGCGACGTTCGCCCGACCGAACGATTCACGGGACGTGCCGCCGCATACGTCGCCGGGCGGCCGTCGTATCCGACGGAGATCCTCGCGATGGTCTTCGACGGGCTCGGCGATCCCGCGCTCGCGACCGTCGTCGACCTCGGTGCGGGAACGGGCATTTCATCGCGTCTGCTCGCCGCGCACGGTGCGACCGTGATCGCCGTCGAGCCGAACGCGGCCATGCGCGAGACCTCCGCGCCGCTCGATCGCGTGACGTGGAACGCCGGCACGGCAGAACGTACGGGGCTGCCGGATGCGTCGGCGGACCTCGTCGCCGCGTTCCAGGCGTTCCACTGGTTCGACGCACCGGCCGCGCTCGACGAGATGCATCGTCTTCTGCGGGCACCGCTCGGACGCGCCGCGCTCGTCTACAACGAACGCGACGAGCGGGACGACTTCACCGCCGCGTATGGCGAACTCGTCCGCGCGAATGCGACGGATCGGACGGAAGCGCGACGTTCCGACGGCCGTGCGGCGTTCGAGGCGCACGGCGGGTGGGCACGCGTGACGGTCGCGCAGATCGGCAACGTCCAGTCGCTCGATCGCGAGGGCGTGCACGCGCGCGCGCGCAGCACGTCGTATCTGCCGGCGGATGGTCCGCTGGCGGACGCGCTGCACGCGAAGATCGACTCGCTGTTCGACCGGTATGCGAGCGGCGGCGGGGTCGAGATGCGCTTGCGGACGATCGTCACGATCGGCTTCCTCGGGCGATAGGTCCCGCTCACGGAGGACTCACCACCGGGAGTCAAAACCTTCTCACCCCGTCGATGATCTTATCAGTACACGTCCCGAAGACGGCCGGCAATTCGCTCCGCGAGTGCCTCTCCGCGAGATTCGGCGCACGAATGCTGAGCGATTACGGAGATTGGGCCGGCTGCGACATCCCGCAGGCTCAGGCCCGCCGGGCGGAGCGGACGGCAGAGATGCGGGCGCGCGGACCGGAACTCGCGCGTTCGTTCGACATCATCCACGGCCACTTCATCGCGGACAAGTACGACGGACTCTTCGCGAAGCCCGAATACGTCGCGTTCTTCCGCGATCCGTATCAACAGGCGATCGCGCACTACTACTTTCTCTTGCGGAATCCCGAGCGGCCGCATCCCGAAGAGCGGATCTTTCACGAAGAGAAGATGACGCTGCTCGACTACCTCGAATGGCCGGCATTCCGCGATCATCAGACGCAATTTCTCGGCACCCGGACGATCGAAGATCTGTCGATGGTCGGGATCTCGTCCGCGTTCCCGCAGAGTCTCGCGATGTTCGGCGCGATCTTCGGCGTCGATCTCGGTGAGGAGCGCTTCTTCAACGTGAACGCGGAACGGCGCGGCCCGTACGAGATCACGGGCGCCGTGAAGAAGGCGATCGAAACGTATCGTGCCGCCGACATCGAATTATATCGCAAGGCCGTCGAGATCTTTCGTAAGCAAGCCATTTCCGTCGCGGTGTGATGGAGGCGATCGAGCACGGCTTTCGGCCGGGCGTCGTTATCGTCGGCCTGCTCGTGGGAATTTTCGTCGGCCTCTCGGGCGTCGGCGGCGGCTCGCTCATGACGCCGCTCCTCATCCTCGTCTTGCGCGTGCATCCGGCGATCGCGGTCGGCACCGATCTGCTGTACAGCGTGCCGACGAAGGTCGTCGGCGCGTTCGTGCATGCCAAGGCTAAGACGGTCGACCGCAAGCTCACGACGATGCTCGCGTGCGGTGGCCTGCCCGGCGCGATCGCGGGCGTGTTCGCGGTCGCGGAACTCCGCACGTACGTCCGGCTCGCGACGTTCGACGGGATCGTCCGGCACGCCGTCGCGATCGCGCTGCTCGTCGCCGCGTTCGCGGTGCTCGCCGGCATGCGCCGGCGATCGGGCGCGCACGTGCAGCCCGACGACGTCGTTTGGGACGATCGCCGGCGCGGGGCGGTCGTGTTGACTGGCGCGCTCGTCGGTTTCTGCGTCAGCGTGACGTCGATCGGCAGCGGCAGCGTGACGTTGCCGACGCTGATGGCGCTCCTGCCGACGCTCGGCCTGCGACGGCTCATCGGCTCCGACGTCGCGTTCGCAGCGGTCCTGCTGCCGGTCGCGGCGCTCGGCGCGCTCGCTGCGGGAAACGTGGACGTGCCCCTCGCCGCGAACCTCGTGCTCGGCTCGGTGCCCGGCGTGTTGATCGGCAGCCGGCTGTGCAGCGTGCTGCCGGAGCGATTGCTGCGGCCGGCCGTCGCGACCGTCCTCGTCTTCGCGAGTTCGCGCCTGTTCTGAGCGTGCGCGGCATCGCGCGTTGAGACGCGTCGTCGTCGCGTTCGCGATCTACGTCGCCGTGCAGGGCGGCTTCGCCGCGTGGCGCTGGCACGTCTGGAGTTACGGCGCCGACACGGGAACCTTCGCGCAGATCGCGAGCAACGCGTTCGCCGGCTTCTACAACACGTCGGAGCGCGGCTCGCACTTCGCGGTGCATTGGTCGCCGATTCTCGTCACACTCTATCCGCTCGCCGCGCTGACGCACGGCGGGCTCGCTTTGCAATTCGCGCAGATCGTGCTCGTCGGCGGCGCGGCGTTTCCGTTCTACGCATTCGTGCGCCCGTACGTCGCGGGCGGCGTCGCCGCGACGCTCGCGATCGTCGCGCTCGCATATCCGCCGCTCGTCGCGGTCGCGTTCGACGAATTCCACGAGATCGCGTTCTATCCGATCCTCGTCTTCGCGTTGCTATGGGCGATCGACGCGAACCGGCGCGCGTGGTCGATCGCGTTCGCCGTGCTGCTCGTGCTCGTGCGTGAAGAAGCGCTGCTCGTCGTCGCCGCGTTCGGCGTCGCGCTCGCGCTCGCCGCACTGCGGTCGCCCGCGAGCGAACCGCGCGGCCTTCTCTTCTTCGAACCACGCGAGCGCGCGCCGTCGCTCGCACTCGGCGTCGCGCTCGCCGCGACGAGCCTCGTCGTCTTCGCGGCCTACTTCGGCATCGTCGCGCCGTCGCTCGGCGGCTGGACCGCGTCGCATTTCTACGTGTATCCGTTCGCGCGCGGACCGCGCGACGTCGCGCTCGCCGCGTTCGCGCAACCGCTCGCCGTCGCCCGCGCGATCGCGACGCCGGGCCGCGCGACGTATCTCCTCGAAGCGTTCGCGCCGCTGCTCTTCGTGCCGCTGCGATCGCCGTGGATGTGGGTCGCGTTGCCGGCGCTCGCGATCGTCGTGCTCTCGAGCGATCCGAGCGCGTGGCGCATGGGCGATCACTACGCGGCGCTCTGGGCGCCGTGGCTCCTGGTCGCGACCGCGCACGCCGTCGCGATCTTCTCACGCGCCCGCCTGACGACGGCCATCCTCGCCGCGTGCGCGCTCGTGCTCGTCGCGTTCGATCCCGCGCATCCGGCGCACTACGTGCGCGCGCCGTACGCGCACCTCGACGACGCGCGTGCGGCGTTCGCGTCGGTTCCGGTTGATGCGAGCGCGTTCACGCACGACGAATGGTTCGCGCATCTCGCCGGCCGGCGGCCCGCACTCGAACACGTGTGGAACGAGCCGGACTACGCGGTGCTCGCGAACGATTTTCCGCACGCCGGAACGTTTCTTCCGTTCTTGCGTCGGCAACTCGAACGCGGCTGCTACGTGGAGCGAGCTCGTTTCGGCGCGGTCGTCGTCTATCGCAAGACGCCCGCGGCTGCGGCGCCCGCCTGCCGGATCGCGCGATGACGGGTCCGCGGATGCTCGTGCTCTGCGACTCCGTCGATCGCGTCGGCGGCACGGAGTCGTATCTCTCGCGCGTGTTGCCGGCGCTCGCGGCGCGCGGTGCCGACGTGCGCGTCGTCGCGCGCAGGATCGTCGATCCCGGCGCGTTCGGCTTGCCCGCGACGGAGATCCGTTGGGGCGCCGACGACGAAGCGCCGGATGCCGGCGCCGCGCGCGAGGTGCGCGACGCGATCGAACGCGTACGGCCCGACGTCGTCGTGACGTCGAACGTGCACGACGCGCGCGTGATGGCGGCCGCGCGAACCGCACCGAAGCTCGTCGTGCGCGTGCACGACAACCGTCTGTTCTGCCCGCAAGGCGACCGGCAATACCCGCACTTCCCGGCGCCGTGTACGCTCGCGATGGCGACGACGACGTGTCTCGCGAACGCGCTCGTGCGCGGCTGCGTCGCGGGGCCGAACGCGCGGACGTTACGCATGCTGCGTTCGCGTCGGGCGTTGCAACGCGAGGTCCTGCTGGCCGACCGTCTGATCGTGTCGTCGCACTTCGTCGCGGGCATCTGCTCGACGAACGGCGTCCCGTCCGCGCGCCTCGCGCTCGTGCCCCCGCCGTTCGCCGGCAGCATCGCGGCGTCGGCGCGGCCGGCTCGCGATCGCGTGCTCTTCGCCGGGCGGCTCGAACGCGACAAAGGCCTCGCGTCGCTGATCCGCGCGCTCTCGCGCATCGAGCCCGAACGGCGCCCGGAACTCGTCGTCGCGGGAGCGCCGACGTCGCAGTCGCGCGCGCTGCCGGCGCTCGCGACGCGTCTCGGCGTCGACGCGGCGTTCCTCGGCAAGCTGTCGACGCCGGAGCTGACGCGCGCCATCGACGGATCGACGCTCGTCGCCGTTCCGTCACTGTGGCCCGAACCGTTCGGGCTGATGGGCATCGAATCGTTCGCGCGCGGGCGGCCCGTCGTGGCGTACGGCGTCGGCGGCATTCCGGAGTGGATGGGCGCGGCGGGCCTGCTCGTGCGCCGCGGCGACGAACGAACGTTCGCGCACGCGATCGAGATCGCGCTACGGCCGGAACGCTGGGATGCGTTCTCGCGCGCGGCGCTCGCACAGGCGGCCGCGTATCGCGTCGACGATCACGCCGCCGCGTTTCTCGCGGTCATCGCCTCGATCGGCGCGTGACCGTTACGGCGACGCGGGTTTTGCGGTGTAGCCGAAACTTCCGGGCAGCCACGCGCACACGCTGCCGTCCTTCATCACGAAGCTCTCGCAGCCGTCGACGTCCGCGTTGAAATCGGCGTTCCGCGCCTTGGTACGCGGCCAATCGACGTTCGCATCGCCGCGCGCGGCGGCGCGCGCCTTCGTGTACGAGAACTGCGGCGACTTCGCGAGCGCGTTCAGCGCTTTCACGAGCGCCTGCGCCTGCATCGGCGGACTCACGGTTTGCTCGCGCCGAGAAACCCCGGAAACGTCGCGTCGAGCGACAAGCCGAAGCACCACCAGCCGCAGCGCTTCGCCGGCGGTTGCGCCGCGACCGCGACGGCCGGCCGCACCGGAGCGACGGGGTCCGGCGGCTGCAGGTAGACGATCGTCGTCGCTCGCGGACGCCGGGAGAGCTTCTGCGGGTGAGCGTGCGCGCGCAGCACCGAGAAATTACCGGACGAATCGGGCACGAAGACGGCGGTGCCGTCCGCGAGCATCACCCGATAACCGCTCGGCCACGCCGCTCGCGTGTTCCGGATCGTCGCGTTGCGGATCGCGTAGAGCCGGCCGCGCCGGGCGCCGACCATCGCATCGAGGTGGTGCGGTATCTTCACGCGGATCGCTTTGCCGTCGAGGAGCGCGAACTGGAACTCGCGATACTCGGCCTGCGAGAGCCCGAGCACGCGCGCCGCGCGCGCGAAGAACGCGGGTCGCTGCGTCGTCGCATACCAGATCTCTTCCGCCGGGCGGATGCGATGCTCGCGCTCGAGCGCGAGCAAATGGTCCGCAAACAGATTCACGACGATCATCGAAGGCGTCTCTCGTCCTACCGGGGCGCGAATGGCGAAATGCGCGGCGAGCATAGCGCCGTCGCGACCTCAGTGTACGCCACGCGCCTGCTTCGCACAACGGGCCGCCGCTAGGCCTTGCGCTCGTGCGGCGTACGCCGAAAGTCACTGGGACGCCGGAGCGGCGGCGATTCTCAGAAACGTATAAGCCGCCGCAACTACGATGGTCGCATGAACACCGCTTTGGCCGCGCTCGCATTCCTCATGATCCCGGTCGCCGTCGCCGCACAAGACGCGCCGCCGCCGGGGCCGCCGCCCGACGGGCCGATGGCCGTCGGGTCGCCGAACCCTCAGCGGATGGCCGAGATGCGCCAGGTGCGCGCGCAGCTCGAGCAGCTGAGAACGCAGACCCGCGCGCAGATGCTCGCATCGCTCACGCCGCTGCACCGGTCGCAGATCGCGACGCTCGTCGGGCAGGCCGCCGTGTCGTCGACGTACGATCCGCGCACGCTCGCGCAGCGCGTCGACGCACTGCTCTCGCGCGGCGAGGCGCAGAGCGTCGTGAACCTCGCGGGCTCCGAGCGCACGAACGCACGCGGCGTGATGCAGGCCGCGCGAGCGCAATTCGAATCGTCGCTCTCACCCGCGGACCAGGCGAAGATGAAGGAGCGCGACGCGGCCTTCGCCGCCCGCGAGGCGCAGCGCGGCGGACGGCGCGAGGGCTTCGCGCCGGATCCCGGCCGAGAGCTGATCCGGACGATGCTCGGCGGCGGCGAGGGCCACGGCGGCGGCCCCGGCTGGCACGGCGGCGGCCCGATGGGCGAACCGCACCCGTAGCTCTACCAGTACGCGAGCGCGCTCGCGAACAGCGCTTCGAGATCCGGTCCGTCGATCGGTCTCGGAGCGTTGGCGAGCAACCGTTTTTGCGGCAGCGCACCGCCGCGTAACGCGGCGACGTCCGCGGTCGCGAAGCCGACGCCGCCGATACCGTTCGGCATACCGGTCGCGCGCATGAGCTCTTCGATGCGCCGCGCGAGCACCTCGCCCGCATCGCCGTTCGAGACGCCGGTCGTCTCCGCGCCGAGCAGCGCGGCCGCCTCGAGGTGCCGCGCCGGATTCGCGCTCGCGAGGAAACGCGCCGACGCCGGTGCGTTGACGATCACCGCCATGCCGTGCGGGACGATCGCCTCCGTGCCCGGATACTCCGCCGCATGGTACTCGCGTACGAGACCTGCGACGGCATACGACATCGCGTGGGGCACGTGGACGCCGGCGTTGCCGAATCCGATGCCGGCGAGCGTCGCGGCGAACATCATCCGTTCGCGCGCGGCCGCATCGTGCGGATCGTTGACGGCGGCGACGATGTTCGCGCCGAGGATGCGCATCGCTTCCGCGGAGGCGATGTCCGAAAACGGATTCGCGCCCTGCGACATCGGGCGAGCCCCCGGCGTCTCCGGGCGTGCGCGCTGCGTGTACGGCCGCGCGGTGTAGCTCTCGAGTGCGTGCGAGAGGACGTCGAAACCGCTGCACGCGAGCACGTTTTTCGGCAACGTTGCCGTCACGTCGGGATCGATCACGCCGAGCGTCGGCTTGAGGCGTTTCGACGCGATCCCGGTCTTCGCGTGGTGCGCGAGATAGTCGAAGATCGCGATGCCCGTCACCTCCGCACCGGTTCCCGACGTCGTCGGGCACGCGATGTGCGGGCGCAGCGCACCGGGAATCGGCTTCGCGCCGCCGATCGGCGCGTTCACGTACGCATCGAACGCGTCCGGATAGGTGCTGTAGAGGTTTGCGGCCTTCGCGGTGTCGATCGACGAGCCGCCGCCGACCGAGACGAATCCGTCGAAGCGGCCGTCGCGCGCGAAATCCGCCGCCGCGCCGAACGACGCGTCCGTCGGCTCGACGCGCGACTCGTCGTAGACGGCGACGTCGATGCCCGCGTCGCGCAGCGACGCACGCACCGCATCGACGTACGCGCTCGCGGCGAGCGCGCGATCGGTGACGAGCGCGACGCGCGTCATGCCGAGCTCTCGCGCGTCGCTGCCGACCTCGCGCAACGCTCCGCTGCCGTATTTCACGCGTGACGTATCGACTTCGAACGTCGTGTCGCCGCCCGGAACGAACTCGTAGCCCTGACAGCAGATCATGCGACACTATCGTCGCACGGGCACGCGCGAACCTGCTCGCGGATGAGATCGCCTCGCGTGCGCGAAGCACGGAATACGGTGAACGCCAACGACGCGGAGACGTACTACCGGCGCGCGCAAAAACTGGCGTCGGTCTATCGCGAGCGCGACGTGATGCGCATCGTCGCGTTGCTCGAGGAAGCCGCGGCGTTCGAGCATGCCGACGCGCTCTTCGAACTCGGCACCTGGTATCACTACGGCATCGGCGTCGCACGCGACGACGCGCGCGCGGCCGCACTGTGGGCGCGTGCGAGCGACGCGGGTCGCCGCGATGCGACCTTCAATCTGGCGATCGCGACGGAGCGCGGCATCGGCGTTCCACGCGATGCGGCGCGCGCGTACGCGCTGTACGAGCGGTGCGCGATCGCGGGAGACGTGAACGCGATCTACGAGGCCGGACGCTGCAAGTACTACGGGCTCGGTACGCCCGTCGATCGCGCGGGCGCGGCCGGCGACTTCGAGCGCGTGCGTGCGTACGGGCATGCCGAGGCGGCGTGCGACGCCGCGGAGGGCGACGCGCCGCGACGGATGCCGCGGCCGAACGTCGCGGGCCCGTTCCACGCGACGCGTGGAGGCGGAAGTTAGCGGGAAGGCGTAGCGCGCACGATGGCCCCCGTGCGTCGTCTCACGTCCTCCGTCATTCGCGCCCGCAAGGGGAAGCGTTTTCCCGTCATTACCGCATACGACGCGCCGTTCGCGCGGTGCGTCGAAGATGCGGGCATCGACGTGATCTTGGTCGGCGATTCGCTCGGCAACGTCGTGCTCGGCCTCGAGTCGACGGCTCCCGTTGAACTGGACGACATGTGCCGTCACGGCGCCGCCGTCAAACGCGGCACGTCGCGCGCGCACGTGATCGTCGATCTTCCGTTCGGCACGTATCAGGCGAGCGACGAGGACGCGGTACGCGCGTCGATCGCGCTCGTGAAGGCGGGCGCTTCGAGCGTCAAGCTCGAGGGCGGCATCGACGCGGCGTCGCGCATCGCCGCGATCGTGCGCGCCGGCATTCCCGTCGTCGGGCACATCGGCGTGATGCCGCAGACGGCGGGGAACACGTCGGGCTTCAAGCGGAAAGCCGACGGCGAACTCTTGCTCGCGGATGCGCGCGCGGTCGAAGCGGCAGGCGCGTTCGCCGTCGTGCTCGAGATGGTCGACGCGGACGTCGCGCGCCAGATCACGGCCGCGCTCGCGATTCCCACGATCGGCATCGGAGCGGGTCCGCATTGCGACGCGCAGGTGCTCGTCTTGCACGACGCGCTCGGTCTCTACGCGCACGCGCCGCCGTTCGCGAAGCGCTTCGCGGAGCTCGCGCAGATCGCGACGGGCGCGCTACAGGCGTACGCGAGCGAAGTGCGCGACGGGACCTTTCCCGCCGCGCCGAGCGCGGTGGCCGGCGACGAACCCGTCTACGTCGTCTCGACGCCCAGCTAGAGCGCGATGCCGCAGGGTCAGATCGTCGCGATCGGCGGAGCCGTGCTCGTGCCCGACAGCTCGCTCGCGCTCGAACGCTACATTCTCGACGCGAGCGGCGCCGCGAAGCCGCGCGTCGCATTCGTGCCGACCGCGAGCGGTGACGACGCGACGTACGTCGCGCGATTCGAAGACGCGTACGGGCGTCTCGGCGCCGAGCGCGACGTGCTTCGCTTCTTTCGCCGCACGCCGGACGATCTCGACGCGTTTCTTTCGCGCTTCGACGTCGTCCACGTCGGCGGCGGCAACACGCGCAGCATGCTCGCCGTTTGGCGGCATTGGGGTCTCGACCGGGCGCTCCGCGCGGCGTGGGAGCGCGGAACGCTGCTCTGCGGCTCGAGCGCGGGATCGATCTGCTGGTTCGATTTCGGGGTGACCGATTCGGTCGCGGAAGCGCTCACCGCGATGCCGTGTCTCGGA
>CAJCIN010000027.1 GCA_903970385.1 Rhodospirillales bacterium | reverse complement strand
CTCTTCGATCTCGCGACGGAACGACTCGGGCCGATCGCCGGCCTCGTGAATAACGCGGGCATCACGGGCGGTTCGTCGCGCGTCGAAGACGTCACGCCGGAGACGCTCGAGCGCACGTTCGCGATCAACGTGACGGGCTCGTTTCTCTGCGCGCGCGAAGCGGTGCGGCGCATGGCGCGTTCGCGCGGCGGCGCGGGCGGCGCGATCGTGAATCTCTCGTCGCTCGCGGCGCGCATCGGCGGCGGCGGCGAGTGGGTGCACTACGCGGCGAGCAAGGGCGCGATCGACTCGCTCACGCGCGGGCTCGCGATCGAGGTCGCGGGCGACGGCATTCGCGTGAACGCCGTGTCGCCCGGTCTGATCGAGACGGACATCCATGCGACCAGCTCCATTCCGAACCGGCTCGCGACGATGACGCCGGGCGTGCCGATGCGCCGCGCCGGAACGCCGGAAGAAGTCGCGGACGTCGTGCTGTGGCTGCTCTCGGATCGTTCGTCGTACGTGACGGGCTCGATCGTCGAGATCGGCGGCGGGCGCTAGAGCAGACGCACGACCGCTTCGTTCCAGAAGTTCCAGTCGTGGCCGTTGACGCCGGGCCAGATCTCGGTGTGGTGCGGAATGTGGCGCTCGGTGAGGATCGCATCGAATCGGCGATTGTCGGGTGCGAGCGTATCGAACTCGCCCGTCGCGATCACCCAATCGATCGCGCGCAGCCGCGCGACCGCGTCGCCGTCCATCTTCGCGATGAAGTTCGCGGGCGAGTTCGCGTCGTCGGTCGCGTCCCAGTAGCCGTCCGTGAAGCGCGACACGTCGTACACGCCGGAGAAGCAGACCGCCTTCGTCACGACGTCGGGGTGCCGTCCCGCGAAATTCGCGGCGTGGTATCCGCCGAAACTGCAGCCGTACGCGCCGATGCCGTAGTGGCCGGCACGATGGCGGACGAACGGCACGACCTCGTCGCGTAGATACGCATCGTACCGCTCGTGGCGCGGGCCGCGCTCCGAGGGGTGCACGCTTTCGTTGTACCAGCTCTCGGAATCGACGGAATCGACACAGCACAACTGCAGGTGGCCCGCCTCGATCTTGTGCGCGAGCGCTTCGATCGTGCCGGAATCTTCGTATTGGAAAAAACGCCCCATCGACGTCGGGAATGCGATGACGGGATAGCCGCTCGATCCGAACCACAGGAGTTCCATCTCGCGACCGAGCGCCGGGCTGTACCATTTCTCGTAGCTGCGTTGCATGGCCGCGCATTCTTGCATAGGGCACCCGGCGCTTCCCGCGAAAATGCCGCGTCTGCTGAAGGAGAGTCGCGGTGGCGAATTCGGTCCGGCGAGTCGGTCTGTTGTTCGGGATGGAAGACACCTTTCCGTGGGCGCTCGCACGTGCGATCGACGAACGCGGCGGCGGCGAGATCGTCGGCGTTCCGGTGGAAGTGTCGGCGCTCCGCGATTCTCAGGACTTCGACTACGCGCTCATTCTCGATCGCATCAGCCACGAAGTACCGTTTTACCGGACCTTTCTCAAGGTCGCGAACGCGCGCGGCGTGCAGGTCGTCAACAACCCGTTCTGGTGGTCGGCCGACGACAAGTATTTCGGCAACGTCGTCGCGGCGCAAGTCGGCGTCGAGACGCCGCGCACGATGCTGCTGCCGCACAAGCATCGGCCGCCGAACACGGAAGCGTCGTCGTTCCGCAATCTCAAGTTCGTCGACTGGCAGGCCGTGTTCGCGTATCTCGGCTTTCCGATCTTCTTGAAGCCGGCGTACGGTGGCGGCTGGAAAGACGTGTACAAGGCGGACGACAAAGGCGCGTTCTTCGCGGCCTACGATCAATCGCGCGACCTCACGATGATGGCGCAAGAGGCGATCGACTTCACGGAATATTTCCGCATCTACACGATCGGCCGCGAACGCGTTCACGTGATGCGCTACGATCCGCGCTTGCCGCACCACGCCCGCTACGTGACGGACGGTCCGCCGATCGAGCCGGCGCTCGAGGCGCGCTTGCGACGCGACGCGCTCGCGCTCTCGCAAGCGCTCGGCTACGACATGAACACGGTCGAACTCGCGGTGCGCGACGGCATTCCGTACGCGATCGACTTCACGAACCCGGCGCCGGACGCCGACGCGTCGTCGATCGGCGAGACGAACTTCGCCTGGATCGTCGAGAACATGGCGGACGTGCTGATCGAGCGCGTGCGCAATCCGCGACCGTTCGAATTCACCGGCTCGTGGTCGCGCGGGTTGCTCGCGCCGGGAGCGGTCTGATGGCGAAGCCGAGCTTCACGCTCGGGATCGAGGAAGAATTCCAAGTCGTCGATCCGGACACGCTGGCGTTGCGGTCGCACATCGAGGAGATCTTTCTCGAGGGTCAGCAGCGTCTGAAGGTCGACGAGATCAAACGCGAGCTGCACGCCCCCGTCATCGAGATCGGCACGCCGATCTGTTCGAACATTCAAGAGGCGAAGCGCGAGGTCACGCGTCTGCGCGGCGAAGTCGTCCAGATCGCGCGCGCGAACGGTCTGCGCATCGCCGCCGCGGGAACGCACCCGTTCACGCATTGGTCGGACGTCGCGATCACGCCCGGCGCGCACTACGATCGCCTCGTGGAAGATCTCCAGATGGTCGCGCGCGCGAATCTCATCTTCGGGCTGCACGTGCACGTCGCCGTCGAAGACGACGAAGCGCGCATCGCGATCATGAACGGCGTCCGCTATTTCTTGCCGCACATCTTCGCACTCTCCGTGAACTCGCCGTTCTGGACGGGGCGCAACACCGGCTGGAAGAGTTTTCGCGCGAAGATCTTCGAGCGGTTCCCGCGCACCGGTATCCCCGATTTCTTCGGATCGTGGGGCGCGTACCAAGAGTTCGTCAACACGCTGATCGAGACGGGCTGCATCACGGACGGCAAGAAGATCTGGTGGGACGTGCGCGCGCACCCCTACTTCCCGACGCTCGAGTATCGCGTGTGCGACGTGCAGCTGCGCATCGAGGAGACGATCTGCCTCGCGGCGTTCTTCCAAGCGGTCACGTACAAACTCTGGAAGCTCTACGATCGTAATCAGGGCTGGCGCCTCTACCGCCGGTCGCTGATCAACGAGAACAAGTGGCGCGCGGCACGCTTCGGTATCGACGGGAAGCTGATCGATCTCGGCAAGCGCGTCGAGGTCCCGACGGCGGCGTTGCTCGTCGAGTTGCTCGAATTCGTCGACGACGTCGTCGGCGAACTCGGCATCCGCGAAGAGATCTCATACGTGCACGAGATCATCGCGAACAAGCCGGGCGCGGATCGTCAGCTCGAAGTCTACGCGCGCACGGGCTCGCTCGAGGACGTCGTGCGCTACGTCATCGAGGAGACGGAGGCCGGTATCCCCGTTGGTTGAGTCGTCCCGCTTCTCGTACGCGCGCGTCGAGCACGCCGAGGATCTTCCCGCGCGCGAGGATCGGACGATCGACGTCGCGCTCCTCGACATGAATGCGGGCTACGCGAACGTCGGGCACGACGCGATCGTCGAGATCGTGCGCGACGTCGCGACGGAACTCGAGGACGAGTTGATCTCGCGGGATCTCGGTCTGCGCGTGATTTCGTATGCCGTTCGCGATCGGCTGATCGTGCCGCGTCACGGCGACGGCCGGCATCGGCTCTATCTCGGCACGGGCGGTCCGGGCCATCTCGATCCGCGCCGCAACACCTCGTCGAGCGGGACGGTCGAGATCGCCGAGGACCCGGCATGGGAAGCGCCGCTGTGGGCGCTGTTCGACGCGATCGCGAGCGACGGCGACACCGCGTTGTACGGCGTCTGTCACACCTTCGGTCTGCTGTGCCGCTGGTCGGGTGCCGCGGAACCGGCGTTGCGCGGCCCCGCGAAGGGCGGCCCGATGAGCGGCGTCGGCACGAACGTGTTGACGCCGGCGGCGCGCACGCACCCGTGGTTCGCGCGACTCGCGGCCGCGGGCGACGTGGTGCCGGTACTCGATTCGCGGCATTACGATCTGTTGCCGGCCGGCCCGCTGACGCGCGGCATGACGGCGATCGCACACGAGTCGGCGGGAGCGCACGGCGAAGCGGGGGACGCGTTGACGATGCTCGAGGTCGCGCGCGACGCGGGCGGCGTGCCGCGCGTGTTCGGCGTCAACAGTCATCCGGAAATCGGCGCGCCGGAACGCGTCGCGGCGATCCTCGACCGCATGCTCGCGACGGGAACGATCACGAGCGACGTCTACGACCAGCGTTCGACGATGCTGCCGATGCTGCGCGACGACCGGCGCGAGGAACGTCTGCGCGTCGGGCGCACCGTGTTCTCCGATCTCGTTCGCGATCGCATCGCGCGCCTGGTTCGCAGCGCCTGATGGGACGCGGCTAGCTGCTCCGCTCGCGACGGCGCGCGTTCAACGCCGCCTATTCCGACGCACTCTTCGCGTCGTATGCCGGCGCACTCGTCGCGTCGCTCGGCGTCGACGTGGGCTTTCGGCTCGCGGAGACGCCCGTGTTTCTCGACGATGCGTTCGCCGGGCGGTGCGCGCGCGCCGCGAGCGAGATCGTCGCGCAGCTCGCGGATCCGGCGCGCCGCGCCGCGCTCGAGCGCGCGATCCCCGAACGCTTCGCGGGCGGCGACGACGCGTTGCCGCAGTTCGCCGTCGTCGATTTCGCGGTGGTACGTGACGCGGACGGATCGTTCGTGCCGCGGCTCGTGGAACTTCAGGGCTTCCCGTCGCTCGCGGCGTTCGAGGTGCTGCAGAGCGACGCGTGGCTCGCGACGCTCGCCGGGATCGAGGGCTTCGGCCGCGATCTGACACCGTGG
>CAJCIN010000026.1 GCA_903970385.1 Rhodospirillales bacterium | reverse complement strand
ATCGGCATCGCGCGTCCCGCCGCGCGGGCGATCGCCGCATACGAACCACGCAGCGCCGCGCGCACGGCGACGGGTCCGCGTGCGCGCTTCGAGAGCATGCGCCAATACGCCATCGGCTGTAACACGTCCGCGCTCTGCGCGATCGCCGCGAACGGCACGTCTCTTTCGGAGAGATGCTCGAGAAACGGGTCTTCGACGGTCGCGACGATCGGGTACCGAGCGCCGAGGGCCGAGCGCACGTCGGCCGCGTACGTCGCGAGCGCCGCGTACCCGAGCCGCCCGGAGCCGAGGAAATCGTCGCCGCGTTCGAGGTCGATCGCGAGTGCGGCGAAGTGCGAGCCGAGCGCCGTGCGATGGCGCGCGGATGCGACCGTCGCCGCGACGTCTTCGTAGGCGACGCTGCGCGGTACCGTCCAGGCGATCACCGCGATATGCGCGCGCGCGGCTTCGTCGAGCAGGGCGTCGACGAACGGACGATCGTCTCGCGTGATCTCCGAGAACGCGCCGTACGCGACGCGTAGCTCGATCGCGCGCAAGCCGCTCCGCCGCGCACGCGCGACGATCGCGGGCGCATCCATCCGCGTGTATGCGTCGGCGTCGAGCGGCGACGGCGAGAACGACAGCCACATCGCCTTGCCGCCGAGCCGCGCGACCGGCTCGAAAGCTGGCTCCGGCGGCATGGCGACGACGCGAATCGCCGGCTTCTCGCCGGGGAGCGTCACCGCGTAGCGATACGTGCGTCCCGGGATCGCGCCGGGATCGGTGAAGGTCGCGCCCGTCGCGAGCCCGATCGTCCGGACGCTCGCGTTCGAACGTTCGATGCGCACCGTCCCGTTCGGCACGGGCGGAAACCAGCCGATGCGAACGGCGTGCGGTCCGAGCGCTTCCGCCGAAACCGCCGGCGTCCGCGCCCGCGCGTCGAGCCGGATGCGGACCGGCGCGAGCGGCGTGCCGACCGCCGCACGCACCGTTACGATCGCCGTGCCCGCGTCCGAGAATCCGACGATCGCCGCGGGCGCGCCGAAGCGCATGCGCGTCTGCCATTGTACGGACGCATCGGCGCCGCTCGCGGCGAACGCGACGTCGCCGCCGCCGAGCAACGCCGTCGGCGCGCCGTCCGCGTCGACGAAACCCACGAGCACGAGGAAGCGCAGCACGCCGTCCGGCGATACGCCGAGCGCGCGTTTCTCGAGGATCATGCGTGCCGGCCGCGCGCCGCCGAACACGGGCCGCGCCGGGAGCGGCGTCGGGACGGGGCGCGACGCGGCCGATATCGGCGTCGGTGCCGGACGCGAACACGCCGTCGACGATGCGCACGCGACGGCGAGTGCGATCGCCTTACACGACGGGCTCAGTCGCGTACGATGCGTGACAAGACCGCGGCTCGCGCGGCGGCGAGTTCCGCGTAGGCGCCGATCCAATCGTCGACCTCGAATGCGAACGTCACCGCACCGTGATGCTGCGGCGCGAGATAGCCTGCGAGCCCGCGCACGTGCATCATGCTGCCCGTCTTCGCGAACACCCGGCCGGCGGCGGGCGTTCCGGCGATGCCTTCGATCGTTCCGCGCGCGCCGCCGATCGGCAGCGAGTCGAGCACGAGCTGCCGGTTCGGCCCGTTCCAATCGTGCTGCAAGATCGTCACGAGATCGCGTGGCGTGATGCGATCGTATTGCGAAAGACCGCTCCCGTCGGCGAGCGTCGTCGTGGCGGGATCGACGCCGATGTTCTTCAGCCACGTACGTTCGACGTCGAGCGCGCGATCGCGCGATCCGCGCGAAAGAGCGAGCAATAGCTCTTCGCCGACGAAGTTGTCGCTCGGAACCCAGAAGCGCGGCAAGACCGACGAGAGCGGAAGCCCGTCGTGACGCCACAGCCGCGATCCGGACGTTATGGATGAAAACATTCGAGGCGCCCCGCGTCGATCGACGCTGCCGCTTCCGTCAACGGAGATGCCGTGAGCATTCAACGCCGCGACGAGCGCCCGTGCGAGATACGTCGGCGGATCGGGGATCGCGACGTCCGTCTCGACCTCGGGCGATCCGAGCGGGACGGATCCGACGAGGAGCCGGCACCCGGACGCCGTCGGCTCGGCGTCCAGCAACGGTTTCGTGCCGATGCTCGAGGTCGTCGCCCGATTCGTCAAAAAGGCGGAAAACGAACACGTCACACCATCCGGCGCATCGAGTCCAAGCTTGGGTAACGTGCGCACGACGACGGGCGATCCGGCCGTGGCGCCGGGCCTCGCGTAAACGTGAACGACGTTTTCTTCGAACGTCGCATCGGAGGGAAGGGCGGCATAATCCTCGGCGAAGTCGTCGAACGTCCAGCCCGGCGGGTACACCGATGTTCGGTCCGGCGAGTCGAACACCACGACATCGTGCACGTGCGACAGGTGGCGCGCCTGTACGGCCGCGACGAACGCAGCTGCCTCGTCCGTCCCGAAGAATGGATCGTCATCCGGATCGACCTGGAGATCGTCGCCGTCGATGTCGACGCCGGTCGACGGCGCATACGCCGGCCCGAGCACGTCGAGCGCCACGCTGCCGACGACGAGTTTGAGCGTGCTCGCCGGTTGGAACTCCTCGTCTGCGTGCCGCTCGTAGAGCGTCGCGCCCGTCGCCGTATCGACCGCCGTCACGCCGACGTGCGCACCGCGCAAACCGCCCGGGCCGTCGAGCGTCGCATCGATTTCGGCGCGCAACTTATCGATGCCGTCGCTCGTCCACGGAGTACCGCCGATCGCGGGCGCGACGATCGTCACGGCGGATGCGCGCGGTGCCGGCGCCGCGGCGAGCGTCGCGAACGCGAGCGCGCCGGCAGCGACCGCGATGCGTCGGCGCGCTATGCGAGCACCCGATCGGCCATCCGTTGCGCGACGAACGCGGCGACGTCGCTCGGCAGCGTGCCGCGTCCGAAACCGGCATCGTAGCCGAGTTCGGCCGCGAGCAGATTCGTCACGCGCGGGCCGCCCGCGATCAGCAGCACGTTCTCGCGCACGCCTTCCGCTTCCAGAATCTCGGCGAGCGCGGTGAAGTTCGTGATGTCGCTGCCCTTCTGCGTGACGACCTGCGACGCGAGCACCGCATCGATCCGTTCGTCGCGCACGAAGCGCGCGAGATCTTCGACCGATACCTGGCTGCCGAGGTTGAACGTCTCGAATTCCTTGTAGCGCTCGAGCCCGTAGTCGCCCTTGTAACCCTTCATGTTGAGGATCGCGTCGATGCCGACCGTGTGCGCGTCCGTGCCGATGCACGCGCCCGCGACGCGAATCTTGCGGCCGACGTTCTCGCGCACGAACGCGTCGATCTCGTCCATCGACATCGCGTGCGTCTTCGTCTGCGGTGCGGCGATGCCGTCGACGTCGACCGCCACGGGCGTGCTCGCGTACACGACGAAAAACGAGAAACCCGTCGCGATGCGCCGCCCTTCCGCGACGGCCACGTCCCCGAAGCCCATCTTCGCGACGAGCTGGCGCGCCGCTTCGTCGGCCGATTCGCTCCATTCGACGGGCAGCGTGAACGAGAGCTGCACCTTGCCGTCGTCCCGCGTATCGCCGTACGGCTTCACGAACGAGCTCACGCGGCCCCGACCGTCTGCGCCGCCGGCGCGAGCACGTCCTCGAACGGATTCCAATACGACGCGCCGCGCGCGAAGACGCCGTCGAAACCGCGGCCGCCGTCCGGCGAGCGTTTGACGTCGGCGAACGTCTTGCGTTCGATCGAGGTCATCAGCCCGGCGACGCTCACGCGTTCGAGCAGCGCGTGCGCGTCGCGCAGCACGCTCTGCGCCCGGCGTTCGACGATCCCGTCCGCCTTGAACTCGATCTCGTCGCCGAAATGACGCGCCGTGTTCATCACGTACGCGGCGTTGTCGAGCGACAGCACGCGATCCCCGAGGAACGGCGTGTGGATCGCCTCCGTCATCATGCCGCACAAGTGGATCGTCTGCTTCGTCATCACCGACGTCAGGTTGAACATCGCGTCGATGAGATGGCCTTTGAACACGTCGCCCGTCATGTGCTTCGTCGGCGGCATGTACTTGAGCGGCGCGTCCGGGAAGCATTGCCGCGCGAGTTGCGCTTGCGCGACGGCGAGCAAAAAGCCGTCCTCGAGCGCGGGATCGATCTCGTACGCATCGCCGAGACCGATGCACGCGTCCCGCATCCCGGCCGCGTGCGCGAACGCCTCGTTGATGAACTGCGACGCGAGCACCGCGGGAGCTTGATCGACCGCGTCGGCCGTCGTGAGGTAGTTGTCCTCGCCCGTGTTGATGATGATGCCCGCACGCGCGTTGAGCATCCGGGAGAAGTGCTGATCGACGAACGTGCGCTTCATGTTGATGTCGCGAAACAGGATGCCGTACATCGAATCGTTGAGCAGCATGTCGAGCCGCTCGAGCGCCGCCATCGTGGCGATCTCCGGCATGCAGAGTCCGCTCGCGTAGTTCGTCAGCATCACGTACCGGCCGAGGCGCTCGGAGACGGCGTCGAGCGCCTCGCGCATGATGCGGAAGTTCTCTTGCGTCGCGTAGGTGCCGCCGAAGCCTTCGGTCGTCGCGCCGTACGGCACGTAGTCGAGAAGCGACTGACCCGTCGAGCGGATGACCGCGATGATGCGCGCACCCGCTTCCGCGGCGGCGACCGCGGCCGTCCGGTCCTCGTAGATGTTGCCGCTCGCAACGATGACGTACAGCAGCGGCGGGTCCCCCTGCGGCAGCCGGTCGAGGTACCGGGCACGTTCTTCCCGGCGCCCGTCGATCCGGGCGATCGCGGCGCGCACGTACCGGTCGAGCGCGGCGCGGGCGGCCGCCTCCGGCACGGCGTCCGCGAGATCCGCGGACAGCGTCCCTTCGGCGAGCGCGTTCGCGACGTCGTCCGGCGTGCGGCCGGTCTCGGCGACGAGCGCGCCGATGCCGCGCGCGGCGCCGCCGGCCAGCCGCTCCGCGCCGAGCCGTTCGAGAACCCGGTTCGGAACGGGAGCGTCGCCCGTGCACACGCCGTCGACCCCGAGCAGACGCAACACGGATCGCTCGACGGCGACGGTCGAATGCTCCGCGATGAAAGACGTGACGGGAGCCGCGATCTCCGTCGCG
>CAJCIN010000025.1 GCA_903970385.1 Rhodospirillales bacterium | reverse complement strand
CAACACCGAGATGCCGTTCGACGGCGTTCGCGCCCGGCTGCAAGCGGGGTCGTGGCGGACCGACCTCTTTGCCGTGCAGCCCGTGAACGTTGGGTCGTTCGGGTTCGACGATCTCCGCGACAAGACGAAGACGTTGCTCGGAATCTACGCAACCGATCGCATCGGCTCGCAAACGGGTCGATCTCTACACGTTCGAAGATCGACGAAAATCGCAATTCTACTACCGGGGGGCGGGGCCGGAAGAACGCTTCACCATCGGCGCACGCTATGCCACGAGCTCGGCCGCCTTCGACTCCGATACGGAACTGGACAAGCAGATCGGATCCTTCGGATCCGCCACGATCGATGCGTATGCGATCGAAACGAATCTCGGTTATAACTTTGGGCGCAATCGCAACCGTTTCCGCCTGGGCGTCGGTGGCGGGATCGCTTCGGGCGACCACGACCCGAAGAGTTCTCACTTTACCTTGTTTCGAGCGCCGTATCCGACGGGACTCACGTTCGGCATCATCGAGGCAAACGGGAACGAGAACACGTCCGGATTCACACCCAACGTCTCGTACACGTACGCAAAGAAGATCACGCTCGCGGTAAAAGACTACTTCTTTTACCGCCAAAGCGCCGCGGACGGCGTTTATTCGTCTCCGGGCTTTCCGCTTCGAGCGCCCGAGGGCGCGACCGCGGCGCCGCTCGGGAATCTCGGATACGTCTCGATCGTCGATGCGCTCGACCGCCACATCTCGGTGTACGGCGCGTATGCCCGCTACCTCATCGGCAGCTTCTTCGACGAGGCACCCGAATCGAGAACGCTGCCGTCTCAAAGTACGGCCTATTTCAATCTCTGGTTCGACTACAAGCTGTAAGGAGCGCATCGCTCCTTCGCTCAGGGTTCGATGCGAGGCGTCAATGCAATGAGGAGCAACGACGGAGCGGCGAGCGGCACCAATGCGTCGAGATGAAACGTCGTTCGGCCCTGACCGGGAAGCACCACGACGCATATCGGCTCGGGCTCGAGCGCGATGCGCCCTTCGGCCCATAGCTCCCGAAACGTCGGGCTGCGCGTCTCGAGCGACGCGACGAAAGAACCGAGGTCGTCATCACCGAGAAGCCCGATCTTCGCGCGGAGTAGCGCGACCACATTGCGCAGCGTGGCCGTGCGGTCGGCAAAACGGTCGGTAACGCGCTCTTCGAATAAGAGTAATTCCAAGAAATTGAGCGGCGGCTGAAGCGCGTCGTAATCGAAAAGATCGTTCGTCGGACCATTCCACGCGAGCACGTCGAGGCGCGCGTTCATCAGCTGCATCGGACTCGATGACATTTCTAGGAATCTGCGTAGCGATTCGGGCACCGAACCCGAACCCGGACCCGCGGCGC
The DNA here is from genome assembly GCA_903970385.1 of Rhodospirillales bacterium. Classification (GTDB taxonomy): domain Bacteria; phylum Vulcanimicrobiota; class Vulcanimicrobiia; order Vulcanimicrobiales; family Vulcanimicrobiaceae; genus Palsa-1515. The sequence continues at coordinate 4,461 of CAJCIN010000025.1, read as the reverse complement.
GCGGCGCGCGCGCCAGATCCGCAACGAAGTCGCATTCGGCCGGCGAGAGCCGGAGCGCCGCAGCGACGCGCGCGAGCGTTTTTTCGCCGATCGTCCGTACGCGCCCCTGCTCCAGCATCGCATACCAGCTCGCGCTGATGCCGGCAAGATGCGCAACCTCCTCGCGGCGCAAGCCGGCGACGTGGCGTCGCGAGCGCGGCATCCCGTACGTGCTCGGATCGAGCGCTAGCCGGCGGCCGCGCAGAAACGCGCCGAGCTCGGCTCGGCGCGTATCGGACGGCGGTGCATCATCGCTCACCTTCGCGTCTTCGGGAAGACCTCGCGCGAAGCGTGTTCGAAAAACTAGCATTCTGATTACTAGCTTTTTCGAGCACGTGCGGCACATTCTCGAGATGACATCGGCTCGCTCGTTTGGAACCAAGCAACCGTCAATGATGGTCGGAATCGATTCAGTCCAACTGGCGCGCCGGCGTGACTTCGGCAGATTCTTACGGCAACGGCGGACGCACTTGCAGCCGTCCGAGGTCGGCTTGCCGGACGGTGGGCGTCGCCACGTTCGCGGCTTGCGGCGCAGCGAAGTTGCGGAGATCGCCGAGATCGGCGTATCGTGGTACAGCATGCTCGAGCAAGGCCGCGTCGATAGCGTTTCGCCGCGCATGCTCGATGCTATCGCTAAGGCGCTGCGCTTCGAACGCCACGAACGCGATCATCTCGCGGAGCTCGCGGCGGGAGCCTTCGTTCCGCCGCACGCCGATCTCTCGCCGCCGTCGCAGACCCTGATCGACTTCGTGCGCGAAGCAGAGTTCGGCATGGCCTTCATCGTCGCGCCGAGTTTCGAGGTCGTCGCATACAACCGGCGCGCGGACGCATTCTTCGAGTTTTCCAAGCATGGCCCGAACCCCAATCTCCTGCGCCTCATGCTGGCGGATACCGCGATGCGAGATCGCTTCATCGAGCCGGCCTACGAACGGGTGTTGACGCAGATGATCGGCCATTTCAGGCTGTCGTACGGACGCTTCGGCGGAGCCGCCTTTACCGACCTGATCGGCGACCTGCACACCTATGCCGATTTCGCGCGCATCTGGGATACGTGCGCTCTGACGACGCCGCCGTCGGAGCGGACGCGCCTTCGCTCGAAGGACGGATCGCCGATCGAGGCGGCCGTCATGGCGTTCACGTCGTTTGCGGCCCCCGCCTATACGTTGATCGTGAAAATCACGCGCGACGGAGCTCCGCGCATCGAAGGCGGCCCGCGCCCCGACCCGATCGATGCCGGCGATGCGAAGCGTGTCGTCACGCAGCGGTGCAACGAGTTTGGGGCGTTTCTGCGCAGCAAACGCGAAGCGATGCGGCCGGCGGACGTCGGCGTCGCGCCGGTCGGTCGCCGTCACGCGCGCGGCCTCCGGCGCGATGAGGTTGCCGAACGTGCGGGCATCGGCGTCAGCCGCTATACGATGCTCGAACAGGGCCGAATCGGCACGCTTCCGCCGCGCACCTTGGTCGCCATCGCAGAAGCTCTGATGTTATCCGCTCGTGAACGGACGTACCTTACACGACTCGCGGCATCGTGCACGGCTCGCTTCGCGGTCGAGGATCCGGCGCCCGATACCGACCTGATCGCGTTCGTTCGATCGTACCCGGGCGGTTTGGCTCACTTTCACGACGCCGACTTCAACATGGTGGCGTGGAACGAAGAGGCCGGCCGCTTCTACGGCTTCGACGAAGTGGAATCGCCGAATCTCCTCGAGATCATGGCGCATCGTACCAGCCTTCGGGAAAATTTCGTCGATCCACCCTGGCGGTCGGCGCTGCACGATATGCTCGCGCACTACCGCTTCACACACGCCTCGCTCATCGCCGACGGTCGGGAACGACTGCTCGCACGTCTCGTTGAAAGCTCGCCCGCTTTCGCGCGCGTGTACTCGGAAGATAGCAGCGTCGCAAATCCGGCGATTGCCCGCTCCCGTTTTCATCTGCCGACGTACGGAACGCGCGATGCGGACGTCATTCTGTTGACGCCGGCCTCGTGTCCGAACCACATCGTCGTCCTAAAAAAGCTCGTCGATTCGTGACCGAAACGCCGGGCGGCTCGCTGATGAATCTCGCTCGGCTCGAAGCATTCAGCGACGGCGTCTTCGCGTTTGCGGCCACGTTGCTCGTCATCGAACTCCGGGTCCCCGATTTGCACGCGGCCTCGAACGCGCAAGCGTCGCACGCACTCGTGGCCCTCGCGCGGCCACTCCTCGCCTACGTGACGAGTTTTCTCGTCATCGGCGTGATCTGGCTCAACCACCATCCGGTGTTCAAGGGCCTCACGGATGTCGACCGGCCGACGGTGCTGCTCAACCTCGCGCTTCTCATCGTCGTGGCATTCTTGCCCTTTCCGACCGAGTTGATCTCCGAGTACGGCAACCTTCCGGTCATCGTCGCATTTTACGGCCTCGCGCAAGCCGCGACCGGGGCGACCTTCTGTGCGCTCTGGTTTTACGTCGAGCGCCGCTACCGTCTCGCAACCGGCGCCGTGCAGTCGGAGCGTGCCATCGCCTTCTCGCGGCTGTGGGCGGCGGCGTATCCGGTGGTCGCGCTCGGCGGATCGCTCGTCGCATTCGAGAGCATCCCGGTAAGCGTCGCGATCTACGCGCTGTTGCCTGTCGCGTACCTTTTACCAAACGCCGTGGAATGGCAGCTCACGCGCAACGCCTAAATCGCCGACGATAGCCGTCGCGGAAATCGATGTCGGCGTGCGTACCGTCGCAGAACGGCTTATTCGCCGATCGCCCGCAGCGGCAGAGCGTCTGGCGGTTTCGCACGTCGTACGAGGTCCCGTCGGCCGAAAAGACGGGGATGCCGCCTCTCAGCCAGAGCGGTCCGCTACAATTCTTCGCCGGGTCTTCGACGACGGCGATCGATCGCTCGAGTTCCGGTTCGACCGCATCGTTCGTGCGCACGTGCGCAGCACCAACCGTCCCGACGGACATAACGCCGCTTCGTGCACGACGGTCTCGACCGCGACGCCGTCCTCAGCCGCATCGACGACGCTCCAGATGCCGCCGGCGTTATCGCAAAAGCGCGCAAAAGCGCAAAGTGGGACGGCGTCGTGACGCCGGCTGCGAACGGCGTGCGGCTTGCGGTTTCGGCCCCGTCGAAGTGCTCGCGCTGATGGCTCCCGTCGCAAAACGGTTTCTTCTGGGAAGCGCCGCACCGGCACAGTGCGTAGGTCGTCCACGAACCACCGCTTTCGTTCGGCTCGATCGTCGCGAGTTCGAGCGGCACCCGTCCACGCCCGAGATACGGCCCGTTCTCGACGATGACGATCGATGCGTCCATTACGAGAGCGAACTGCCGACGTAGACGACGTCGTACACGACGGGGTCGATCTGCGTTGCGATCGTTCCCAGCGCCGCCATGTGCTCCTTCGCGTCGTCCGTTGCGAACATCGCCCGGAAATCGTCTTCGCTCTCCCATTGGACGTAGTTGACGACCCGCGTCCGATCCCGGCCGAGATGGACGCTCGCGCCGACGAAGCCGCGCATTTCGAACGTCACGCGTTCGGTGAAATCGCGGAGCGCGCCGACGATCTCGTCGGCATCGGCAGGTGCGACGATGAACGTGTTGATGATGGTGAACGTCTGGGACGTGTCGTCGATGATCGTGTGCACGAATCGCAGTTCCATTCGAAACGCGACGGGCTCCTTGCCCGATGCACACAACCTCATTCGTACGATTACCGCTACGACTCGAGCCGGGAATACGATGCAGCTACGGCCGCCGGCTCGCCTTTGCGGGAAGGTCGTTTTGCGCTTCTGCGTACCAGTCGGCATACGGCGTATTGCGTGCCATCCGTCGATTGAAGTCGGGCGCGCCGTCGGTCCACCAGACCGGGCCGCGTTCGCCGAGCTCACGTTTGGCACGATCGACGGCGGCATGTGCCTTCTCCTCGCCGGCCGCGTCGCCCGCGCGCTTGGCGGCGGCAATCGCGCGACGCGCGGCCATGAGGGTCGACACGAGCCGCTCGCGGTCGACGTCGCTGAGTTTCGGATCAGCCAGACGCCAGAGGCGGCCGCGAACGACGAAATAGCGACCGTCCGGCGTTACGAGCTTTCCGCCTCTATGTGGCATTGCGATTGCCAGGAGCCTCCCGAGCGGTCCCTACGTAGTTCTACGGATGTGCGCGTCATCCGTCATCTCTATGCTGAGCGAGCACCTTACTCTTTGCTCCTCGCTTGAGATCGGCTCACGATGTATACGATTTTTGCGCGTCGCTCGGCTGCGGCGTTCGTATTTTTCGCTTCGACTGCGATGTTGACGGCCTGCGGGAGCGGCTCGTCGACGCTCACGCCCATCAGCCGCGGCGGGACGCCGACGGCCTCGCCGTCGGCAGCTCCCTCGGTGACGGCCGTGCCCAGCGCTTCCCCTACGCCGACTGCGACGCCGACGGCACGTCCGTCTGCGACGCCCACT
>CAJCIN010000024.1 GCA_903970385.1 Rhodospirillales bacterium | reverse complement strand
TCGGCGGTGAAGCGGGCGTCGGCAAGACGCGTCTGACGGGCGAACTCGCGCGGATCGCGCAAGCCGAGGGCGGCCGCGTGTTCGTCGGCACGACGTCGTCGCCCGAGTCCGGGCCGTATCAGGCGATCGTCGAGGCGTTGCGCTCCGCGCTCCCGCTCGTCCTCGCGCGGCCGCCGTCGGCCGCTCGACGGGCGGTGCTCGCGCGTTTGATCCCGGAGGTGCGCGACGTCGACAGCGACGATCGCGAGTCGGCCGGCGGTTCGGCGGAGGTCGAAGCCGCGCGCGTGTACGACGCGCTGACGCACGCCGTACGCGGGCTCGCCGCACCGCGACCGTTGTTGCTCGTGCTCGAAGATCTGCACTGGGCCGGTGCGGCGAGTCTCGACGCGCTCGGCGCGATCGTGCGCGCGCTCGCGCGAACGCCCGTGCTCGTCGTCGCCACGTGCCGCGACGAGGAAACGCCGCCCGGCCACCCGCTGCGTTTGCTCGCGCGTTCGCTCCGTGCGACGGCGACCGCGGACGAGATCGCGCTCGAGCGGCTCGCCGAGACGGACGTCGCCGACCTCGTCGCGCGCATCGACGGCTTGCGCGATCGCTCGGCCGAGATCGCCGGCGACCTGTTCGCGCAAAGCGAAGGCAACGCACTGTTCCTCACCGAGGCGATCGGCCTCGCACTCGAGTCGGCGCCGAACGCGCCGGGAGCCAGGGACACGACGGTCGCGCGCCTGATCGCATCGCGCGTGGCGCGTCTCGACGAAAGCGCGCGTGCCGTCGCCGAGATCGCGGCCGTCGCGGGCAGCGGCGCCAGCGTCGCGCTCGTACGCGACGTCTCGAATCTTCCGGCGGCGGCCGTCGCGCGCGGGCTCGACGAGTTGCTCGACCGCCGCCTCATGCGCGAAGCGGGCGCGCGCACGAACGACGACTACGTGTTCACCCATCATCTCATCGCGGACGCGATCTACGCCGAGATCGATCCCGCCTTCCGGACGCAGCGTCACGCGCGCATCGCCCGCGTGCTCGAGGCGCATCATGCCGCCGGCCGAGGCTCGTCGCGCGAGATCGCGCGGCACCACGCGCGTGGCGGCGATGCCGAACGGTCCGCGCACTGGTATCTCACGGCCGCGCGCGAATCCGCCGCCGTGCACGCATACGGCGACGCGATCGAGCTCGCGTCGCGCGCGCTCGCGGCCGAGCCCGCGGCGGAGGTGCGGCGCGGGCTCCTCGACGTTCGCGAGAAGGCGTTCGGCAAGCGCGCCGAGCGCGACGCGCAACGCGCCGACATCGATGCGCTCGCGGAGCTCGCCGAGCTCGCCCGGCTCGCGGGCGGAGACGCACGCGACACGTTCGACGTTCTCGTGCGCCGCGTGCTGTTCGCGCGTGCGCTCGGCGAGTCGGACGAGGAAGGGCGCTACATCGACGAGATGCAGGCCGTCGCGAACGGTCTCGACGACGACGCGCGCGCGCAAGCGCTCGTCCAGCGCGCGACTCACGCCGGGCTGCGGAGCCGCCAATCCGAAGGTCTCGAGCCGGCGCGCACGGCGCTCGCGATCTACGAGCGCCTGGGCGACGTCCGAGGGCAACTCGAGTGCCTCTACCTGCTCGTCGATTTCACGACGAACGCGGGCGATCTCGAAGCATCGCGCGATTTCCTCGCCGAGATGAGTCGCCGCGCCGCGAGCGTCGGCGATCGCGCGGTCGAGGCGCGAGCGTTGACGTCCGTCGCGAACGCCGCTCTCTTGCAACAGGGCTATCGCGAATGCTTCGACCTCTCGACGCGCGCGCTCGCGATCCACCTGGAGACGGGCGATCGCGAAGCGGAGGCGGCCGCGCGCGGACGCCTCTCGGCGACGGCGGCCCGGCTCGACGACTTCGGCACGGCACTCCGCGAATGCGACGCGACGCTCGCACTCTACGAATCGATGGGCCAGAAACGCGGCCTCGGCGTCACCTACACGAATCGCGCGACGCTCTTGCTGCGGCTCGGCCTCTTCGACGAAGCGCTCGTCTCGATCGAGCGATCGAACGCGCTCTTCGAGACGGCTCGCGAGCAACGCACGACCGTCGCGAACCGGGTGAACGCGAGCCTCGTGAAATTGCACCTCGGCGAGCCGCACGAGGCGAAAGCGCTTGCCGAATCGGCGCTCGTCGACGCACGGCAAATCGGTTTCCCCGTCTTCGAAGCGGCCGCGCTCGCGAACCTCGGCAACGCCGAACGCGAGCTCGGCGAGTACGACGCCGCGATCGAGCACATGCTCGCCGGCATCGCGCTCCGTCGCCGCGTCCAGGCGCCGCAAGACTTCGCCGACGACCTCGCCGACCTGACGCGCGCGTACGTCGAGGCGGGCCGCCCGAGCGATGCCCTTGCGGTCGCGAACGAATTGCGCGCGATCGGGGCGCAGGCGTTCGACGGCGCGGTCTGGCCGCACTACGTGTGGTGGACGATGGCCATGGCGTACGAGGCGGCGGGCGCCGCGAACGACGCGCGCGCGGCGACCGCGACGGCGAAGAGCGAACTCGAGCGGTTCGCGCGCAAGATCGAAGACGACCGCATTCGCGAGACGTTCCTCGCTCTCGCGATCAACAGGCGGATCGCCGCCGGACGATAACGCGCCGCGGCACGGCTACCGCACGACGCACTGCTACGCTTCGCACATGCAGCAGCCGCCGGAAGAGCTCGTCTTCGTCATCCGCATGTGGGTGCACGCCGAGGACGGGCTGGACGGAGCCGGCACCCCCGCCTGGCGCGGCGCCGTCCACGAGCTCAAGTCGGGTCAACGGTTCTACGTGAGCGGCCCGCGCGACGTCGCCGACTTCATCGCCGCACGCATCGCCGACAAGAGCCGCCTTACGTGATCGGCTCGGCGTGCCAGGTCGACCGGATGTCGACGCCGCTCTGCGCGAAGAGCGCGAAAATCGGGCAGCGGCGATCCGTTTCGGCCTTGAGCGTCGCGAACTGGTCGGGCGTCGCGTCCGTGCGCACCGTCGCCGTGACGTCGACGCGTTCGAACGTGGCGTGGGCGTCGCGCGCGCCGCCCACCATCACGGCGGTATCGAGATCCGCCGACAGATCGAAGGCGAACGTGTCGAGACGCACGCCGAGCTCCTTTGCGACGATCTGCGCCGTGACTTGCGAACACGAGACGAGCGACGCGAGCGCGTAGGAGATCGGGCTCGGCGCCGACTCGTTCCCGCCGAACGCGCACGGCGCGTCCGTGAGGATCTCGTGCGCCGAACCGGCGGGGCGCACCGTTTGCGCGACGCCGGTTCCGGTGGAACTCAGCTCGAACGTCGCGATCGTCTCTTTGGGTCGAAGGTTGGTCGTCATATCATCTGCTCCTAAACGACTTCGTTCAGCTTGCCCGTCGCCACATCGAAGATGAAGCCGCGGACGCGATCGCGATGCACGACGTGCGGATCGCCTTTGATGCGCGCGATGCCTTGACGCACGTCGGTCGCGAGATCTTCGAATGCGTTGAACGCATACGGAGGTTTGAAACCCGTCTCGGCGCCGATCTGCGCGCGAAGCTGGTCGTCCGTGAAGGTCAGCATCCCGCAATCCGTGTGATGGATGAGGACGACTTCCTTCGTGCCGAGCAGACGCTGCGAGATCACGATCGAACGGATCGCGTCGTCCGTCACCACGCCGCCCGCGTTGCGGATCACGTGCGAGTCGCCCTCGTGCAAGCCGAGGATACGATAGACGTCGAGCCGCGCGTCCATGCACGCGACGACCGCGGTGTGTTTGGCCGGAGGCAAGGGTAACGGGCCTTTAAAGTTCTTCGCATACTCCGCGTTGCCGCGGAGGTAGCCGTCGGTCGCAGTTTCCGTTGCGGTGGCGTTCGTACTCATCTGGATCCTCTTCGATAATAAAAACGCCCCTCACCTGATCGGTGAGAGGCGCCGGAGCGTCCCGGGCTAGCGCTTCGAGGGCGCGGTTATCTCATCCGATCGGCAATCGACGGTGGAGACGACAACAGCTCGCGAACGCGGGAATCATGACGACGCGGGCGTTCGGGGGCGCGAGACGGATACCTCCGGCTCAGCTGATCGCCTTGCGCAAGCGAACGGACGTCGAGCCGAGATGCTCGGACGGATACGCACGCTCGATGCCGTGCATCCGCCACGTACAACGGCCCTCGTTCTTCGCACGATAGAGCGCGCGGTCGGCATCGAGCAGCAGCGCGTCCGGCGCGTTGTCCGCTCCGCATGCGGTCGCGACGCCGACGCTCGCGCCGACGGTGAGCTCGTATCCCCGAATGAAATACGGCAGCACGAGCGCTTGAACGAGTCGGCGAGCCAAGTCTTCCGCGCCGCTCGGATCGTCGCAGCCGAGTTGCAAGATCGCGAACTCGTCTCCGCCGATGCGCGCGACGACGTCTTCGCGGCGCAGCACGCCGCGCAAGCGCTCTGCGACCTCGCAGAGCAGCGCATCGCCCATCGCGTGGCCGAGCGAATCGTTGATCGTCTTGAAGCGATCGAGATCGATCAGCAGCACCGCGAGGTTCTCGCCGCGGTTCGCGCGCCCGACGGCCCGGAGCGCCGAGTCGGCGAACGACGAGCGATTCGGAAGACCCGTCAGGGGATCCGTGAGCGCGAGGATGCGAAGCTCGTCGTGCAACGCATCCATCTCCTCGCAGGTGAGGAGCATGGCCCGATCCGAGCGCGCGCGTTCGACGTCCGCTTCCGCATACGCGCCGTCGACGAGTTCGATGAGCGCTCCGACGTCCAGTTCGCCGCTCGCGCGCGTCGCGCGGGCGATCTGCCGTGCGAGAAGACGATGCACGTCAGGCGGCCGCCTCGCGAAAGCTCGTGATCGTGATCGTTTGATTGTGTACTTCGCACGCGCCCGTCTCGAGCGGAGCGATCTCGCCGAACGAATAGAAGCCGAGGCGCGTCGTGGCGGCTCCGAGTTCCGAGCCGACGACGTCGAGTTCTTCCTCCGTGCGTTGGCCCATCACCTGATGGCGCCCCGCGCAACTGACGACGAACGCGAACGTGTCACCGGCACCTGCGTCGTCGGCCAGGTGCGCGTGTCGCGCTGCGTCCCCCGCGCCGAGGATCAGCCGGTCGGAACTCCCGCGCATCAGCCGCGCGATCCAACCCTCCGGAACGTGACCGGCGAACGTCATCGACGCGGGCCCGTCGTCGACGGCGAGCGGTGCGCGAACGAGCGTCGCATCGGGGCGCTCGGGCGAAGCGATCTGCAGCGGAATGACGACGCCGTCGGACGCGGCTCGCGACTTCAGTTCCTCGCCGAGATAGCGCTCGTACAGATCGTACGCGGGCTTGCCGTCGAGTTCGAAGACGACGTTGCCCTGCGAACGCGTGACGCGCCGGCGCGGGCCGAACGCGTCCCAGCCGCTCGCGCGACCGTGCGCGACGAGAAGCGAGGAGCCGTACAGTCCGACGACGGCGATCGTGCCGCTCTGCGGCGATGCGTTCGCACCGACCAGCGCCTCCGTGTAATCGCGTGGATCGCTCGCCATGCCGCCGACGATCAACGGTCGCGCTCCGAGCGCGCGATTCATCCCGCTCGCGAGCGCGCTGCCGTCCACGAGCAATCCGTCGGCGAGCACGATCGCCGCGACCAGATCGTCGGCTCGAAGCGCCGCGCCGAGTTCCATGCCGGCCGCATACGATTCCGACGGCGCGCCCACGAGCGCGCGTGCGAGGCGGACCGAGGTGCGTTCGAAAGTAAGCGTCGCGACGGCGACGACGTCTTCTTCGATCGCGGAGCCGACGATCGTGCGCGTTCCCGAGCAACCCACGATCGTGGCCGCCGGGAATCGCGAGCGCAGCACCTCGTACGGCGAACACGCGCGTAAGGCGTCGCGGCTCCCGAAGTACATCACGAGCTGTGCGTCCGTTCCGATCTCGCCGAGCCGCGCATCCCATCCGGCAGCCTGATTCCAAAGCGATTCGCTCACGATCATCGCTTAGGATGCCTTCGTCCTTCGCGACGCGGCATCCGCAAACGCATGGCGCCCTCGACCGGCCTCCTTCGCGCGATAGAGCGCGGCGTCGGCAGCCTCGATTAGGGCCCTCGGGGATCGCGCATTTTCCGGATAGAGCGCGACCCCCACGCTCGCGCCGATGGCGTACGAGCGTCCGTCTAAACGAATGGGCGCGGCGAGAGCGCACACGATGCGTTGCGCTACGGTGCGGGCTTCTTCACGTGTGCTCGCATCGGCTTGGACGACGGCGAACTCGTCTCCGCCGAGACGAACGACCGTATCACGCGGCCGGGTAGAATCGAGGAGTCGTTGCGCCGCGATCTTCAAAACCGCATCGCCGGCCGCGTGACCGAAGTGATCGTTGATCTCTTTGAAATGGTCGAGATCCAGATAGTGCAGAGCGAATGGAGCGTCGGTCGCGATCGCATCTTCGAGCGCGCTACCGAACCGTGCACGATTAGGTAGCGCCGTGAGCGAATCGGAAAACGCGAGCACGTCCAGTCGCCGGAGCTGCCGACCGCGTTCGATGATCGTTCCGAGGAGCGCGCAGCACAGGCGAATGAAGCTGGCGTCGCTCGGCGAGAGGTCCTTTGCACGAACGAAGCGGCTGGCGAAACCGATCGTCCCGTAGAGAACGCCACCGATGAAGATTTTCATCCCGGCGACGCTTCCCCACGGTACGTGCGCGGCGTCCGCAACGTGCACCGTTGCGGCGAAGTCGCGAGCCTCGTAGAGATCCGCCGCACGGACGGCGAGTTGGGCGAAGGACGCATCGAGCGGTCGCGCATCGCCGATGACGAGGCCTTCCGGCGACCCGCTCGTAGCGACGATCGTGACGACATCGTCAACGATCTCCGTCACGACGCCGTAATCGTACCCGAGACGCTGCGTGACGAGGTCGATCGCGGAGGCGAGCAGTTGATCCGTGGTCGCCCCGTATAACGACGCGATCTCGTAAAGATCAGCGAGGCGCCGCGTCTGCTCCGCATTCGCGGCTTCGGCGGCTCGCAACTCGCGCATGTCCTTCGAGACGACGTTGACGCCGACGACCTCGCGATCGATCACGCGCGGGAAGATCGCGACCGAAATGTCGACGGGCGATCCGTCACCCGCTATCAACGACGAATCGAAGCGGACCGTTTCGCCGCGCATGGCGCGATTGAACGCGTCGATCGACGCCTCGACGAAGCGCGGGTCGACCACCTCGGTGATGTGCGCCCCGACGAGTTCCTCGGCAGGGCGCCCGATGAAGTTCGCTCGCGTCGCGTTTACGCGGATGAGGCGTCCGAAACGGTTGTAAACGGCGATACCGTCGGGATTGCCGTCGAACGTCGCCTCGAGTTCGTTGCGCGCTTCCCGGATGTCGGCGAGAAGCCCCCGGTTGTGCCGTTCGGCCGGAGCGACTATGGCGAGCCACGAACCGGCAATGGTCGCAATTTGTAAGACGAGCCCGAAGAGCAGCGCGGCCATGAGCCGATCGTTCTCGGCTTGAGCTAGCGCAACTCGGGTTTTGACGGCTCGGTCGAAGGCGGCGAATATCACGGGTCGTCGCTCGCGCAGCAACACGAGCGTAGCCGGATCGGCAGGGTGCCTCTCCGCTTTGCGAATTAAAGAGATGAACGCGTCGGCCGTGCGTGCCAGCGGCGTTCGGCCGCTGCGGTCGATCTGACCCGTGATCCATTTCGGTTCACGCAAGATTTCCGCTCTCGTCACGAGCATTGCTTCGATCGTCTTCTCGATCTCCGCACGTATCGGCAAGTCGTCGCTCGTACCACGGAGCGAAAGCGCGAGAAAGCAAAGCGTTTGCGATCGCGCGCGTTGGATGCCGCTGATATCGATGATGTGCGCGGCGTCGCCGTGCGCCGCGATATTGCGGAAGACGATCGTCGTTTGGAAGACGGCAACGAGCGCGACGACGACCATCGCCACTACCGTTGCCCACCGGCGCCTCCAAGGCGCCTCGTCTACCGCGCGCATCCTATCTATACAATCGGATACGCGGCGATTTCGGTCGTGCTCCTCACGTCACACTTTCGCGATGACCGCGCCTACGGACAGGAGTGTCAGCTTTCGACTTCGACGCCGTCCTGCGGCCAGCGCGTGTGGAACTAACCGTCGCCGTCCGTCCGACGATACGTGTGCGCGCCGAAATAGTCACGCAGACCCTGTATGAGATTCGCCGGACTGCGCTCGCGCCGGTAGCCGTCGTAATACGCGAGCGCCGACGAGAACGCCGGAACCGGAACGCCCGCGTCGACTGCCTGCACGACGACGCGCCGCCACGCGCGCTGCGCGTCGATGACGGCTTTCGCGAAGTACGGTGCGAGCAAGAGGTTGTCGAGCGCGGGATCCGCGTCGTACGCTTCTTTGATGCGCCGCAGCAACCGCGCACGGATTATGCACCCGCCGCGCCAGATCGTCGAGATGGTGCCGAGATCGAGCTTCCAATCGTATTCTTTCGCGGCGGCCTTCATCTGCTCGAAGCCTTGCGCGTACGCGACGATTTTCGACGCGTACAGCGCGTCGCGAATGTCGTCGACGATGCGCATGTCCTTGTCTTCGCCGCCGAAACGCTTTGCGGGGCCCGTAAGAATGCCCGACGCCTTCACGCGTTCCGCCTTGCGACCGGACAGCGACCGCGCGAAGACGGCTTCCGTGATCGTCGTGAGCGGTACGCCGAGCTCGAGCGCCGATTGCGACGTCCAGCGGCCGGTGCCTTTCTGCTCGGCTTCGTCGAGGATGACGTCGACGAGCGGTTTGCCGCTCCGGTCGTCGTGCTTGTGCAGCACTTCCGCCGCGATTTGCACGAGATACGAGTCGAGGTCGCCCTCGTTCCAGCGGGCGAACACGTCGCCGATCTCGGTCGCGCCGAGCCGCAGCATCTGCCGCATCATGTCGTACGCTTCCGCGATCAACTGCATGTCCGCGTACTCGATGCCGTTGTGCACCATCTTCACGTAGTGGCCGGCGCCGTCCGCACCGATGTACGTGCAGCACGGCTCGCCGTCGACGTGCGCGGCGATCTTCGTGAGGATCGGTTCGATCGCGCGATACGCTTCCTCCGTCCCGCCGGGCATGATGCTCGGGCCTTCGAGCGCGCCCTCCTCGCCGCCCGAGACGCCGGCTCCGATGTAGCGAAACCCCTTCGCTTCGAGATCCTTCGTGCGGCGGCGCGTGTCGCCGAAGAACGAATTGCCGCCGTCGATGAGGATGTCGCCGGCCTCGAGGTGCGGCACGATCTCCGCGATCACGTCGTCGACCGGCTTCCCCGCCTTCACCATCAGCAGGATCGAGCGCGGGCGTTTGAGCGAGGCGACGAAGGACGCGACGTCGTGCGCGGCCACGAACGCGCCCTCGCTTCCGAAGTCTTTGATGAACGCGTCCGTCTTCTCGTTCGTCCGGTTGTGCACCGCGACGGTGTAGCCGTTCCGCGCGAGGTTGCGCGCGAGATTCGCGCCCATCACCGCAAGGCCGGTCACACCGAAATCTGCCGTATCCGTCGCCGTCGCCGCCATGTTCGCACCTCTCCGTCGCTCGTCGTATATCACGTTGTTGCCCGGTGCTCGGCACGTTCTCCCGGAGCGAGGCGAAACGCCCTTAGATGGTCTTTCGTGAACGCGACTTTCAATCGCGACGTGCGCTTCTGAATCGCACTTGCGTGCCCCCGATGCGTGTGCTACCATCGGCCGAACACGGCAGAGCTTTTGAGAAAGCCGTTCGACGAGCGCCTCGTCTCGAGGCTTCTTCGAACGTCTTTTTTTTGTCGTGCTCACGTTCTTTCCGAAAGAGGTCGATGCGATGCGTCTCCGGCGTCAGCTCGTTCTAACCGCGATCGTCGGCGCGAGCACGATCGCGTTCGTTGCGCCCGCCCGGTCTCAGATGGACAATCTGAGCGATTATACGCTCGGCGGCGTGATGTCGCCGCGCGGCACGGAACGTACCGCGCCGAACGCGTTCAAGAAAATCGGTCCGTACCGGATCGCCCTCGTCGGCGCGGGCGTCGGCAACAGTTGGATCGTTCAATCGTTCGAGGAAGCGAAGGTCGAAGTCGCGCGGCACAAAGACATCGTATCGTACGTGCAGACGAACGCTGAATGGCAGCCGGCGAAGCAGGTCTCCGATCTCGAGGACGTGCTCACGAAGAACGTCGATGCCGTCATCTTGAGCACGGTGACGCCGACGAACGCGAATGCCGAGATCGAGAAGTTCGCCGCAAAGAAGATCCCGGTCGTCGTGCTCGGCACGGGCATGACCGGCAACTACGCGGTCGAAGTGCGCGGCGGCGCGGAACACTTCGGCAAAGTCGGCGGCGACTTTCTCGTGAAGGCGCTCCACGGTAAGGGCACCGTCTGGGCGTTCCGCGGCATAGCCGGTGCCGAAGAGGAAGTGGCGCGCTACAACGGCTTCCGCGATGCGCTCAAAGGCACGCAGATCACGATCGGCGCCGAAGAATACGGCGACTGGAATTACGCGAAATCGAAGCAGATCTGTCAGAACCTCGTCCTCTCGGGCAAGCCCGTCGACGGCATCTGGTTCTCCGGCGCGGAGATGACGCGGGCGTGCGTCGACGTCTTCCAGCAAGCGCACAAGCCGCTCGTCCCGATGACGGGCGAAGGCAACAACGGCTTCTTCCGCATCTGGAAAGAGACGGGCATGAATTCCGTCGCGGCCGTCTTCCCACCGTCGCTGCCGGCTTCGGCGGTGCGCGTGACGCTCGCGCTCCTGCACGGTGAATCGGTACCGAAGCATCTGTGGTCGGAGCCCGCGGCGCTCACGAACGACACGTATCAGAAGTACTATCGTCCCGACCTCAACGACAACTATTGGGTGCCCTCGTCGCTGCCCGATTCGGACGTCAAGAAACTCTACGCGAAGTAAGCGTGGCGACGACGGCCGCCGGCACGGCGATCGAGGCGCGAGCGCTCTGTAAGAGCTTCGGGCCGACGAAAGCCGTCGCCGACGTTTCGCTCGCCGTGCGCGCCGGTTCCGTTCACGCCGTCACGGGTGAGAACGGCGCCGGCAAATCCACGCTCATGAAATTGCTCGCCGGGGTCGAACGACCCGATTCGGGCGAATTGCTGGTACGCGGCGAGCGCGCCTCGTTCGCGAATCCGCGCGATGCGCTCGTGCGCGGCGTCTCGACCGTGTTCCAAGAGTTCACGTTGCTGCCGAATCTCACGGTGGCCGAGAATCTCTATCTCGGCCGCGAGCCGCTCGCGCGCGGCGCGCTCGACGCGCGTAAGATGACGGCGGACGCGAGCGCAGTGCTCGAGCGCGTCGGCCTCGCGGTCTCGCCGGACCGGCTCGCGTCCCGTCTGACCATCCCGCAGCAACAACTGGTCGAGATCGCGAAGGGCGTCTCGGCCGATGCGTCCGTGTTCATCTTCGACGAGCCGACTGCGACGCTCAACAACGCCGAGGTCGATACGCTCGGGGCGCTCATCGACGATCTGCGCTCGCGCGGGAAAGCCATTCTCTACATCAGTCACCGGCTCGAGGAGATCTTCCGTTTCTGCGACACGGTCACGGTGCTCAAGGACGGTCGCCTCGTGACGACCGTTCCGACCGCGACGCTCTGCGAAACCGATCTCGTCACGTTGATGGTCGGCCGGCCGGTGCACGATCTCTTCCCGCCGCGTTCGACCATCGCGCCCGCGGTGGCGCTCGACGTGCGCAAGCTCGTGCCGGGGCCGGGCCGCCCCGAGGTATCGTTTGCATTGCACGCGGGCGAGATTCTCGGCATCGCCGGCCTCGAAGGCCAAGGTCAGCGCGAGATCTTGCGCTCGCTCACGGGGGTCGTGAAGCCCGAATCGAGCGACATCGAGAAGCGCGACGCGAACGGCAACGCGACGCGCCTCGATCCCCGCCACGGTCCGACGGCCGCAGTCGTCGCCGGAATAGGATTCGTGCCCGAAGACCGCAAGACGGAAGGCCTCTATCTCGACCTCACGATCTACGACAACGTCGCGCTCGGACGCCTCAAGGCGCTGCCGCTCTTCTCGCTCGCGCCGCGGGTCGCCACGTTCGTCGAGGCGATCGCCGCGCGCATGAAGCTGCGCGCCGAGAGCATCAAGCAAAACGTGGGGTCGCTCTCCGGCGGCAACCAGCAGAAGGTGATGCTCGCGCGCTGGTTCGCGGCCGGCGTCGACGTGCTCGCGATCGAACAGCCGACCCGCGGCGTCGACGTCGGTGCGAAGGCGGAGATCTACGGACTGCTGCGCGAGTTCGCGAACGAAGGCGGTTCCGTGATCGTCGCGTCGAGCGAACTCACCGAGATCATCGGGCTTTGCGATCGCGTGCTCGTCGTGCGAGGCGGCCGCTTCGTCGCCGAGATGCGCGGCGCGGACGCGACCGAAGAGGGTTTGCTCGAACACGCGCTCGACGCGCTCGAGCGGGAGCCGGCGGTGACGTGATCGCGACGCTCGCAAGGCGCAGCCGGCGCGCGGTCTCGAACTCACGCACCGGCATCAGCGCCGTGACGCTCGGCATCCCGGCGTCGTTGATCGTCGTGCTCGCGATCGCGACGCCGCACTTCTTCCTCTCGTTGCAAAACCTGACCAACCTCGTCAACCAGATGACGACGTTGCTCATCGTCGCGCTCGGCCAGTTGCTCGTCGCGATCGTGGCCGGTCTCGATCTTTCCGTGGGCTCCGTGATCAGCGTGACGACGTGCATCGTCTCGAGCGATCTCTCGCCCGCGCTCTCCATCCCGCTCGCGTTCGCGCTCGGCGCCTTCGTCGGTCTCGTGAACGGCTACGGCATCGTCGGCTTCGGCATCCACCCGATCATCATGACGCTCTCGACGATGACGTTCTTGCAGGGGCTCGCGTACCTCATCCGCGCGGTTCCGGGCGGCACGATTCCGCCCGTGCTCACGACGCTCGCGAGCGGTGCGACGCTCGGCGTTCCGCACGCGCTCGTATGGTCCGCGATCGCGTTCTTCGCGGTTGCGGCGCTGCTCTATCGCACGCGCTTCGGCTTGCATCTCTTCGCCGTCGGCGGCCAACCCGAGAGCGCGCGGCTGGGCGGCGTGCCGGCGCGGCGCGTCGCGATCAGCGCGTACGTACTGTGTAGCGTCCTCGCGGTGTTCGCCGGGCTCTTCGTCGCGGCACGGACGGCATCGGGCGATCCGGCCGTCGGGGTGTCGTTCGGCCTCGACTCCGTCACGGCGATCGCGCTCGGCGGCGCGCAACTCTCGGGCGGCGTCGGCAGCGCGCTCGGTGCGCTCACGGGCACGCTCAGCCTCGCGCTCGTGAGCAACGGGCTCAACCTGCTCGACGTCTCCGCGTTTTTGCAATCCGCGCTCAAGGGCGTCCTGCTCATCGTCGCGATCTGCGCGCAGCGTCGCACGGCGGTCGGTCTGTGATCGCCGCGGAACGACGCAAGCCCGCAGCGCGCTTCTCGCTCGCAACCGTGCTCGCTGCCGCGCGCCGGCTGCCGCCTGCCTACTACGGCACGCTGGTTCTGCTCGTCGCCGCCGCGGTGTTCCGGCCCGTGCTGCTCAGCAGCGGACTCTTTCTTGCGATCGTGCAACAGTCGGCGCCGCTCGGCACGGTCGCGATCGCCCAGTCGCTCGTGATGCGCTGCCGTTCGATCGATCTTTCGATCGGCGGCATCTTCGTCGGGGCCGACTTCATCGCGACGAGCGGCTATTTCGCCGCGTGGCCCGCCTATGCGGTCATCGGCATCTGCCTGCTCTTCGGGCTCGCGATCGGCACGATCAACGCGATCCTCGTGACGTTCGTGCGCGCGTCCGCCGTGATCGTCACGCTCGCGATGTCGATCGTGCTCGTCGGCATCGTCGTCTCGGTGAGCTACTTCGCGCAGCCGGGCGAAGTGCCGGAGACGCTGAAGAACATCGGATCCGGCTACGCGTTCGGCGTACCGATCTCGGTGCTCGTCTGGATCGCGGTCGCCGTTCCGACGTCGTTCGTGCTCGCGCGCACGGTTTTCGGCAAATACGTCGCGGCCGTCGGCGCGAATCCCTCGGCAGCCGCGCTCTCGGGCATTCCGTATCTGCGTGTGATCTTCGTCGCGCACGTCGCCTGCGCGCTGCTCGCGACGATCGGCGGCCTGCTCCTCGCGGGTTTCGTCGGCATGGGTGCGACGAATCTCGGACAAGACCTCGTGCTCAACTCGATCGCCGCCGTGATCCTCGGCGGCATCAACTTCGGTGGCGGCTCCGGCGGCACGCTCGGCCCGATCGTCGCCGCGTTCATGCTCACGTTTCTCTTCAACTTCCTCAATAGCTTCGGGCTCGGCGAGCCCGCCAAGTACATGATGCAGGGCGGCGTCATCGCGATCGCCGCGCTCATGTATTCGCTCGGCCGCCGTGTGGCGTGATGTTCGAACTGCTGCGCGCATCGCGTGTGATCCCGGCGGTACGGCGCGAGGACGACATTCAAGCCGCGTGCGCGTCGCCCGGAACACTCGTCTACGTGCTGACCGGCACGGTCGTCACGATCGGCGGCATCGTGGAACGGATTCACGGCGCGGGCAAGACGACGTGCGTGAACGCAGATCTCGTCGCGGGTCTCGCCGGCCATCCCGCGGCGGCGGCATTCCTCGACTCGATCGGTGCGGACGGCATCATCTCGACGAACAATGCGGTGCTGCAGGCGGCACGGCAGAAACGGCTCATCGTCATCCAACGCACGTTCTTGCTCGATTCGCTCTCGGTCGCGAACACGTGCCGCTCGCTCGCGCGCTTCGTGCCGGACGCGCTCGAGGTGTTGCCCGCACCGGTCGCACCGCGCGCCGCGCCGACGTTCCGCGCGGCAGCGCCCGAGATCGCGATCATCGCAGGCGGACTCGTCGCGTCACTCGCCGAGATCGACGAGTTGACGCGCGCCGGCATCGATGCGGTGTCGGTCGGGACGCCGTCGCTATGGATCGTATGACGCGATGAATCGCGAACGATCGCTCGAGCGGCTGGCGAACGAAGCGTTCGACGTCGTCATCGTCGGCGGCGGGGCGACCGGACTCGGCGCCGCCGTGGACGCCGCGGCGCGCGGCTATCGCACGGCGCTCGTCGAGGCCGAAGATTTCGCGAGCGCGACGTCGAGCCGCTCGACGAAGCTCGTGCACGGCGGCGTACGCTATCTGCAGCAGGGCAACGTCGCGCTCGTGCGCGAGGCGCTTCGCGAACGATCTCGACTGCTCGCGAACGCGCCGCACCTCGTGCACGAGCTCGCGTTCGTCATCCCCGCGTATCGCGCGTTCGACGTGCCGTACTACGCGCTCGGGCTCAAGGCGTACGATCTCCTCGCCGGCCGCTCCGCGTTCCCGCCGAGCCGCATCGTCTCGGCGAGCGGCGCGCGCGAACTCGTTCCCGGCGTCGCCGCGAAGGGATTGCGCGGCGCGGTCGTCTATTCCGACGGGCAATTCGACGACGCGCGTCTCGCGATCGCGCTCGCGCGCACGGCGACCGACCACGGCGCGGCCGTCGCGAATTACGTTCGCGCGACGGGGTTCACCTACGACGGTGCGCGCGTCGCGGGCGTGCACGCGACGGACGGCGAGACGGGCGCGGCGTTCGTGATTCGTGGCCGCACGATCGTCAACGCGACCGGCATCTTCGTCGACGACGTGCGCCATCTCGACGCGCCGGCCGCTCCGCGTCTGCTCAAGCACAGCCGCGGCACGCACGTCGTCGTGCGCGCCGAGGCGCTCGGCGGTGCGACGGCCGCGCTGATGATTCCGAAGACGTCCGACGGACGCGTGCTCTTCGCCATCCCGTGGTACGAGCACGTGGTGATCGGCACGACCGACGTCGAGGCGCCGCGCGCGGAGCTCGACCCGCTCCCGACCGACGCGGAGACGCGGTACATTCTCGAAACGGTGAATCGCTATCTGCAACGGCCGCTCGCGGAGACGGACGTGCTCGCGCGATTCGCCGGTCTGCGACCGCTCGTCGACCGGCAGGCGTCCTCGACCGCAAAACTCTCGCGCGAGCATCTGATCGATGCGTCGCCGTCGGGCCTCGTGACGATCACGGGCGGCAAGTGGACGACGTATCGGAAGATGGCGGAAGACGTCGTGACGTATGCGGCGGCGCACGCCGGCTTACCGCAGCGGCCCTCGATCAGCGCGACGTTGCGGCTGCGCGGCGCGGACGGTGCCCCGGCGTCGGACGATCTACGCGCGTACGGCAGCGACGCCGCGGCCGTGCGCCGGCTCGCCCACGACGACCCGGCGCTCGGCGTGCCGCTCGACGCGGGACTGCCGTACGTCGCCGCACAAGTCGTCTACGGTGCGCGCTACGAGATGGCGCGCACGCTGGACGACGTGCTCGCACGCCGCACGCGTGCGTCGTTTCTCGACGAGAACGCGGCGCGACGCAGCGCGCCCACCGTCGCCGATCTGCTCGCGCGCGAACTCGGCCGCGACGACGCGTGGCACGAACGCGAGCTGCGCCGCTTCGGCCATCCGCACGGACACCCGCTCGAAACCACGTAAGGAGACGACGCCATGCCTTCGACCGACAGCACCACGACGAAACTGCCGACCTCGAGCGGTTCGTCGCTCTTCGTTCGCACCTGGGATGCGCAAACGCCGGCGCGCGCCGTCGTCGTCATCGCCCACGGCGTTTCCGAACACGGCGAACGTTACGATCGCATCGCGCGCACGTTTGCGAAGGCCGGCTACCACACGTACGCGTCCGATCATCGCGGTCACGGCAAGACCGCGACCGGCGCGCTCGGCGACGCGGGCGCGAACGGCTGGAGCGGCATCCTCGACGACGAACGCGCGCTCATCGAACACGCGGCGGCGGAGAATCGCGGCGTGCCGATCTTCTTCCTCGGTCACAGCATGGGCTCGATCATCGCGCAACGCATCATCGCGCTGCACGGCGATAAGCTCGCGGGCGCGATCCTCAGCGGCACCGTCGGGAAGATCGGCGATCCCGCGCTCGTCACGCTCGCGAACGAAGCGGCGAAAGGCGAGCCGAACGCGCCGTCGGCGCTCTTCGGCGGCATGTTCGCGAGCTTCAACGCTCCGTTCGAAGGCGCGACGGCGACGGGCTTCGAGTGGCTGAGCCGCGACGAAGCCGAAGTGCGCAAGTACGTCGACGATCCGATGTCGGGCAATCCGCTGACGAACGCGACGCTCGCCGATTTCTTGCCGGGCTGGATGGAAGCGTCGAGCGACGAGACGCGCGCGGCGGTACCGAAATCGTTGCCGATCCTCATCGTGTCGGGCGACCAGGATCCCGCGGGCGGCAACGGCGCCGGTCCGGAAGAACTCGCGACTGCGTACCGAGCGCTCGGCATCAGCGACGTCACGCTCAAGCTGTATCCGCAAGCGCGTCACGAGATCTTCAACGAAACGAACAGAGACGAAGTGGAAGCCGACGTAACGAACTGGATCGGCCGCCACATCGAGGCGTAGGTGTCGCCGACCTCTCCGCGCTTCGGCCCTAGGTCGTCCGCACGTTACATGCTGCGCGCTTGGCGCCGCGGGATGTTCGCCGGTTGCGCGACGACGAACGTCATCTGCGCGCCGGTCGGCACGTCGAAGTTCGGCTTGTTGTTCTTCGCGTACAAGTACCCCGCGGCCGCGCCGCCGCCGATTCCGACGACGCCGCCGAGCGCGCCGCCGAGAAGCCGGCCGACGGTCTGACTCCCGACGGCCGCGCCGGCGCCCGCACCGAGCGCCTTGCGCGCGGTCGTGTTGTCTTTTACGTTCGCGATGCTCGTCGAGTACGCGGAGATCGGCGCCTGCTGACCGTCCGAGAAGACGACGCTGTCGAGGCTGAGCGATAATTGCGCGGTGCGCCCCTGCCCGGCGGAGCGAACCGCCGAGACGTGTCCGTAGACCACGGCGCCGCGGAGATATTTCGTCGCATACGGCGCGGTCACGTGCGCGTGGAACGCGTCTCCGACTTGCGTCTTGTTCGTGCGGATGTCGGGCGTGCTCAGATGCGCGACGATCGTACTCCCGCGGTCGATCGTCACCGCGGCGGTCGCGGGGAGCGAGAGGAGAGCGAACGTCGCGCCGAGCGCGAGCCATGTCTTCATGTTACGCTCGTTCCCCGTGCTCTTCACTATTCACGAGCCAGGGCGTTCCGAATCGATCGTTCACCATGCCGAACCCGGGCGACCAAAAGGTTTCCTGAAACGGCATCACCGTTTCGCCGCCGGCGGCGAGCGCATCGAAGATGCGTCGCGCTTCCGGAACGCTCCCGACGCCGACGGCCACCCGAAAGCCCTGCGGTCTCTCGTACGGACCGGGCTGGTCGCACGCCATGATGCTCCAGCCGCCCATGCCGAGGCGCCCGTGCATGACGTGGTCCGCGGGCGGATCGCCCGGCCGGTCCGGGAGCGGCGAATCGCCCCACGTCATCACGGCGAGTTCGCCGCCGAAGATCGACTGGTAGAACGCCAGTGCTTCCTTCGCGCGCCCGTCGAAATGCAAGTAGTTCTCAAATCGTACCGCGGCCGTTGCATCGGACATCATTCGTTGTTCGAGAGACGTTGCCGCGACACCTAACGAATCGCGCGGCATGCGAGCCGTAGAATACGATGCCTTCGGACCGGCGCACGTTCTCGAGGTGCGCGACGTGGCGGAGCCGTCGCATTGCGCGGCCGGCGAGATCGTCGTGCGCGTGCGCGCGGCGAGCGTCAACCCGAAGGACACGTTCGTCCGCAAGGGACGCTTCGTCGCGATGACCGGCACGACGTTTCCGCGCCGTGCCGGCTACGACTGGTCGGGCACCGTCACCGACGCCGGCGCCGACGTGACGGGCTTCGCGGCGGGCGACCTCGCGTACGGGATGTTGAACGGCTGGGCCGGCGGTGCGTGCGCGGAGACGATCGTCGTCAAGGCGAGCGAGGCGGCACGCGCGCCGCTATCCATTCCGCTCGTCTCGGCGGCGGCGATTCCGCTCGCCGCGCTCACGGCGCTG
>CAJCIN010000023.1 GCA_903970385.1 Rhodospirillales bacterium | reverse complement strand
CGCTGACGATCTGCTCTCCCACCCCCGTGCCCCGCCTCGACGACGCCCTGATCGCCTTCGCGACTGCCGAATACCGCGCGATCCGCACGGCCGGCCACCCGGCGGCTGCGTAGGTTAGGTCTAAGACCAAATCAAAAGTGTCAAGATGGATACAAAGAGTGGAGCGCCCCGAGATCAATTTCGCCTCCCGCCCGACGTGATCGCCTTGCGCCGCGAAATGTTCAGAGCGGAGAGCGAGAAGAGTCCCACGATCGTTTCGGCGTCGAGTTTTGGTCCGACCTCGGCACGAACTCGCGCGCACGCCCGAAAAGCCGGTTTACTGATCTAGGACGGGGTTGCTTCTCGGAATCTATCGAGACCCACGTTGGCCGCTCGCCTTGGAGCCTCAGTCGGGTACCTGCAATGAGCGAGAAATCGGCCGATCGTTTTGACTGGCGGCTTCCGCTTTATGGCTCTGCGGGATCCGACCAGCACGTCGCCTCCGTCAAAAAATGAGAGCGCGGACGTCGTACGCGGTAAAGGCTCGGTCGACGGTTACGATCGTCATCTGCTCCGCCTGCGCCTGCGCGATCAGCATCCGATCGAACGGATCCCGATGGTGCATGGGAAGCACTGCGACGGCATCGATGTGCGTGACGTCGATCTCAAGCAGATCGAAACGCTGTCGACGCAGTAATAGTAGGCTGGCCGAAGCGGGCCGCGGAGGCGCCTTAAGCCGGCCGAGGCTACTCTTTATCGCCAACTCCCAGAGGCTTGCGATCGAGACGGCGGTGTCTCCGATTCGTCCGTCGATTCGCTCGGCTATATCAGTTGGAATGCGCGTTTCGAGACCTTGGGTCCACCACAGCCACACGTGTGTGTCGAGGAGATATCTCACCGACCCGATGTGTTGCCTTCGAAGGCATCGAGCAGATCGGCCGGGAGCGGATTGTCGAAATCGTCGTGCACGTCAAACATATCTCGACCGATGCCGAAACCACGGCACGTTGCAGCGGGGACGACATCCTCGAGCGGCATAAGGCGCGCAATTGGCTGTCCGTGGCGGGCGAGAATGATTTCTTCGCCCTGCGACGCGCGGGCCGCCAGCTGGGAAAGTTGTGCCTTCGCCTCGGCTAGGTTTATGACAATCACGACCGAATGATACCAGAACTGACCAACGTTGGTCAAGTTACAAGTTCGCCCGCGGCAGCTACCACGCGTCCACGCACCTCCCGCTTGCGTCGTGCGCGCCGCGTAAGCGGAGGCCGCTGCGAATCCAGGCGCGCGACTCCGCCGGGTCGATCACGTCGTCGATTTCGAGGAACGACGCCATGTTCAGCGCCTTACCGTTTGCGTACGCCTCCGCGACCATGCGGTCGAAGAGCGCTTTGCGCTCGGCCGGATCTGCGACGGCTTCGAGCTCTTTGCGATAGCCGAGCCGCACGGCTCCTTCGATCCCCATCGCTCCGAATTCCCCGGTCGGCCATGATATCGTGAACGACCCCGCATGAAAGCTGCCGCCCGCCATCGCCTGCGCGCCGAGCCCGTAGCCTTTGCGCAAGACGATCGAGAAGAGGGGCACGCCGACGCTCGCGGCCGTGACGAACATACGTGAGGCGTGGCGCACGAGTGCGGTGCGCTCCGCATCCGGGCCCACCATGATGCCGGGCGTATCGCACAGGAATAAAATCGGCAGTCCGAACGCGTCGCAGAGTTGCATGAAGCGTGACGCTTTGTCCGCGCCGTCCGCGTCGATCGCGCCCGCGAGATGCAACGGGTTGCTCGCGATCACGCCGAGCGGTTTCCCCTCGACGCGCGCGAGCGCCGTGATCATGCCCGGAGCGAACGCGCGGCGCAATTCGAGCACCGAATCGAGGTCGGCCATCAGCTCGAGCGCCGCGCGCACGTCGTAGATGCGGAGCCGGTTCTCCGGCACGACCGCGCGCAGCAGACGCTGATCGGCGCACTCCCACGTGGCGAGATCGCCCTGAAAATACGCGAGATATTTCTTGGCGACCGCGACGGCCTCGGCTTCGTCGCGTACCGCGACGTCGACCACGCCGTTTGCCGTTTGCATCGCGATCGGACCCACTTCTTCGGGCGAGAACACGCCGAGACCGCCGCCCTCGATCATCGCGGGTCCGCCCATTCCGATCGTCGCGTTCTGTGTCGCGACGATTACGTCGCTGCAGCCTAGGAGCGCCGCATTGCCGGCGAAGCAACGGCCGTTGACGATCGCAACCCGCGGGATCTTGCCGCTGAGCCGCGCGTATTTCGCGAACGTCATCACGTCGAGCCCGGCGACGCCGAGTGCGTCCGTATCGCCCGGGCGGCCGCCGCCGCCTTCGGCGAAGAGGACGATCGGGAGGCGGCGTTCCTCGGCGAGTTCGAGCATACGATCCGTCTTCTTGTGGTTCATCATGCCCTGCGTGCCCGCGAACACCGTGTAGTCGTACGCGAGAATCATGCAGCGCGTCCGCGATTCGTCGAAATGCGCGCCGTTCACGTCGCCGTAGCCGCAGACGAAGCCGTCGGCGGGATAACGGTCGATCAATTCGTCGAGGGGCCTGCGCCGCCGCTGGGCGGGTAGCGCGAGTGCGCCGTATTCCGTGAACGAGCCGGGGTCGCAGAGATCGATGACGTTCTCGCGCGCGGTGCGTCCGCCGCTCGCGTGGCGGCGCGCGACGGCGTCCGGCCGGGCGGCATCCGCCGTCTTCGCGCGCCGCGCGAGCGCCTCGGCGAGATCCGGCCGGATCGCCGCGGGATCGATCGACGAAACCGCATCGATCGTCTCCGCGGCGACGTCGGCGAGTTCAAGTTCGACGAGCAGAGCGCCCGCGGCCACGACGTCGTTCGTAGCGGCGACGATCCGGCGTACGATTCCGCTCGCTGCCGAGACCACGATGTGTTCCATCTTCATCGCCTCGAGCACGGCCACGGGCCGGCCGATCGCAATGCCGTCACCCTCGCGCACGTCGATCGATACGACGCGACCCGACATCGGCGCGACGACGAGCGCCGAATCGGCCGCGTCGAACGCTGCCTCGGGTGCGTCGTCCGGCGAGGTAAGTTCGGCGAGACGATCGTCGACGAACGAGGTTGTCGCCCGGCCCGCAATGACGTCGGGATGCGCGAGCAGGCGGCGCAGGAACGGCAGGTTCGTCGCAACGCCGCGGATATCGCATTCGTCGAGTGCCCGGCGTGCGCGGGCAAACGTGCGGGCGAGATCCTCGGCCGGCTCGCGCACGATGACCTTCGCGAGCAGCGAATCGAAACTCGGGTTCGTCGTATAGTCCGCGGTAGCGTACGTGTCGACGCGAACGCCCGGTCCCGCGGGAAACTCGACTCGGTCGAGCGTGCCGCTCGATGCGAGCACGTCGCCGCTTGCGGTGATGGTCTCCGCGTTCACGCGTACCTGCACGGCGCACCCGCGCGTCGCGACCGCCGCGCCTCGCGCGAACCCGAGTTGCGCGAGCGGAGCGCCCGTCGCGAGTTGCAGTTGCAGGCGTACGAGATCGACGCCCGTCACTTCCTCGGTGACGGTATGCTCGACTTGCTGCCGCGCGTTCGCTTCGATGAACGCGAACGACGATTCGCCGTCCACGAGGAATTCGAACGTCCCGAGATTACGATAGCGCGCGTGTTCGGCAAGCGCGCGTGCCGCGGCGTGGAGGCGCGCGCGGAGCGCCGGATCGAGCCGCGGCGCGGGCGCGATCTCGACGAGTTTTTGGTGCCGCCGCTGCAGCGAACACTCGCGATCCCCGAAGACGGCGACGTCGCCCGTGCCGTCGCCGGCGATCTGCACTTCGACGTGCCGTGCGTTCGCGGCGTAGCGTTCAACGTACACGTCACCGGTGCCGAACGCGGCGCGCGCTTCGGAGCGACAGCGCGCGTACGCGTCGTCGAGTTCGGCCGCGTCGCGCACGACGCGCAAACCGCGGCCGCCGCCTCCCGCGAGCGCCTTGACGACGATCGCCGCGCGTCCGGCCGCGCGCTCCGTCGCAAAAAACGCGCGCGTCTCCGCTAGCGTCGTCGCGGAGAACGTACCGGCCAGGAGTGCGTCCTCGCCCGCGACGCTACGTACGAATTCGCGCGCGCGCGCTTTGTCGCCGAAGAGTTCGAGCGTCTCGGGTGCCGGGCCGACGAAAGCGAGCCCGGCGGCCGCGCACGCGCGCGCGAAGTCTGAGTTCTCGCTTAAGAATCCATAGCCGGGATGCACGGCGTCGCAATCGTTCTCGCGTGCGACGCGCACGATTTGCGCGACGTCAAGATACGCGGCGGCGCCGCGACCCGCAAGGGGAACCGCAGCGTCGGCGCGCCGGCGGTGCGGCGACGTCGCATCGTCTTCGGAGAAGATCGCGAACGTTCCGATGCCGAGGTCGCCCGCGGCGCGCGCGATTCGGATTGCGATCTCGCCGCGATTGGCGATGAGCAGGCGGTGAAACGTCACCGCCTGCGGCTTCCACTCACAACGCGCGGTTCATCCCGCGCACGAGACTAGGGGTCGAGGGTTCCGATCAGTTGCGCCGCGGACGTCGTATCGACGGCGAA
>CAJCIN010000022.1 GCA_903970385.1 Rhodospirillales bacterium | reverse complement strand
CGCTGCTGCATCTCGTTCATGAGATCGATGATCTGCGCTTGGATCGTCACGTCGAGCGCCGTCGTCGGTTCGTCCGCGATCAGCACGTCGGGATCGCACGAGAGCGCCATCGCGATCATCACGCGCTGGCGCATGCCGCCGGAGAGCTGGTGCGGATATTCGCGCACGCGCTTTTCGGGAAGCGGGATGCGCACGAGGCGCAGCATGTCGACGGTCTTCGCGAGCGCGTCTTTCTTGCCGAGACCGAGATGCAGGCGCACGGCTTCCGAGATCTGGTCGCCGACCGTCAAGACCGGGTTGAGCGACGTCATCGGATCTTGGAAGATCATCGCGATGTCCTTGCCGCGGATCTTGCGCATCTCGGCTTCCGTCTTGTCGAGCAGGTTCTGGCCGCGCAGCGAGATGGAACCGCTGACGATCTTTCCGGGCGGCATCGGGATCAGACGCATCACCGACAGCGCGTTGACCGATTTTCCCGACCCGGATTCACCGACGATGCCGAGCGTCGACCCACTCTCGACGCCGTACGAGAGCCCGTTTACGGCGCTAACGAACCCATCATCCGTCTTGAACCCCACATGGAGATCGCGGACTTCGATGACAACGGGGCGGCGAGGCCCCCCGATCCCCCCCGAGCCCGCACTCGCGGGCTCGTTAACATCGGGGCGGCGAGGCCCCCCGATCCCCCCCGAGCCCGCACTCGCGGGCTCATCGACGAATCTCTCCGGCGGATTACTGTCGTTCGACAATCAGATTCCGGTGATGCTGAGGATCACTGCGAAGAAGACCATGCCGATCGCGACGTAGCTCGTGAGCCGCGCGAGTTGCTGATCGAAGCCGAGGCGCGGGCGGTAAGCGGATTCGACGCGGCCACCGATCGTGCCGGAAAGTCCCTCTTGCTTCGTCGTTTGGAACGCGAGCAAGACGACGAGGCCGACGGCGAGGATCAGGAAGATGCCCGCGAACGTGTGCGTGAGCCACGGCGCGTTCGTCGCGAGCGCGGATTTGTGCGCGTACTGAAACGCCTGCAGCTGTTTGAGCAGGTCGGGCGAAAGCGTCGCGTTGACGACGGGCGCTTTGTGCGCGGCGGCGCCGACGTGAGCGCCGACGGCGCCCGCCGGCACGGGCGTCACTTGCGCGAGAAGCGTGGTAAACGGTGTCACGATGACCTGCGGTACTCCATGCGAACGCCGGTTGCGACGGGCAACCGGACCGGCGCCCGTTCGACGGGCACGACGGCCGCGCCTAGCGGCGAATGCTACGCGCGCGCGGCGGTCGCTGCGGTGCTGCGCACGCGGGCGGCGACGGCCTCGCCCGAGAGTCCGAAGCTCGCGCGCTGCGCCGGCTGCTTGTCGTGCTGGATCAGGATGTTCGGCACGCCGATCCGCTCGATCGTGACGCCGAGGCCGCGGTCCGCCGCGAACTCGACGACGGCGGAGCCGAACCCGCCGGCGAGCGAATGTTCTTCGAGCGTGATAAACTTGCGATGCGTCTGCGCGAGCTCCACGAGCAGCGCCTCGTCGAGCGGCGAGACGAAGCGCATGTTGACGACGGTCGGCTTCTCCCCGTCCTCGCCGATGAGATCGTACGCGTCGAGCGCGACGTCGACCGTGTTGCCGAGCGCGAGCAGCGCGACGCCGCCGCCACGGCGCAAGACTTCCGCGCGGCCGTGCACGATCGGCGCCGGAGCCTCGAGGTGGTTGCCCTGGGAGTTGCCGCGCGGGTACCGGATCGCGACCGGCGTGCCGAGCGAGAGCGCGTGCTCGAGCATCGGGCCGACCTCCGCTTCGATGCGCGGCGCCATGATCGTCATGAACGGCAGCGTGCGCATGAAGGCGATGTCGTACAGGCCCATGTGCGTCGGACCGTCGTCCGCCGCGACGCCCGCGCGGTCCATGCAGAGCACGACGGGCAGATTCTGGATCACGATGTCGTGCACGACCTGATCGTACGCGCGCTGCATGAACGTCGAATAGATCGCGACGACGGGTTTGAGTCCCGACGTCGCCGCGCCGGCCGCGAAGCACACGCCGTGCGCTTCCGCGATCCCGACGTCGAAATAACGGTCCGGATGTTTCTTCGCGAAGCGCTTGAGCTGCGTGCCGTCCGGCATCGCCGCCGTGATCGCGATGATGCGGCGGTCGCGATCGGCGAGCGTCGTCAACGCGTCGGCGAATGCCTCGGAAAACGTCGGCCGGGCACTCGACTTGAATTCGATCTTGCCGTTCTCGAGCTCGAAGGGACCGACGCCGTGGAACGTGCGCTTGTCGAGCTCGGCCGGCTCGAAGCCCTTGCCTTTGACCGTGCGCACGTGCAGCAGCACGGGCCCCGCGATCTTGCGTGCGTTCGAGATGACTTCGACCAGCGTGTCGTAGTCGTGACCGTCGATCGGGCCGATGTAGCGGAACCCCATCTCCTCGAAGATGACGGCCGTCTTCGGCTCGCTCGAAACCATCCGCATGCCGGCTTCTTCCGCCGTGGAGAGCGCCTTACGAGCGGTGTCGCCAAACGGCACGCGGCCGAGAATGTCCTTGACCTTCTCACGTGCGGCGTTGAACAACGGCTTCGAACGCAGCGTGCCGAGATACTTGTCCATCGCGCCGACGTTGGGTGCGATCGACATCTCGTTGTCGTTGAGGATGACGATGAAGATCGGAAGAGCGTCGTGTAGGGAAAG
>CAJCIN010000021.1 GCA_903970385.1 Rhodospirillales bacterium | reverse complement strand
ACCGCCGCGACGAGCACCGGCACGTAATGGTACGGCCGTAAACGATCGCGCGTCAGCGCGGCGAGCGCGAGCGCGGCGGCGGCGGCGAGAGCCGCACTTTCACCGACCCCCGCGTGCCGCTGCGCGAGGCCGAGCCAATCGACGGCGGTCCCGAGCGACGCGCAGGCAGCGACGAACCACGCACCGCCGCTCGCGCGTCGCGTGACGAGCAATGCGGGCAGGAAGGCGATCGTGAAGTCGTGCTCGTGCGCGAACGGGAAGACGAGCGGTGTGGCCGCGCAGGCAAGCGCGAGCCGTTCGTTCGGCGCATAGCGGCGAGAGAAGCACTGCGCGGCGATGCCCGCGAGCGCGATCGCAGCGACGACGATGCCGATCGTTCCGGCGGCGTGGGCGGTCGCGCCGAGTGCGCGCGCGACGGCGGCCGGCGACGTTTGGATCGCGATGAATCGCTCGGCGGCCGCGTGCCGGCGCAGAACGTCCGCGTAGTGCGCGAGCCCGTCCGGACCGCCGAGCGCGAGCAGCGAACCACCCGCGGCGATCGTGAACGCGAACGCGAATGCGATGAACGAGCGCGTTCCGGCGAGACGCGCCGCGAGGACGATCGCGAGATTCGGCTGCAACGCGGCCGCGAGCGCCGCGGCCGTCGCCGCGAGCACGAGCCGCGGTCCGAGCACGAGCGGTACGAGCACGATGCCGGCGCAGGCGATCACCGCGGCCTGGCCGAGCGCGATGCCGCTCGTGAGCGGGCCGAAGCCCGCGACGAAGACGAGACTCGCCGTCGCGTCGAGCGCGCCCGTGCGACCGCCCGCGATGCGCAGGGTTCCGAACGCGAGCACGGCGACCGCGGCGGCGAGCACCGCTTCCCAGACGATCGTCGCGGCCGGCCACGGCAGCCGCGCGAGCGCGTCGTAGAGCGGTAACGCGAACGGCGGCCCGACGAACGGCAGCAACTCGTCACGCGTCGCGACGACGCCCGGGATCGTGCGTTCCGTTCGCCAGACGTCGCGACCGTACGGATCGCCGTGATAGCGCCACGTCGTGCCGCCCGCATAATACGCCTCGAAGTCGCGGAGCGCCGGACCTTGCGTCGGCGGCGGGCGCAACGCGAAGAAGGCGATCGCGAGGGCCGCGAGCGCCGCTGCGAGCGTGAGACGCCGTGCGGTCAAGACGCGAACACGTGCCCCGGCGCGACGTGGGTGACGACGACGCCTGCGGTCAGCAGCGCGACGAGCGTGAAGTAGGCGATCGAGATCGTCGTGCGGACGCGCGGATCGACGGTACGGTATCGAGGGTCGACGTCGCCGCGAAAGACGGAAATCACGCGCGGGATGCTGAGCACGACGAGGATCAAGAGGATCGGGCTCCACCAGTGAAACGCGACGGCGGCGACGATCACGAAGACGAAGCCGGCGACCCACAGCCGCGGCGAGATCGCGCCCGTCATCTTCCCGCCGTCGAGAAACCCGATCGGAATCATGTTGAAGAGGTTGAGGAAGAAGGCGACGTATGCGGCCGAAATCCAGAAGCCGCTGCCCGTCGCCATGCCGTACGCGTAGCACGCGAGTGCGGCCAGGCCGCCGAAAAGCGGGCCGCCGAACGCGATCGCCGACTCTTGGAAGACCGACGTCGGCGCGCTCTTCCACGTCGTGAACGCGCCCATCCCGGGCACGAAATACACGGCGGGCGCCGAAAGCCCGAACGCGCGCACGAAGACGACGTGACCGCCTTCGTGGATCGCGATGAGGATCACGAAGACGAGCGCGAACGTCCAGCCGTAGAACAGGGAATAGAACCAGATCGACGCGAGAAACGAGAAGCCGGTCAGAGCGAACTTGCCCCCGATGAGGAGCCACTTGAGGTTGAGGAGCGCGAAGAGCAGCGTTTTGAATTTCGCGAACGCGACCGCCAGACCGACCGCCGTGCCGCCGGCCGCTTTCCAATTACGTCCCGAGGCCGCGTTCGGATCGGGTGCGAGATACTCGCCTTCGACGACGGGTGGTTTGCGTTCGTCCACGCGTTCCGTCTTCGCGGCGGCATGACCGAGCTCCCTAAGGACGCGTGGCCGCCCGGCGACATTCGCTCGATCTACCTGCACTGGACCGCGGGTGACTACACCACGACCTACCCGGCGTACCACGTGTGCGTCGGTCTGGACGAGCGCGGCGCGCCCCGAGCGTTCGTCACGCACGACGTGCGCGCGAACATGCGCGACGTTCGCGCCGGCGATGCGCCGTACGCGGCGCATACGGCGGGGCGCAACGCGTTCGCGATCGGCGTCGCGATCTGCGGCATGCGCGATGCGACGCCGCACGACTTCGGGGCGTATCCCTTACGCGACGACCTCGTGGACCTGACGTGCGCGACCGTCGCGGCCGCGTGTGCGGCGTACGCGATTCCGCTCGATCCCGCCCACGTGCTGACGCATGCGGAAGCGGCCGTCGTCGACGGCTACTTCGGCGACGCTGCGGAGCAACGCTGGGACATCGCGCGCTTCGCGGCCGGCGACGCGCCTCTCGAGCCGGGCGAAGCGCGCGCCGCGGGCGACGTCTTGCGCGCACGCGTCGCGGCCGCGCGATGACGTCCGGCGAAGCGGAGCGCATCGCCGCCGCGTTCGATCTCGCGGCGCAGCCGCTGCGCGAGCTCGGAGGCGGGTACAGCAACGAGTCGTGGCTCGCGCGCACGGCGGACGGATCGCACATGGTCTTGCGACGGTACGGGCGGCTGAACGTCACGCGCCGTGCGCTTTTCTACGAGCACGCCGTCATGCGATATGCCGCGGAGCGCACGGCGCTCGCCGCGTTCCATCGTGCGATGATCGGCTTCCGCGCGCGGCATCCGCGCGCCACGCGCACGCTCGGCACGCTCGCGTGGTTGCGCGAGCGTTTCGTGCGCTTCACGGGCGACGCCTCGATCGGCCGCGCGCTCGATTGGAACGTCGCGATCGCCGCGGTCGCGGGTGCGGCCTCGCGCGTGGCACCGGTCGCGTCGCGTCTGCCGCACGGCGCGGTGCACGGCGACGTCCATCCGGACAACGTCGTCGCGCACGACGGCGCCGTCCGCGCGCTCATCGATTTCGACTTCACGCACGAGACGGAACGCGCGTACGACGTCGCGACGGCGGCCGACGCGTACGCGCGCCGGAACGAGGACGCCGCGCTCGATCCGGCGGCGTTTCTCGCGTTCGCACGCGCGTACGATGCGGCGTTGCCGCTCGCGCCCGACGAATGGAACGTGCTTTGGGAGATGGCGATTCGCCGCAATGCGATGCTCGTCTGGTACGTCGTGACCCGGCACGGCGAACGGCGCCGGGGAGACGTCGGTCGCGCACCGCTGTACGTCGAGCGTCTCCGCGAACTCGATCGCTTGGCGCGTGGAAACCGGTTGCGCACGAGTGCGTGATCCGATCGACCGCCGGGCGCGTCTCGCGTCGTTCGCCCTGTACGCGATCCTCATCGCGGCCGTGATCTTTTGGGCGCTCCTGATCTGGCATCCGTGGATCGATTGGTTCGGTCGTGTAAGATAGAGACATGGCGTCACGTATTCTGATCCTCGGCGGCGGCTTCGCGGGCATCGCGGCCGCACGCCGGCTCGAAAAGTCGCTTCGAGCGGACGAAGCGACGGTGACGCTCGTCAGCCGTGAAAACTATAGTCTCTTTACGCCGATGCTTCCGGAGATCGGATCCGGCAATCTCGAGACGCGTCACGTCGTCACGCCGATCCGCGCGCAGCTGTCGCGCACGACGTTCGTGCTCGGCAACGTCCGGGCGATCGATCTCGCGGCGAAGACCGTCGACGTCGAGCACGTCATCGCTCGCTCAAAGCAAACGCTCGAATACGATCAACTCGTCATCGCGCTCGGCTCGGTGAATTCGACGTTCGGTCTTCCCGGTATCGACGAACGCTCGATCCCGTACAAGACGCTCGAGGATGCCGATCGCTTGCGCAACCACGTCATCGCCATGCTCGAGATGGCCGCGGTGACGACGGATCCGGACGAACGCCGGCGACTCTTGCGCTTCGTCTTCGTCGGCGGCGGCTTCACGGGCGTGGAAGCCGCGGGCGAGATGGCCGACTTCTTTCGCAGTTCCATCCATTTCTATCCGACGATCGATCCGCTGGACGTCGAAGTCTATCTCGTCGAGGGCGGCAAGAAACTGCTTCCCGACTTACAGGCCGGCATGGGCGAGTACAGCGCGCGAGCGCTCTCGCGGCGCGGTATCCGCGTGATGACCGAATCGCTCGTCGCGGGCGCGGACGACGACGGCCTGCAGATCAAGGACGGCCCGAAGATCGAGACGCGCACGATCGTCTGGAGTGCCGGCGTCAAGCCGTCGCCCGTCGTTGCGGCGCTTCCGATCGGCACGGGGCGCGGCGGTTCCATCATCACGAATGCCGATTTCTCCGTTCCGAACTATCCCGGCGTCTGGGCGCTCGGCGATTGCGCGTCGATCCCGGCGCCCGACGGTTCGAAGGTCGCAGCGACCGCGCAGCACGCGATTCGCGAAGGCCCCGTGCTCGCGGACAACGTCCTCGCGACGCTGCGCGGCGTGCCGACGAAAGCGTTCGACTACCGGTCGCTCGGGATGATGGCGTCGCTCGGCGCACGGCGCGGCGTCGCCGGTCTGCAAGGCAAATTTCTGCTCACGGGCTTTCCCGCGTGGGTGCTCTGGCGGACGTACTATCTGCTGCGGCTGCCGGGGTTGGATCGTCGCGCGCGCGTGGCGTTCGACTGGACGCTCGGCCTCATCTTTCCGCGCGATATCGCGGAGCTGCGCGTGTACGCGCACGCCGCTTCCACGCAAACCCCGGGCGGCGCCGAACCCGCGCCGGCAGCCCTCGACACCCTGTAGGATACGCCGTTACAGACGAACGCGAACTCGAGCTCAATCGCATCGCCGCGCAGCTGTCGATGCTCGACAATCACAACGGCGACCGGGACGATGCCGCGACCGCGAAGGCGTTCAAGGTGATCTACGACGCGGTGCGCCAGGCCTGACCGCCGAGGCGGCGCCCGGACCGGCCGAAACAATCATCCCCGGCGGCCGTATCTGAGGCATGACTTCGCGTGGGACGGTCGTCGCCGGGTTGGTCGGACTGCAAATCTGTGTGGTCGTGTTTGCCGTGATCGCCGTCATGGGCGGCGTGCCCGCGCCGTCGTCCGCACTCTGGACCTTCGGCCGGCACGCGGCCGGCCGCGAGCTCGCGAGCGGTCCCGAGCTCGCGGTCGGCGGCGCGCACCACGTGTTCGATACGTCGGGCCATCCGTCGCTGCAGGTCGACATCGGCTACGCCGACGTCACGATCCTCGCGGGCACCCCCGGATCGAAGGTCGACGTGAGCCTGGGCGGCGATGCCGACGACTTTCCGTTCGGCTCGAACGGGGCGATTTGGGTGAAACGCGACGGCGATTCGATCCGCGTCGGTAAGACGAGCTCTCGCTGGTCGTCGGGTGACGATCGCCGCGTCACCGTGGTCGTTCCACCGGACACGCAGATCGACGTCGTCAATGCCGGCGTGATCAAGGCGACGGGCCTTCGCGCCGTCGCGTCGCTCAGCAGCATCGGGAGCGGCTCCGTGACCGTCGACGATTTCGACGGCCCGAGCCTGACCGCGACGACGCGCGGGCGGGTTCTGCTGCAGCAGGTCGTGGCGGAGCACCTCGACGTGAAGAGTCGCGACGACAGCGTCGAGGGCAGCGGCCTGCGCGTTCGCAACGGCACGATCGAGAGCGACGACCATGCGAGCCTCGGCTTCGTCGCGGGATCGGATACGCTCATCACGGCCGACGCGAGCGACGGTAAGATCTTGGCGTCCGGATTCTCCGGACACGATTCCGATTCGAGCGCGAAAAAATTGGACGACGACGACGCGTCGACGCAGACGCTCAAGATCGGTGCCGGAACCGGACGTCTCGAAGTGCATGCGGGCGACGGTAACATCGTTCTCACGCAAGAATCGTAGGATCGGGGTTCACGAGTCCGACGAGGATCGCGTCGCGCCACGCGCCGTCGATGAAGAGATAGTCGCGCGCGTAGCCTTCGACCGTGAAGCCGATCTTGCGTAAGACGCGCGCGCTCGCCGCGTTGATCGGATTGTAGCTCGTCTCGATGCGATGCAGGCCGAGCGTTCCGAACGCGTGGTCCACGACGGCTCGAGCGCACGTCGTGGCGTATCCGTGACCTTGCGCGAGCGCGTCGACGGAATACCCGAGGACCGCGGCTTGCACGACGCCGCGCCGGATGTTCCACAGGTTGACGTTCGCGACGATCTGCGCCGTGGCGCGCTCGACCGCGACGAAGCGCTCCGAGGCGCCGATCGCGGCGTTGGCGAGACTGATCCGAATCGTTTCGCGATGGTAGGCGAGTTCGTAGAAATCGGGATCGCGCGCCGGCTCCCACGGTTCGAGATGCGCGCGATTCCGGTCGTGATACGCGAGAAGCGCTTCCGCGTGCCGCGCATCGAGCGACTCGAGGACGATCCGCTCGTTCTCGAGGAGCACCACCTCAGTAGTGTCCGAGCACGCGTGCCGAACCGTCGACGCGCGCGAGTGCCGCTTCGAGCCGCTCGGGCGTCGTCGGCGCGACCTCGCAGTAGAACCGGTACGTAAAAGGCTCTTCGAGCGAGGGCCGCGAGACGAGC
The DNA here is from genome assembly GCA_903970385.1 of Rhodospirillales bacterium. Lineage (GTDB taxonomy): Bacteria > Vulcanimicrobiota > Vulcanimicrobiia > Vulcanimicrobiales > Vulcanimicrobiaceae > Palsa-1515. The sequence continues at coordinate 31,767 of CAJCIN010000021.1, read as the reverse complement.
GTGCGGAGATCGAGGCCCGCATCGGCGAACGCGCCGAGCGCGTCGCGGAGCGAACCCGGACGATGGGCGAGTTGCAGTGCGACGCACGCGCGCGACGGAACGTCGCGCGGCGCGCCGTCCCGCTGCAAGAGGAAGAAGCGCGTGAAGTTCCCGTCGACGTCTTGGATCGCAGGCGCGAGCACGCGCACGCCGTAACGCTCCGCGGCGAGGGCCGACGCGATCGCGCCGACGTGCGGATCGCCGAGTCGCGCGATCTCGCGAACGGCGCCCGCGGTGTCCGCGACGATGGTGCTGCGGATCTGCGGATGCGCCTGCAAGAAGCGCCTGCACTGTTCGAGTGCGACCGGATGCGACCGTACCTCGCGCATCGCCTCGACCGTCGCGCTCGCGAGACCGATGAGATTCTGCACGACGCGATACACGATTTCGTCGACGATGCGGAGGCGCGGGTCGGCCCACAGGAGGTCGTAGACGCGCGGGACGGCCCCGGAGATCGAGTTCTCGCACGGCAGCAGCGCGTACGTCGCCGTGCCGTTCTGCACGGCCGCGGCCGCATCGTCGAACGTTCCGAAGCCGAGCGTCTCGGCTCCGGCGACGAGGGTTCGCGCCGCGTCGTCGCTGAACGCGCCCGCCTCGCCTTGAAACGCGACGAGCGGTGCGTCAGACGGGCGCATTGGCCGACGCTCCGAGCCGCATCGCCGCGACGAACGTGCGGAACACGATTCGGAAGTCGTCGTCGACGAACCGCACGGTACGGCCGCCGATGCGATCGACGCCGGGAATCAACTCCGCGAAATCGGCATTCTGCGTGCCGAGGAAATCGAGTTCGAGTGCGATCGGTCTCTCGAAGACGTAGGGGCGCGCTCGAGATGCGTTCGCGATCGCGCTCCGTGCGCCGGCACGAATCGCTTGCCGCGCGCGTTCGGGAGACATCGAGTCGACCGCGAAGCGGCCGATCGAGTCTTTCACGACGACGGTCTCGATCCACGGGAGATGCGCTCGAGCGCCCTCGCACGTCACCCGATCGCCCGTGATCAAGACGACCGGCACGCCGTAGGTACCGATCACCGCGGCGTTGAGCAACGCTTCGCTGCAATGGATGCCGTTCACGCGCACGTCGTAGAGCGTGTCGGGCGAATACGTGTGGTCGAGCATGCCGTCGGCTTCCCCGACGCCCGCATGGTAGCCCGTGAAGAACGCGGCACCGAACGACGCGTCGATTCCCTCGCTCATCGAAAACGGTTTGCGGTTGCCGTAGATCATGCGCGCGTCGTCCGGTAACGCGTCCCACGAAACGTTGCGCATCGAGGAATGCGAATCGTTGACGAGGACGTCCGTCGCGCCGGCTTCGCGGGCGCCGTCGATCGCGGCGCGGACCTCGCGCGACATCAGATCGCGATAGTACGGATATTCGCTCGCGTTCTTCGGATCGACTTGCGTCCAGGACGCGACCGCCGCCGTGCCCTCCATGTCCGCGCTGACGTACAGCTTCACGACGTGCCGAGATTCTGGAGCGCCGTACGTGCGTCGCCGGCGCGCTGGTCGTGCGGGGCGACGCGCAAGAACGCTTTGAACGCCGAGACCGCCTCGGTGCGGCGACCGATCGCATTCGCGACGATGCCCTCGTTGAAGAGCGCCTCGGCGAAGGCCGGCCGCTTGTCGAGAACGATGCGGAGCTGCGCGAGCGCTTCGAGATCGCGATCTTCGCCGTGCAGCGCCGTCGCGTAGTCGGTGCGCGTGTCCGGGTTGTCGGGATCGAGCGCGAGCGCGCGTTTGTAGTAGACGATCGCCTGCGCGTATTTGCCCGCATCGAAGTACAGATTCGCGAGGTTCACAAGCGCGGCCAAGTCGTTCGGATTCCGCTGCAAGCGTCCGCGCAAGTCGGTCAGCAGCCGTTGTACCGGCGCGGGCGGGCCGCCCGTCTGCGCTTGCGGCGGCGTGCCTCCGCCGACTCCGTTCGGCGCGCCGCCGGCCGGCGCGCCGCCGGTCGCGGGCAACACGACTTCTCCGGGCGCCGCGCTCGCGAGCGCGTCCGTCCCGGGCGACGGCGCGACGCGAATGTTCGCGTCGCCTTGTTGCGCGACCGGTCCGAGTGCGGAACCCGTGACGCCGAGCCCGACTTTGAGAAAGTAGCCGACGATGCCGAGAAACGCGAGCGCGACGACGACGAGGATCGGAAGATAAATTCGCGGCGGAAGGCCGCGCGAAGGACCACCAGTCACGAACAGGGATGTTCTCTCGGGCGCGTGCAAAGCCTAGCGTGCGTGTTACCCGATGTCTCCGAGCTGCAGATGCTCTTCGCGACGCTCAACAACCAATTTTTCGGCGGCGAGATTCCCGCGCACAAGATCGCCTACAACGGGCGGTTTTCGAACCTCGCGGGACGGATCACGTACAAGCCGCCGCTGATCGAACTCTCGCCGAAACACTTCGAATCCCATCCGGAGGCGCTGCGCGACACGTTGCTGCACGAGATGATCCACGCGTGGCTCTTCGCGCGCGGCGAGAATCCCGGTCACACCGTGCGGTTCAAGAAGAAGATGCGCGAGCTCGGCTTGCGCTCGATCTTCCACGAGCTCGGATCGGCCGCACCGCGCCGCGAGAGCGCGAAGCGTTTCATCTTGCGCTGCGACGCGTGCACGATGGAGGTGCTGCGCAAAAAGAAACCGCCGGCGCTCGTCTCGTGCGGACGGTGCAGCCGGCGGAATTACGATCCGAGGTATCAGTTACGCGTTCTCGAGATCGTCGAGACGCGCGACGTCAGCGAGGAGCTGCGCGCCGCGCATCGCGCGCGATGATGGCTCCGGCCGTCAGTTCGAGTGGAGCTGCGGCTTGATGAGCACCTTCGTGTAGCCTTCCGAGCGCTTATCGAACTTCTCGTACGCATCGGGCGCTTCCGCGAGCGGAATGCGATGGCTCACGATGAAGCTCGGCTTCGCTTTCCCGGCGATGATCAGATCGCGCAAGTAGACGTTGTATTTTTTGACGGGCGCTTGACCCATGCCGATCGTGATGCCCTTGTTCCAGGCCATCCCGATCGAGATCGGATAGATGCCGTTCTTCTCGTCCTGCGATTTGCCGCCGGGATCTTGCGGGAAGTACACGCCGATGATGCCGATGTGGCCCGTCGGGTTCACGAGCTCGATGAGATTCTCGAGCGCTTGCGTCCCGCGCTGGTGGCCGACGTTGTCGCGTCCCGGTTTATCGTCGCTCTTCGCTTCGTAACCGATCGCGTCGATGCCGCACATGACGCCCGGCATCTTGTCGCCGGCGCCGGGTCGTAGATTCTGCACGTCTCGCACGTGCTTCTTACGCAGCTCGAGGATCTGCTCGACCGGATCGCCGTTCGCGACGTCCACGCCGATCGCGCCGACGCTTTCGGCTTTTTGCAGCCGCTCGGGGATCGAGTCGACGACGTAGATTTCCGACGCGCCCTTGATCTTCGCGCTCAGCGCCGCGAGCAGGCCGACCGGTCCGGCTCCGAAGATCGCGACGGTGTCGCCGACGCCGACCTTCGCGAGTTCGGTCGCATGGAATCCCGTCGGGAAGATGTCGGAGAGCAAGAGGAAGTCGTCCTCGAACTCGTCGCCGGGCGTGCCGGGCAACTTCAAGCAATTGTAGTCGGCGAACGGGACGCGCAAATACTCCGCCTGTCCGCCGGGGAACGGCCCGAGGCCGGAATACCCGTAGCCGCCGCCCGCCGATTCCGGATTGACGGTGAGGCACGCGCTGCTGTAGCCGCGCGTGCAGTTGAAACAGAAGCCGCAGCCGATGTTGAACGGCAGCACGACGCGATCGCCCTTGGCGATGGTTTTGACGGACGAACCGACCGCATCGACGATGCCCATGTTCTCGTGGCCGAACACGAGACCGGCCTCGACGGGCGATCGGCCCTCGTACATGTGCAGATCGCTGCCGCAGATGCCGGACGTCGTCAGCTTGACGACGACGTCGTTCGCGTCTTCGATGCGCGGATCCGGGACGTCTTCGATCGAAACGTGTTGCTTGGACTTGTAAACGAGCGCTTTCATAACGAGCCCCGCTTACCCAGGTGTGCCGTATCTCGGAAAACGGCGACTCGGCGGGCGAGTCAGGGAGCGGAATTCTCCGTGGCGATGCCGTCGAGTGCCGAGATCGTTTCTCGCGAGAGATCGAGTTCCGCAGCGGCGAGGTTCTCGCGCAGATGACCGGTCGACGACGTCCCCGGAATCAGCAGCACGTTCGGCGACCGCTGCAGCAGCCACGCGAGCGCCACCTGCATCGGCGTGGCACGGGCCCGTTCGGCGACGGCGGAGAGCGTCGACGACTGGAGCGGCGTGAAGCCGCCGAGCGGGAAGAACGGCACGTAGGCGATGCCGTCGTTCGCGAGCGCGTCGATCAGCGCGTCGTCGTCGCGGTGCGCCACGTTGTACATATTCTGCACGCAGACGATCTCGGCCATGCGCCGCCCCTCTGCGATCTGCGCCGCGCTTACGTTACTGAGACCGATGTGCCGGACGAGACCACGAGGTTGCAGTCCGACGAGCGCCGCAAGCGGCGCTTCGATCGAGGCATCCGTCGGGGTCTGTCGCGCGCCTTCGCCCATGATGCGGAGATTGACGACGTCGAGAACGTCGAGGCCGAGATTGCGCAGGTTGTCGTGGACGGCGCGCTCGAGGTCCTGAGGCGACATCGCCGGATTCCACGAAGCGTCATCGCCGCGAATCGCGCCGATTTTCGTGACGATGACGAGATCTTCCGGATACGGATGGAGCGCCTCACGGATCAGCTCGTTCGTCACGTGCGGGCCGTAGAAATCGCTCGTGTCGATGTGGTTCACGCCGCTCGCGACGGCTTCGCGCAGCACGGCGAGAGCGGCGTCGCGGTCTTTCGGAGGACCGAACACGTGCGGCCCCGCGAGTTGCATCGCGCCGTAGCCCATCCGTCTCACCGTTCGCGTGCCGAGCGGGAACGTGCCGGCGGTGTCGATCTTTTTCATATGCCGCTACGACGCGCGAGAAGGCCGCTTGGTGTCGTCGAACGGGCTCGAGCCCCGTTTACGTCATCGTGACGAGGTCGATGACCGAGTTGCCGGGCGTCGCTGCCGCGGCGACGCCGCCGCGAACGTAGCCGCCGAGATCGAGCGAGACGAATCGGTAACCGGCCGCGCGAACGCCGGCGAGGATCTCCTCGCGCCGCTCGAGGACGGCCGCCATCGCTTCGACCGGCACTTCGATGCGCGCGACGTCGCCGTGATGGCGCACGCGATACTCGCGCAATCCCGCGTCCGCGAGCGAACGCTCCGCCGCCTCGACGCGCTCGAGCAACTCGAGCGTGATCGCGGTGCCGGTCGGAAAGCGCGAGGAGAGGCATGCGGCCGCGGGCTTGTCCCAGACGTCGAGTCCGAGGCGGCGCGCGAGCGTGCGCACGTCGTCCTTCGTGAGTTCCGCCTCCGCGAGCGGACTGCGCACGCCGACTTCATCGGCCGCACGCCTGCCGTGCCGCATCTCCGCGAGGTCGTCGTAGTTGAGGCCGTCCGCGATCGTGCCGTAGTTGCCGGTAGCCGCGACGCGCTGCAAGCGGCCGTAGAGCTCCGACTTGCAGAAGTAACACCGGTTCGCCGGGTTCGACGCATAGTTCGGGTCGTCGAGTTCGTGCGTGTCGAGCAACTCGTGACGCGCGCCGACGATTCGGGCGAAGTCGGCCGCCGACTCGCGCTCGGAGCGCGGGAGGCTCGGCGAAACGCCGGTCACGGCGAGCGCGTCGTCGCCCAATTCGCGCGCCGCGATCGCGACGACGAGCGCCGAATCGACCCCGCCCGAAAACGCGACGATGCAGCGGCCGTACCCGCGCACGATTTCCCGGAGACGCCGCTCCTTGTCATCGATCATGCGGACATCTTACCCGATCAGAACCGGCCGTAGTGCTGCGCGAACAAGCTGACCGATGCTGCGAGCAGCACGAAAGCGACCGTGCGCACGAGGACGACGCCCGGCAGGCGCTTCGAGAAGAATGCTCCGGCTTGGCCTCCGGCGATGCCGCCGAGCGCGAGCGGGATCGCGTCGGCCCAGCGGATGTCGCCCGAATACGCGTGCGTCGCGACCCCGAACGGCGCCGAGAAGAGGATGATCATGTGCGACGTCGCCGAGACGACGTGGGCCGGCATCGCGAACAGTCGTAGGAGGACGGGCACGACGACCGTGCCGCCGCCGATGCCGAAGAAGCTCGAGAGAAAGCCGGTCGCGACGCCCGTGGCGACCGCGAGCGGCGCGCTCTCCGCGTAGCGATACTCGTGTCCGGAGGTGCCGTCGCGGAACACGCGTTCGCGCGACCACGGCAGCCGCGCCACGCGGCCGGTCGCGTGCGCGCCGGGCCGCCGGAACAGCGTCACGGCGAAGATCGCGAGCATCGCCGCGTACAGTGTGTCGAAGGCCGTCGCGGTCGCGCGATGCACGACGAGGGCGCCGAGGACGCTCGTCGGGATCGCGGCGATGCCGACGATCGCCGCGAGCTTCAGATCGACGCGACCCTGCCGAACGAATGCGAACGACGCGCTCGCGACGTTCGCGAGCACGAGGACGAGCGACGTTCCCGCGGCCTCGTCGGGTGCCGCGCCGAACGCGAGCCGCAGGGCCGGAACGACGATGAAGCCGCCGCCGAGTCCGGCGAGCGAACCGATCGTCGCCGCGCCGGCGCCGAGCGCAGCCATCTCGACGGGCCGTAAGAACGGTCCCGCGATCACGGCTTACTGCACGCGGCCGATATAACGCCGATCGCGCGTGTCGATTCGGATCAGGTCGCCCGGGTTCACGAAGAGCGGCACTTGGACGGATGCGCCCGTTTCGAGCTTCGCGGGTTTCGTCGAACCCGTCGCGGTGTCGCCCTTGAAGCCGGGGTCCGTATCCTCGACGCGGAGTTCGACGTGCGAGGGAAGGCTCGCGCCGATCGGCGTGCCGTCGTGGAATTGCACGTCGATCTTCATGCCGTCTTTGAGAAAGTCGGCCGGATCGCCGATCAATTCTTTCTGGAGCGTGAAGTTCTCGAACGACTCGGCATCCATGAAGTGGTAGCCGTCGTCGTCGTTGTAGAGCATCTGCATCTCGCGGTTGTCGACCGTCGCGCGCTCGAGCTTCTCGCCCGCGCGAAACGTGCGCTCGACCGACGCGCCGGTCTTCACGTTTTTCAAGCGCGTGCGCACGAACGCCGAACCCTTACCGGGCTTGACGTGCAAGAACTCGATGACCGTCCACAACTGACCCTCGATCACGATGGTCACACCGTTGCGGAAATCGTTCGAAGATATCATCGGGCCCAGGTGTACGGCATTTCGCCGTGGGCCGCCTTCAGCGCTTGAGCAATTGCAGCCGGTTCTCGGTACCCGCCGAGAGCCGGACGATGTTTTCGCGATGTTTGAGCACGATGACGAACGCGCAGAGAAACGCGTACAGCAATCCGCTCGCCCCGTAGTGTGCTCCCGTGGCTACGAGCACGACGCCCGCGACGATGACGCCCGCGATCGAGGCCGCCGATGCGAAACCCGTCGGGATGACGACGAGAAGCCAGACGAGAGCGAACGCGATGCCCGCGGGCCACGAGAGGACGAGGGTCGCGCCGAGATACGTCGCGACGCCCTTCCCGCCGCGCAGCCGAAGCCACGGCGTGTAGCAGTGACCGTACACCGCGGCGAGCCCGGCGACCGGCATCAAATCGTACGCTTGATGCGGATACCCCATCGTGAACTCGCCGCTGCCGAACGGCATCTGCAGCGGGATGCGGAGGAGCAGCCACGCGGCGACCTCGACCGCGACGACACCCTTGAGCGCGTCGAGCACGAGCACGGCGAGACCGGCGCCGGTGCCGAGCGTCCGCAACGCGTTCGCGGCGCCGATATTTCCCGAGCCCGCCGCGCGTATGTCGCGTTTGAAGAACGCGCGACCGACGATGACGCCGAACGGAATCGAGCCGACGAGGAATGCGAAGGCGACGTACGGCCAGCCGAGCACCGCGATGATGCCGGGCATGTTGAAGAACGTCGGGGTCACGCCTTGCGCTCCGCGTCCTCGTCCCGTCGCGCGCGGAATTCGAGACCGAGCGGCACGCCTTCGAAATCGTAGTTCGCGCGCAACGTGTTTTCGAGGAACCGCTTGTAGCTCGGCGTCACGAGATCCGGATCGTTGCAGTGGAAGATGAAGAGCGGCGGATGCGTCGCGACCTGCGCGACGTAGTAGACGCGGAGCGGCTTCCCGCCGCGCATCGGTGCGGGGTGCGCGTAGACCGCGTCGCGCACGATGCCGTTGAGTTGCGGGGTCGGCACGCGTCGGTCGAGGTTCGCCGCGACGCGCATCACGAGCGGGAGCAATCCGTTCAACCGGCGTTTCGTGAGCGCCGAGAGGAACGTCACGGGCGCGAACGACGCGAACGGCATGTTTTCGTGAATCACGTCGATCAGCTCGGACTGGCTGTACTCCTCGTCTTGTTGGAGCGCGAGATCCCACTTGTTCCCGACGACGATCAGGCCTTTGCGCTCCTCGAGCACCATGCCCGCGAGCCGGCGATCCTGATCGAGGATGCCCTGCATCGTATCGATGACGAGGATCGCGATGTCGCAGCGCGCGATCGCGCCGAGCGAACGCAGCGACGCGTAGTATTCGATCGAACCGTGATGCTTCGTCTTGCGCCACACGCCCGCCGTATCGATCAGACGGATCGTGTGTTCGTCGTGTTGGAACAGCGTGTCGATCGCGTCGCGCGTCGTGCCCGGCACGTTCGAGACGATCGAACGATCCTCGCCGATCAGCGCGTTGAGAAGCGACGACTTCCCGACGTTCGGCCGGCCGACGATCGCGAGCGCGAGTTCCGTCGCTTCGAGCGGCAGGTCCGTCTCGGCCGGCAGCCGGTCGACGATCGCATCGAGCAGATCGCCCGTGCCTTCGCCGTGCAGCGCCGAGACCGCGATCGGTTCGCCGAAACCGAGACGCGCGAATTCCCCCGGAATCTCGCGCTTGACGCGATCGGACTCGGCCTTGTTCGCGCACAGGACGACGGGGCGGCGCGTCTTGCGCATGATGTGCACGACGTCGTCGTCGAGCGGCGAGAGCCCGGCCGCGGCGTCGACGACGAAGACGATCACGTCGGCGTCGTTCGCGGCGATCTCGGCTTGAGCGCGCGTCTGACGCGCCATGTCGTCGCTGCCGAGCGCGTCCGGATCGATGCCGGCGGTGTCGATGACGCTGAACGTGCGGCCGCGCCACTCCGCGAGCGCGTAGAGACGGTCGCGCGTGACGCCCGGCGTGTCGTCGACGATCGCCATGCGTTTCCCGATCAACCGGTTGAACAAGGCGCTCTTACCGACGTTCGGACGCCCGACGATGGCGACGGTCGCCGGCCGTACCTTGGCGGCGACCTCGATGGACTCAGTCGAACTCACGATGGGACCGTTCGCCGCGCGGACCCCGCGTACCGCGTGGCGAACCGTTTCGGCGATGAAGGACCGAATCGCGGCGTGCTTCGCGTCGTTCCTCCTGTTTCTCGCGGTGGCCGGCACGGCCGCGACCGCCGGCAATGCGAGCGGCGCGGTGTACGTGACCACGCTGCCGGCGGCGGCGAACATCTGGATCGACGGCACCTACGTCGGGCGAACGCCCGTCCTCGTCGATGCGATCGCGTCCGGCCACCATTCGCTCACGATCTCGCGCACCGGCTGGGTCGTCACCGAGATCGACGTCAGCGTGCCGGCGGGGGGGACGGCCATGTCGAGCACGCGGCTCGTGGCCGGCCCGCGCGCGTTCACCGACGGTCCGACCGGGAGCGTGATCCTGCGCGACGTGCCGCCGGGAGCCGCCCTGCAACTCGACGGCGCGGCGTTCAAGAATTCGCCCGGCGCGCCCGTGACGCTCTCCGCCGGCGTCCATCACCTCACGTTCACCACGGCGCAGGGTCGCACGACGCGGACGTTCACGGTACTGCCGGACACGCCGACGCAACTCGTGCTGCACGCCGAACGTGCGGTCGCCGAAGCGCGCTCGGCCGTCGTCGCTCCCGCGGACGATTACATCGGTGCGGATGCGTACGAGATTTCCGGAACGAAGATCGTCGTCCGTTCGAACGGCCACGTCGTCGTCGCGCACTTCGGCGACACGTCGGTGCGCTACGACGGCGCGCAAATCGCGCTCGACGCCGCGCCGGAGTCGATCGGCGGCAAGCTCTATCTGCCGCTCGCGCTCCTTGAAAAGTTGTCGGACGATATGTCGAAGACGCCCTGAGCCATGGCGAGCATCTACATCGAAACGTTCGGCTGCCAGATGAATGAAGCCGATTCGCAGTACATCGCGAACCGCGCGTCGGCATCGGGCTACGCCGTCACGGCCGATGCCGCGCAGGCGACCGTCGTCGTGCTCAACACCTGCACGGTCCGCGACAACGCCGAGAAACGCGCGTACGGCCGGATGGCACACTTCAAGGCGCTCAAGGCGGCGAATCCGAGCGTGAAGATCGTCGTCTGCGGTTGCCTCGCCGAACAAGATCGCGATCGGATGCAGGGAAAGGCGCCGTACGTCGACGCGGTCTTCGGCACGCGCGATCTCGCGCGGCTCGGCGACGCGCTCGCCGAATGGCACGATGCCTTCGCCGAAGACGATGAGGATCTCACGGAGCAACGCCTCCTCGTCGACCCGCTCGGCGGACGCGGCGACTGCGTCGGCGACGCCTTCGCGCACGTCCGCGCGTTCGTCAACGTGCAGCGCGGCTGCTCGTACTACTGCACGTACTGCATCGTTCCGCACGTGCGCGGACGATTCGACAACCGGCCGATCGGCGACATCCTCGCCGAATGCCGTCGCGCGATCGAGCGCGGCGCGCGCGAGATCACGCTCGTCGGGCAGACGGTCAACGCGTACGCGGAGCCCGCGTCGGGGGCGGACTTCGCCGATCTGCTCGTGGCCGTCGCCGCGCTCGACGGTCTCGACCGTCTCACGTTTCTCACGTCGCATCCCAAGGATTACACGGCGAAGCTCGCCGCGACGATGGGCGCGTTGCCGCAGCTCAACCCGCGCTTCCATCTGCCGGTGCAGTGCGGTTCCGATCCGATCCTGCGGCGGATGAACCGCAAATATACGGTCGCGAACTATCGCGACAAGATCGCGCTCTTTCGCGAGACGTGTCCCGACTGGGCGCTCACGACCGACCTGATCGTGGCGTTTCCCGGCGAGAGCGACGACGATTTCGAAGCCACGCTCGCGCTTTGCGACGAGATCGGCTTCGCGCAAGCGTTCATGTTCGTCTATTCGCCGCGTCGCGGGACGCCGGCGGCGCTCTGGGATCAGATCGCGCCCGAGATCGGCAACGAACGCTTGCGCCGCCTCGCCGCCGTCGTCGATCGCCACGTACGCGCGTGGCACGAGCGGAAACGCGGCACCGTCGTGCGAGCGCTCGTGCAGGGCCCATCGCGCAAAGATCCGGCGAAGATCGCGGCCAAGACGATCGACAACGTGACGGTGATCGCTCCGCTCGGTTCGTTCTCGCAGGCGGAGCTCGCGGTACGGCCGTGGATCGACGTTCGTGTGGATGAGGCGTTCACGTGGGGATGTGCGGGCGAGCTGCTCGCGACCGCGGAGCGCTACGACGGCGCCGCCCGGCGCGTGGACGCGCGCGCGACGATCGACCTCATTGCGTTACGCTGATGAGCTGGTTGAACGACGAATAGGTGGCCGTCGACGCGAACGCGCCGTCGCGTTGTTCGATGCGGTGCGGATAGCCGTCGCGCGTCCCGATCCAGATGCGCTCCGTCGCGCCGGTCGTCGCGTCGCGACCCGGCGCCGCGATCTCATACACGCGCATCGGATCGCCGTGCAGCGTCGCATCTCCGATCAGACGTACGGCCTTTCCGGAAACGTGCCGCCCGATTTCTGCCGTTTCGCGAACGGCCGCGAGGGCGTCGGTCTCCGCGGTCATACGCGCGCGGTGCCATCGGCCGGTGCGGCCGCGTAGCCAGAGATACTGTCCGATGATGACGGCGGTGAAATGCTTCGCGGGCATGTCGACGCGTAACGAATCGGGCGCGACGTATGCGAGCCGTTCCGACGAGATGCCGGCATCCGGTGAGATCGAGTCGATCTGCAGGCGGAAGCTGCGCAGCGTGGCAAAGCGCTTCGTATCGGCGGCGAACGACGTCGCGTCGTCGGCGCGCGCTTGCCGCGGCACCGCGATCGCGAGCGCCGCGACGATCGCGCACGTGCGAAGGACAACGAACGTTTTCATGAGCGGCATCCTCGATCGAGCGTGCGCGTGAGCGAGGTCCGGTACTCGCCGATGCTCGAGCAGTACTTCTCCATGAAGGCGCGGTATCCCGACGCGATCTTGCTCTCGCGCGTCGGCGACTTCTACGAGGCGTACGGCGACGATGCCTCGACCATCGCCGCGGCGCTCCAGATCGCGCTCACGTCGAAGGAGTCGGGGGGCGGTCAGCGCGTCGCGATGGCCGGCGTGCCGCATCACGCGCTCGACAAATACCTCGCGGAGCTCGTGGCGCAGCAGCGCATCGTCGCGCTCGCGGATCAGCTCGAGGTGCCGATCCCGAACAAGCTCGTGCGCCGCGACGTCACGCGCGTCGTGACGCCCGGCACGCTCATCGAGGAGCATCTCCTCGATCGCGGGAGCAACAACTACCTCGCCGCCTTGACGCTCGCGGGCGACACGATCGGCATCGCGTACGCCGACATCTCGACCGGCCGCGCGGCCGCGACGGCGTACGGCGGGGACGGCGGCCTCGAGGAGACGCTCGCGGAGCTCGTCCGGCTCGGGCCTGCGGAAATCGTCGCCGACCTGCCGCCGCAGATCCGCGACGCGATCCGCGCGCAGCTACCGTTGATCCGCGTGACGGCACCGCCGCTCGCCGCGGTCGAACGCCGCGACCCGGCGCCGATCGACGGCTTCTCGCTCGACGAGTCGCTCGCGATGCGACGCTCGCTCGACGCGCTCGGCGCGTTCGTGCGACGCGTCGGGTTCGCGGCGCCGGCCGGCTTGATGCGCGATCCGGAATTCTATCGCGCGCGCACGTTCGTCGCGCTCGACGCGAACACGCGCAAGCACCTCGACCTCACGAAGTCGCAGGGCGCGAACGCGAAGGCGACGCTGCTCGCGACGATCGACCGCTGCAAGACCGCGATGGGTTCGCGCCTGCTCGCGCGCTGGATCCTCGCGCCGCTCGTCGACGGCGCGGCGATCGCGGAGCGCGCCGATCGCGTCGAAACGCTCGTCGGCGATTATCCCGCGCGCGCCGCGCTGCAAGAGTTCTTCGCGGGCACCTTCGATCTCGAACGGATCGCGCAAAAGGTGCGTTTTCGCCGCGCGTTGCCGCGCGATCTCGGATCGCTGCGTCGCACCCTCGCGCTGCTCGGGCCGCTCCGCGCGGCGTTGCCGCCCGCGCTCGCATCGTATGCGGAGCGGATCGGCGATCATGCGGCGTTGCTCGCGGAGCTCGAGCGGACGCTCTGCGACGATCTTCCCGCCACGCTCGTCGACGGCGGCGTCATCCGGCCCGACGCGTCGCCCGACGTGCGCGAATGCGTCGAGTTGCGCGGCAACGCGCGCGAGCGCATCGCCGCGCTCGAGGAGCGCGAGCGCGAGCGGACCGGCATCAAGGGTCTGCGGGTCAAGTACGCGAGCGCGTTCGGTTACGCGATCGAAGTCTCGAAATCGAATCTCGCGATGGTGCCCGCGGACTACGTGCGCAAGCAGACGCTCACGAGCGGCGAGCGTTACGTGATCCCCGAACTCAAGGAACTCGAGATCGCGATCTCGAGCGCGCAATCGCGCCAGCTGCGGCTCGAGGAAGCGCTGTACGCGAACCTCGTCGAGTCGGTCGCGAGCCGCGTGGAAGCGTTGCTCGCAACGGCCGACGCGATCGCCGAGCTCGACGTGGCGTGCGCGCTCGCGCAGGTCGCGGCCGAACGCGGCTACGTGCGGCCGCGGTTCGCGGACGACTCCACGCTCGACGTCGTCGACGGCCGGCATCCCGTGATCGAAGCGCTCGCGGGCGACGCGTTCGTGCCGAACGACCTGCACCTCGCCGAGAACGACGGCCGGTTCATCTTGCTGACGGGCCCGAACATGGGCGGGAAGTCGACGTATCTGCGGCAGACGGCGCTCCTCGTCATCCTCGCGCAGATCGGCGCGTTCGTTCCGGCACGCTCGATGGAGCTCGGCATCGTCGAGCGCATTTTCACGCGCATCGGCGCGGGCGACGATCTCGCGTCCGGACAATCGACGTTCTACGTCGAGATGTCGGAGGCGTCGAACATTTTGCGCCGCTGCACGCGGCGCAGTCTGCTGCTGATCGACGAGGTCGGCCGCGGGACGGGCACGATCGACGGTCTGTCGATCGCGCAGGCGATCTGCGAATACCTGCTCGGGCTCGACGCGCACGCGCCGATGGTGCTCTTCGCGACGCACTTCCACGAGTTGACGGCGCTCGCCGACCGCTGGCCGCTCGTCGCGAACTTCCACGTGACCGCCGTCGAGAACACGCGTGCGGGCGCGCCCGTGTTCTCGCATCGCGTCATCGCGGGCAGCACGTCGCGGTCGTTCGGGATCGAGGTCGCGAAGATGGCCGGGTTGCCGGCGGGCGTGATCGCGCGCGCGAAAGACATCGCGGGCGCGCTCGGCGAGCGGCCGGCACTCGACGCGCAAGTGCCGCTGCGGTCGCGTCTCGCGGCGCCCGACGGTCGCGAGGAAACGCAACTGGCGCTCGGGCTCTCGTAGGCGACGTGCGGCGGCTCGCCGTCGTGCCGTGCGCGCTCGCGTTCGTTCTCGCCGCGAGCGCGTGTGCGCCGCATCGCGCTCCGCCGGAGCGGACGTTACGGCTCGCGTTCGCGGAACGGTTGAATTCGCTCGATCCCATCTATCTCTCCGGCGCGAACGGATCCGCGATCGATGCGCTCGCGTTCTCGTTTCTCCTGCGGCCGCGACCGGACGGGACGCTCGTTCCGGACATCGCGCTCGCCGAGCCGACGCTCGTCAACGGCGGGATCGCGCGCGACGGTCGGACGATCACCTATCATCTGAGGCGCGGCGTACGATGGCAAGACGGTGCGCCGCTCACGAGCGCCGACGTCGCATTCACGATCCGCGCGTTGCAGAGCCCACGGAACACGATCGGTTCGCGCGATCCGTACGATCGAATCGAGCGCGTCGAGACGCCCGATGTCGCGACCGTACGGGTCCGCGTCCGCACGCCGGATGCCGCGATCGTCGGACTTCTGCTGACGCCGGATACGAACGCGGCGATCTTGCCGAGCCATCTCCTCGCGCGCTACGCGAGCCTCGATCGCGTGCCGTTCGCATCGATGCCGGTCGGATCGGGCCCGTATCGCGTGACGCGCTGGACGCGGGGCGCGAGCGTGCGCTTCGAAGCCGATCGCGACTATTTTGCGGGCACTCCCCATCTCCCGGCTCTCGAACTCCGCTACGTGCCGGACACGACGACGACGCTCGTCCAGTTGCGCACGGGAGAACTCGACGGGGTGCTCGGCGCCGATCCCGCCCTCTTCGCACGTTATCGGGAACTGCCGGACGCGCGCGTGACGAACGTGCCGTACACGGGCGCGACGACGCTCGTCTTCAACATGGAACGCGCGCCGCTCGTATCGCGCACGATGCGCCGGGCGCTCGCGATGGCCGTCGACGCGGCGACGCTCGCCCGCCAAACGTATCGCGGCGCGGTGCCGGCGTCCGATGCGTCGCGCGGATTGTTTTCGTATGCCGACGATCCGGCGGCGCCGTGGCCGCGCTTCGATGCGGCGGCCGCATCGCGCGCGCTCGACAAGCTCGGCTGGACGCGCGCGTCGAGCGGCGTGCGGCGTAAGGACGGGCGCGATCTCGAGTTGCGCATGGCATTTTCGAACGCCTCGGCCGCGATGGGAACGGCAGCGGTGCTGCTTCAAGAGCAGTTCGCGCGCGCGGGGATACGTCTCGCTCTGCAGCCCTATCTCGCGACGCAGTTCTACGCGACCGCGGCGGATGGCGGCCCGCTCGCACGTGGCCGATTCGACATCGCGCTCGTCGCGTACAGTGCCGACGTCGACCCCGATGAGACGTGGCTCGTGGCGTGTCGCGAACGCGCTCCGAGCGGCTTCAACTGGGCGCGATATTGTAACGCGGAGGCCGACGCGTTGCTTCGCGACGCCTCGCGAACGTTCGGTCGGCTTCGCCGGATCGCGGTCGTACGGCGGCTCGAACGGACGGTCGCGACCGACGTTCCGTTTCTGCCGCTCTGGCAGTCGCGTGAAATCGACGTCGTGCCGCGCGCGCTCGCGGGCTTCGAACCGAACGGGGCGTTACCGTATGCCGGCGCTCCGCGTTGGTGAGTTTTCGCCCTAGGGCTACTTGTGCGAGTTAATCGTGCGAGTCTCGCTTGCCGCGCGGAGGCGCATCCGGCAGTATGGAGCGAGCGCCCACGGGAGCAACGCATCCGAACACAGAGCCGTAGCCATGGCGGTGCGGCGACCGTCCTGCGATGTCGCCTGCGCGTCATGCTTCGCAGCTCGCGGAAGCCGCACGCAGGCGGCACGGCAACGTCGTACGATCGTCCGGTGGACCGGAAGCGCCCTAGTTCTTCATCGTAAGGAGTTTCGTCATGTCGCTGATTCACAGAGCGCGCCGTTCGGCCGCCGCGTCGTTCCTCGTCCTCGGGGCGGTCTTCGTCGCGGGAGCCATGGTATTCGCCGCGACGGATCGCGCCGGCGCCGCCGCCATCGTTCAGGCCGTCGCGAGTTCGATCACGTGTTCGTCGACCGGCACGTCGCCGTGCTTCAACGTGACGAATTCGAGTTCGGGCGTCGCCGTTTACGGCACGAGTAAGTCCGGCACGGGGTTGCGCGGAGCCAGCACGTCCAACTACGGTCTCAAGGCGACGTCGTCTTCGAGCGACGGCGTCTTCGGGCAATCGACGTCCGGAACTGCCGGCGTCGTGGGTACGATGTCGAACGGTACCGGCGTCTACGGCTATACGGCGAGCGGTATCGGCGTGTACGGCTCCGCACCGGGCGGCTACGGTGTATACGGCCTCACGGACGACGGTTACGGTCTCTACGGCGTTGCTTCGAGTGGTTATGGCGTCGTCGGCGTTTCGAGCGGCACGGCCGGAGTTTACGGGACCGACGCCTCAGGGAGCGGTGTCGACGGCATCACGAGTTCCGGGTACGCCGTGTACGGACAAAGCACGGGATCCGGCACCGCGGTCGATGCTTCGTCGAGCAGCGGATACGGCGTCGTCGCGAACACCGGTGGCTCGTCCAGCACCCCGGTGGTAGCCGTCTACGGCCGTAACACGAACGGAAACGCCGGCGACTTCGGAGGCAGTTACATCGGCGTCGTCGGGCGTGCGCCGTCGACGGGCTTTCCGCTCGTCGGTACCGATCCGAACGGGAACAATCTTTTCTACGTCGACGGTAGCGGCAACGTGTCGTACAAAGGCGGCCTTTACACGTTCGCGCGCACCCAGGGTGGCGGATCGGCGATGGCCTACAGCACGAAGACGACGGCGCCGACGATCGAGGATACGGGAACGGCGCAACTCGTCGGCGGTGCGTCGAGCGTCCGGCTCGATCCGACCTTCGCCGGTACGATCGATACGACGACTCCGTACCGCGTCTTCGTCACCCCGCACGGCGATTCGCGCGGGCTCTACATCGCGAGCGAGTCGGCCTCGGGCTTCATCGTGCGCGAGTCGCAAGGCGGCCGCTCGTCGATGGCGTTCGATTACCGCATCGTCGCCGCACCCGTCGGACACGGCCGCGAGCGAATGGCGATGGTCGGGCGCGATTCGATAAACGCGCCGCACGCGCCGGTTCCGACCGTTCCAAATCCACCCGCTATCAAGGCGCCCGCGCGACCATCTCGTTCAGGTTAGTCTGCTAGTGCGGGATCGCGCGGCGCCGGGCGTCGGCATCGCTCGTGAGCGGTAACCAGCGGCGCCCGTCGCGCGCGAGCAGCGCGTCGGCGCCGGCCGGGCCGTCGCTGCCGGCGGCGTAGAATTCGAGCGGCTCGCCGCCGTCCGCGTTCCACGCGTCGCGGACCGGTTGCACCGCCGCCCACGACGAGTCGATCTGATCGGCGCGTTGGAAGAGCGTCGCGTCGCCGATCATGCAATCGTAGATCAGCGTCTCGTAGCCGACGTTCGGTCGTTCGTCGAAGAAGTCGTCGTACATGAATTCCGCCGACACGCGGCCGAGACGCATCGCGGGCCCCGGCACTTTCGCGCTGAAATCGGTCGTCATGCCTTGCTGCGGCGAGATGAGCAGCGTGAGCACGTTCGGCGTGAGCTTCTCGACGGGCGTGTCGCGGAAGATGCGATACGGCGCCGGTTTGAAGTGGATCGCGATCGTCGTGAGCCGCGCTCGTAAACGTTTTCCCGTGCGCAGGTAGAACGGTACGCCGCTCCAGCGCCAGTTTTCGATGTCGACGCGCAGTGCCGCGTACGTTTCGGTCGCGCTGTCCTTGGCGACGTTGTGTTCGTCGCGATAGCCGGTGACCGGCGCTCCGTCGATCGCGCCCGCGGTATATTGCCCGCGCACGACCTCGCTCGGATCGACGCGCTTGATCGCCTCGACGAGCTTCGCTTTCTCCGTTCGTACGTTCTCCGGTTCGAACGAATTCGGCGCCTCCATCGTGATCATCGTCAACAGCTGGAAGAGATGGTTCGGCACCATGTCGCGTAGCGCGCCCGTGGCCTCGTAGAAGCCGCCGCGTTCCGCGACGCCGATCGTCTCGGCCGCGGTGATCTGCACGTGATCGACGTGTTCGCTCCGCCACATCGGTTCGAAGAGCCCGTTGCCGAAGCGCATCGCCATGATGCTCTGCACGGGCTCCTTACCGAGGAAATGGTCGATGCGATAGATCTGCGACTCGCTCGCGATCTTCGTGATGCGCGCGTTGAGCGCTTGCGCCGACGGCAGATCCGAACCGAACGGCTTCTCGATGATGATGCGCCGGAATGCGTCCGGCGTTTCTGCGAGCAGGCCCGCCTCACCGAGATTGTCGACGATCGGACCGAAGAACCGGTCCGCAACTGCGAGATAGAAGACGGCGTTACCGCTCAGGCGCGTCGCGAGGTCGCGATAGCCGCTTTGCTCCGCGAAGTCCGCGACCACGTACGTCGTGCGATCGACGATGAAGCCCCACTGTTTTTCGTCGATCGAGCCGGGATGGAATTCGGCCGCCTTGTCTCTCGTGAACGACTGCATCGTTTCGGTCAGATCGGCGCGCCATTGCTCGGTCGTACGTTCGTTGTGGTCGAGACCGAAGATCTCGAGACCGTCGTTCAGCAGACCACTGCCGGCGAGGTTGTACAGTGCGGGCATGAGCAGGCGCTTCGTGAGATCGCCGCCCGCCCCGAAGATGACGAGCGTGCACGGCGGAGCGGGCCTCGTTCCCGCGTCCGACGGCGATTCCATGGTGGTCTCGATCACGAAAGCTCCTCATCCGGTGCGCACCTGCGTCCGCTCCCCAGTTGCCTTCGCGAGGCCGGTCTCAAACGCCGCGTAGCGCCGCGAACGCCACGAGGAGGCGGTCGTCGTCGGCCCGCGAGCGGATCGCGACGCGCACGAACGTGCGTGCCGGCAAGCCGTGATAATCGTCGCACGCGCGAACGGCGATACCGAACCGTGACGCGAGATCGTCAGCGAAGCGGTCGGCGGTCGTGCCGCAGCACGTGACGTCCACGAGCAAGAAGTTTGCCGCGGACGAAGAGATGCGATAGCCGAGGTTCGCCAGCCGGTCGCGGACACGTTCGCGTTCGACGGCGTTGATCGAGCGCGTTCGCGCGTCGTAGCCCGCGTCGGCGATCGCGGCGATTGCGACGCGTTGCTCGATCGCGCCGACCGGCCACGACGGGAGCGCGTCCGCGACGCGCTCGGCGAGCGCGCCCGGCGCGACGGCGTAGCCGATGCGAATACCCGGCATCGCGTAAAACTTCGTCAGCGATCGCAAGACGATCGCACCTGCCGCATCGTCGACGCACGACGCGTGCGGGACGTAGTCGACGAAGGCTTCATCGACGATCAGCGTGCGGCCGAGAGCGTGCAGCGCGGCGGCCAGGGCGACGATCGTCGCGCGCGGCGTCAGCACGCCGGTCGGATTGTTCGGATTCGAGAGAAGACACGCGGTCGCGCCGCTCGTCTCCGCGGCGCGGACGAGCGCGGCATCGTCGACTGCGAAGGTGACGGGATCGACCGGCACCTCGATCGGCTCGACACGCGCGTCGTGCAGCCCCTTCGCATACTCGCTGAAAGCCGGCACGGAGACCACGCAGCGTTTCGGATCGAGCGCGCGAAGTGCCGCTCCGACGAGCGCCGCACTTCCGTTGGCGACGACGATGCGATCGGCATCGACGCCGTGGCGCGTCGCGAACGCGTTTCGCAACGCGACGTAGCGCGGGTCCGGGTAACGCTCGATCTCCGCCGGATCCGTCGCGATCGCGCGTAGCGCGGCGCGTACGCCGTCGGGCGGCCCGAGCGGGTTGACGTTCGCGCTGAAGTCGAGCAACGACGCGGGATCGCGCCCGAGCCGGGAGCCGAGCGCGTGCATGTCGCCGCCGTGGACCGCCTTCACGACGCGCACGCGGCGACGGCGCACAGCCCGGCCGCGACGCGCACGATGCGGCGGGCGCGTGTCAGATCGATCGCGTGCGGCTCGCGCGCGCCGGCGTTGAACGCGGCACCGCGTACGAGGACGCCGGCGTAGCGGTTGTCGCCGCCGAGCCGCACGCCGAGCGCACCGGCGAGCGCGGCTTCGGGCCAGCCGGCGTTCGGGCTGCGATGCGAGGCAGCGTCGGCCCAGGCGACGCGCAGCGCCGCACGCGCGCCCGTGCCGGAGAGCGCCGCCGCCGCCGCGATGGCGAGCGTGGCGATCCGTGCCGGAACGTAGTTCGCGACGTCGTCCGCGCGTGCGGCCGCGCGCCCGAAAAAGGTGTGGGGCGCCTCGATGTGCCCGATCGTCGAATCGAGCGTCGAGATCGCCTTGAACGCGAGCGCCGCGGCGCAACCGCCGAGGCGTAACGCGAGCAGCGGCGCGACGATGCCGTCGCAGAAGCTCTCCGCGAGCGTCTCGAGCGCCGCGCGAGCGACGTCGCTCGCCGAGAGCTCGCCCGTGTCGCGACCCACGATGCGTGCGACGCAGAGGCGGGCGGCCGGGAGATCGTGCGCGAGCAGCGCGGCTTCCACCGCGCGCACGGCGTCGTCGAGGCTGCGGGCCGCGAGCGTCGAGGCGGCGACGATCGTGCGGAGTGCGATCGGGCCGCGATCGGCCGCGCGTCCGGCGAACCACGCGCAGGCGGCGAGCCCGGCCGCGAGCGCGCCGCCGGTCGCGAACTCGACGGCCGGCGTCGCCGGCCCGCGCCGGCGGTCGACGTACGCGATGACGGCGCCGAACGCTTGCACGGGATGCGGCAGTGCCCGCGGATCGCCGAGCACCGCATCGAGGGCACACGCCGCCGCGAGATGCGCGCGTCTCATCGCAGCAGCGTGTCGAGCGACAATGCCGCGCGCACGTGGTCCGCGAGACGGTCGAAGCGCGCGTCGCGTGCGGCCCCGCTCGCGACGGGCCGCACCGGTGGTGCGAGTCCCGCGCGTGCTCGCGCGTCGCGAACGAACGCGTGCCGCAGCGCATCGTTCGCGAACAGCCCGTGCACGTACGTGCCGGCGATGCGTCCGTCCGCGGACACGGCGCCGTCGTCGATGAGATCGCCGTTCGAACGCCGGACGTGCGCGAACGGCGCGCACGTCGCGTCGCGTGTCGTCCGTCCCATGTGAATCTCGTAGCCGTCGCCTTCGATGTTCGGCCACGCGGCGACGCCGACACGGACGGCCTCGGTGACCTTGTCGCGCGCGAGGACGGTCGTCACCGGCAACAGATCGAGGCCCGCCTCGCTGCCGCCGCTCTCCGTTCCGTGCGGATCGGCGATGCGGCGGCCGAGGATTTGCAGTCCGCCGCAGATGCCGAACACGTAACGTCGCCGCGCGAACGCGACGAGCGCGGCGTCGAGACCGCGCTCGCGCAGCCAGCGCAGATCGGCGAGCGTATCTTTCGTGCCCGGCACGATCGCGACGTCGGCATGCGCGAGGTCGTCCGCCCGCGTCGCGTACGCGAGATCGACGTCGGGCTCCGTCGCGAGCGCGGCGAAGTCCGTCGCGTTCGCGAGGTACGGCAGCGCGACGACGGCGACGCGCAGCGGACGCACCGTATCGGCGTCCGTCGCGTTCCAACCGCGCCGAGCGATCCTCGGCGCGTCATCGTGCGAAACGCTATCTTCCTCGTCGAGATCGAGATCGCGGAGCCACGGAATCACGCCGGCGCACGGTACGCGCACGCGCGATTCGATGTCGGCGACGCCCGGCGCGAGCAGCGCGAGGTCGCCGCGAAACTTGTTGATCGCGAACGAACGGACGCGCGCACGTTCCTCCGCGTCCAGGAGTTCGAGCGTGCCGAGCAGCGACGCGAACACGCCGCCGCGATCGATGTCGCCGACGAGCAGGCAGCGCGCGTCGGCCGCCGCGGCCATACGCATGTTCACGATGTCCGTCGCCTTCAGATTGATCTCCGCGGGCGAGCCGGCGCCTTCGAGGACGATCACGTCGTGCGTTTGCGCGAGCCGTTCGTACGCCTCGCAGACGATCGGAAAGAAGTCGACCGTGCGCCGCGTGTGATAGTCGGCTGCCGACTGTACCGAGTGAACGCGTCCGAGCACGACGACTTGCGACGACCGGTCGGACGTCGGTTTGAGCAGGATCGGATTCATGTCGACCGTCGGCATCACGCGCGCGGCTTCGGCCTGCATCGCTTGAGCGCGGCCGATCTCTCGGCCGTCCGGCGTCGCCGCGGAGTTGAGCGACATGTTCTGCGCTTTGAACGGCGCGACGCGCACGCCGTCGTTCGCGAGAATGCGGCAGAGCGCGGCGGCGATAACGGATTTGCCGACGTGCGATGCCGTGCCGAGGACCATGATCGCGCGTGCGCTCATGTCGCCCACGTTGGCAGAGACACGCCGCGGATGTCAACCGAGAGAGTCCGGAGGACTTCCGAGACCGCGCGCAGACTCAAGAGACGAGCGTTCGCGCATCGAGGAACCCGGTTGAAATCCGGGACGGTCGCGCCACTGTAAGCGGGGAGCCGCTCCACGTCACTGCCGGGAGACCGGTGGGAAGGCGTGGGGCACGACGGCATCGATCCGCGAGTCAGGATACCGGGCACGGACGCGTATCTCACCACCTCGCGAAAAAGGTCGGTACATACCGTGTTCCACGTTTCTCTGCGCTGCGCGCTCGCTGCAGCGTTGTTTCCGGCGCTGCATGCGTCGCCGGCCCTCGCCGATATCGCGCCGAGCCCGGCGCCGTCGGCCAGTCCCACCGCCGCGCTCCGTACGATCGGCACGGTCGTCACGAACGATCGCAAACCCGAGCCGATCGGCCTCACGTCGCAGCCGACGTTCGTGATCGACCGCGCGCGCATCGATTCGTTCGGCGATCGTAGCGTCGCGGACGCGTTGCAGGCGGTGCCCGGCGTCGAGATCTTTTCATACGGCGGCTTCGGTGCCCAGGCGGATTACGGCATTCGCGGTGCTCGGCCGGCGCAGACGCTGATCCTCGTCGACGGAATCCCGATCGCCGATCCCACGACGGGTGCGGTGCAACTCTCGCAATTCTCGACGATCGGCGTGCAGCGCATCGAGGTCGTCGAAAGCGGGTCGTCGACGCTCTACGGCACGAGCGCGTCCGGCGGCGTCATCAACATCATCACGCGCGTACCCCGCGGCGAGTATCTCGCCGCCTCGATCGGATCGTTCGACGATCGTGACGTGCGTGCGGCCGTCGGCAACGGCATCGTCGGCTTTTCGTTCGAACGTCACGTCGCGACGAACGCCTACCCGTACGGCGCGCTCGCATACGGCGGCGCGTCGGATTTCGCGAGCGGCATCCGTTCGAACGCGGAGGGCGACGAGTCGACGGGTCGTTTATCGCTCGATCTCCCCGTCGTCGCGGGCTTCACGGTGCGCGCACGCGCCGACGCGTCGGGGACGTACATCGGCGCGCCGGGTTCTCTCGACTTCGCATCGGAAACCGCGACGCAGCACACGTCGACGGATTCGGTGCTCGTCGATCTCGAACGCGCGACGGCGAACAATACGTTGACGATCAGCCTCGCGGGCTCGAAGACGCGGCTCGCATACGACGATCTCGCGTTCAACAACGGTGAGAGCGACGTCGACACGGGTCGCGCGCAGATCTCGCTCAGAGATGCCTTCGCGTTCGGCCGGTTCGACGGCGTCGCGGGCATCGATCTCTCGCGCGAAAGCGGCGAGTTCGCCTTTCCGTACGCACCGGGGTATCCGGCGAGCGACGGATTCCCCGCGACGCCCGCCGTTCCGGCGAACGCCTTCGGAAAGGCGCAGGCGCAGGCCGCCGCCTACGCTCAATTCGGCGTCGCGCCGTTCGCGGGCGCGCGGTTGACCGCGGGCCTGCGGGGTGAGAACGACTCGCCGAACGGCAGCGTGCTCGCGCCGTCCCTCGGCGGAACGATCCGGTCGGGCGTCGTGCGCTTCTCCGGTGACCTCGGCGAGTCGTTCCGCGTGCCGACGCTGGAAGATCTCTACTATCCCGGCTACTCGAATCCGAACCTTTTGCCGGAGAAGGCGCAGACCGCGGATGCAACGGTCGCATACGAGGCGCGACGCGGCACGCTATCGGCCGGATGGTTCGACCGCAACGGATCGAACTTCATCGTCGACGATCCCGTGACGTTCGTGCCCTTCAACGCACAGCGCGCGGAATCGGCGGGCCTGGTCTTCGCGGCGTCGTCGCGCCCGATCGGCGGTCTCGTCGCCGAAGCGAGCTATACGAATCTCTATCGCGCGCTCGATCTCACGACCGGCTCGCGATTGCCGCGCAATCCCGTCGGTCAAGCGTCGCTCTCGCTCACGCATCCGTTTCTCGGCGACACGCGCGTGTCGTACGGCATGCGTTGGGGCATCGTCGGCTCGGACGGAGACGACAAGGCGAACGTCACGCCCTTGATCGGAGAATACGACGCCTACGACAAGCTCGACGCGTTCCTCCGCTACAAGGTCGCGAAGGATACGATCCTGAGCGTGCGCGGCACGAACCTCGGAAACGAGACGTACGCGCCGATCTTCGGCTATCCGGCGCCGGGCCGGAGCATCCAAGTGGAGCTTTCGACGCGATGAAATACCATGAGGTTCTCCGGGCCGCCGTGCTCGCCGCCGGCGGCGTCGCGATCGGCTGTGTTTTCCTGTGCATCGCGCCGTTCGCGGCGGCGGCCACGCTCGCCGTCGGTACGCTCTCTCGACGCGCGGCATTCGCCGCGCTCCGCGCGATGTGGCTCGCGAATCAGGCAATCGGCTTCGGCTTCCGGCACTATCCGCACGATGCATCGACGTTCGCGTGGGGCGCCGCGATCCTCGCGGCGACGCTCGTCGCCGCCGCATGCGCGAGCCGCTTGCGGCAACTGCCGCTCGCGTTTCTCGCGGCGTTCGCGGGTTACGAGGGCACGCTCTTCGCGTATTCGCTCGTCGTCCACGAACGCGACGGTTTCTCGGCAACGATCGTCGGCGAGATCTTTCTCGCGAACGTCGCCGGCGCGATCGTGCTCGGCGCGCTGCGCGGGATCCTCGATGCGAGCCTCGGGGAACGGCTGCGTGTCGCGCGCTGACGACCCGCCGGCGCCGCGGCTCGAACCGGGCGATTTTTATCTCGAGGGCGGCCTGCTCGTGCTGACGGCGCACTATCACCTGCGGCGCGGGTCGTGCTGCGGCAACGCCTGCCGCCACTGTCCGTACGGTCACGAGAACGTCCCGCGTTAACCTCCATGTTGTATCGCCGGTGCCGTGGGTAAGCTGCTTCGCATGAGCGAGAAGACGTTGAAGAAGGGCGACCACGTCGAGTGGAAAGCGAGCCAGGGCACGATCGAGGGTGAGGTCGTGAAGACGTTGACGTCCGAGACGAAGATCAAGGGCCATACCGTTGCGGCGTCGTGCGAGAATCCCGAGATTCTCGTACGCAGCGCGAAAACCGGCGCGGAGGCCGCCCACAAACCCGCCGCGTTGAAGAAGAAGTCGTAGCGTGGCCGAGACGGCGAAGGCGTCGGACGATGCGATCGTGGACGAGTTCCACTCGCTCGTCAACATGACGGCGCATCAGCTCGAGACGTGGCTGAAGACCGACGAATCGCGCGAGGTCGGCCAGAAGAAAGACGAGGGGCGCGAATCGACGGGGCACGCATCGGGACGCCACATCGTGAAGCTTTTGCACGCGAAGCGCTCCGATTACGACGATGACGATCGTGCGGAGATGCACCGCATCGTCGGGTACATCAAACGGCATCTCGCGCAGCGGCCGAAGGGCGACGTCTCCGAGACGCGCTGGGCGTACAGCCTCAAGAATTGGGGCCACGATCCGGAGAAACCGAACCGCTGACGCTTACGCCGTGCGTTTCAACTGCGGAC
The DNA here is from genome assembly GCA_903970385.1 of Rhodospirillales bacterium. Taxonomy (GTDB): domain Bacteria; phylum Vulcanimicrobiota; class Vulcanimicrobiia; order Vulcanimicrobiales; family Vulcanimicrobiaceae; genus Palsa-1515. The sequence continues at coordinate 5,279 of CAJCIN010000021.1, read as the reverse complement.
GCGCCGCATGACGTGCGATCATCAGATGCCGTGCGCTCCGCGGCCGGTCGACGTCGTCGCGATCGAACGCCATGCGGGCGGCGGTGAGCGCGGCTTTCATCCGGCGGCTCCCGGGTTCGAACCGCACGGAGCATCCCTCGGCGCGTGCCGTCGATAGCGCCGCGTCGAGGACGCCGAGGCCTTCGACGGAGGAAAGCGCGACGTGCTTCGTCATGACGATGACGTCGGTCGTGCCGGAAGCGATCAGGCCGGTTAGGGTATCGGCGAAGATCGAACCGAGCGTGGCATCGAGATCGCCGATCAAATCGATCGAGACGATCGTCCTCGCGTGCGTCGTTTGCATGCGCTCAGTATGGTCGCTCGCACTGTGAAGCGTCTGAGACGCGGGTGAGAATCCTCACCTCTCAGACGGCTCTCAGCTACCCTCCGTAGCATGGGAGGACGATGCAAGCACCAGCGCGAGTCCTGATCATCGACGACGAGCGGCACATTCGCGATCTGCTCGAGATCGGTCTCGGCGACGTCGGCTACGAGGTCCGCTCCGCGCCCGACGGTCAAGTGGGCCTCGCGATCGCACGCGAGTGGCACCCGGACGCGATCGTCCTCGACGTGATGCTGCCGAAGATCGACGGGATCGCGCTCTTGCCGATGTTCCGCAGATTGACGGAAGCGCCGATCCTCATGCTCTCCGCAAAAACGGAGACGACGGACAAGATCGCGGGCTTGCAACACGGCGCCGACGACTACGTTTCGAAGCCGTTCGAGATGAACGAGTTCACCGCGCGTTTGGAAACGGCGCTGCGCCGGCCGAAGCTCGCGACGCCGCAAGTCGTGCGGTTCTCCGATCTCGAGATCAATCTCGAGACGCGCGTCGCGACGCGTGCGAACAAACGGATCGCGCTCTCCGCACGCGAGTACGATTTGCTCGTCGCGCTCCTGCGCAATCCGAATCGCGTTTTCAGCCGCGATCAGCTGCTCGATCAAGTCTGGGGAACGGACCGGTACGTCGGTCCGGGCGCCGTCGAGACGTACATCTCGTACCTGCGCGCGAAGGTCGACCACGGCTTTCCGAAGCGCCTCATCCACACGCACCGCGGAGTCGGTTACTCGCTGCGCGAAGAATAGGTCATGTTTCGTTCGCTCGCGACGCGGCTGACGGCGACGTACGTGTTCGCGGCGATCGTGCTCGTGCTGATCGTCGTCGCGGCAGTGACGGCGTTTTCGCTCTCGATGTTCGGCATCGCGTCCCGCACCGCGATGGAAGCCGTCGCGCGACAGGCGCCGTTCGAAGCCCGGCTCGGCATCGCTCGCTCGGGCTCGCTGCACGCGGCAGCGCCCGACATCGTCGAGAACCTCGCGCGTCCCGGGCTGCGCGTCGCCGTCTTCGCGACGGCGGGCGAGCGCGGCGTCTTTCTCGCGGCCGCCGATTCCGTTCCGGGTCCCGACGGCCGGCCGCGGATCGTCACGGCGCGGCGCGGCTTCGGCTTCGATCGTAGCGGCCCACCCGGGCCGCCCCCCGTCGGACGACCGCCGCCGAACGAAGAATTCGCACGCCATGCCGATCGTATGCGACCCTATCCGTTCGGGCTCGGCGGGTTGCTGCACATCGACCCGCGCACGGTCGCGATCCCCGGCGGCACCGTCCGCATCATGCCCGATCCCGCGCCGCTCGACGAAACGATCCGCGCGTTTCTGCTCGCGATGATTCCGATCGGAATCTTCGCCGTCGCGGCGGCGTGGCTACTCGGGCGGTACATCACGGGCCAAGCGCTGCGTCCGCTCGTCGAAACGACGGCTTCGCTCAACCGGTTCGGCGCGGGCGACTTCACCCCGCGCCCCGTCGTCACGACCGACCGGAACGAGATCGGCGAACTCGCGAAGGCGTATAATTCGGCCGCGGCGCAGGTGACCGCCGCGTTCGAGGAACGGCGCGTCGCGGAACAGCACATGCGGCAGTTCATCGCCGACGCGGGCCACGAGTTGCGGACGCCGCTCACGGTCATCATGGGGTTCATCGACGTGCTGCGGCGGCGTGCGGGCAACGCCGATCCGGCCGCAGCGACGTCGCTCAAGATCTACGACACGATGCTCGTCGAGAGCCGCCGCATGAAGGCGCTGATCGACCGGCTGATCGTGCTCGCGCGTCTCGAGAACGTGCACGAGCGCGAGCTTGAGACGGTCGATCTCGGCGAGGTCGCGGGACAGGTCGTCGCGGCGTTGCAGGCGCTCGAAACGCAACCGCGCATCGTCCTGCGCAACGAAGCGGGCGCCATCGTGCGCGGCTACGAGAGCGAATTGCACGACGCCATCTCGAATCTCGTCGAAAACGCGTTGAAATACGCGCCCGATTCGCCGGTCGACATCGTCGTGCACGGCGAACGCGACGCGGCGATCGTCGACGTCATCGATCGCGGGCCGGGCATTCCCGCGGACGAGCAGGAGCGCGTGTTCTCGCGATTCTTCCGTGGCCGCGATCGAAACGACGCGGAGGGCTTCGGTCTCGGTCTCGCGATCGCGAAGCGCGCGGTCGAACGCTCCGGCGGCACGATCTCGCTCGAGAGCGCGCCGGGTGCCGGCAGCCGTTTCTCGATTCGCGTGCCGCGCGCGACGCGCGGAGAGGCCGTCGCGCTCGCCGTATAGGGCGAGGATGATACGTCTTCTCGACGAGACGACCGTCGGGCAGATCGCGGCGGGCGAAGTGATCGAACGGCCGCTCTCCGTCGTGAAGGAACTCGTCGAGAACGCGCTCGATGCGGGCGCGTCACGCGTCGCCGTCACCGTCTCGCGCGGCGGCCTCGACACGATCGAGGTCGCGGACGACGGCAGCGGCATCCCGCAGGCGGAGCTCGGCCTCGCGTTCGCGCGTCACGCGACGAGCAAGCTCGGCCGTGCGGAAGATCTCGAGCGCATCGCGTCGCTCGGTTTTCGCGGCGAAGGCCTCGCGAGCATCGCGGCGATCGCTCGCGTGCGGCTCGTCTCGCGCACCGCGGCGAGCGACGTCGGTCATGCTGTCGACGCGCACGGTGGAGACGTGTCGGCGCCCGAGCCGACCGCGGCGCCGCCCGGCACGCGGATCGTCGTGACCGAACTGTTCGGCAACGTGCCCGTGCGGCGCGAATACGTGCGCTCGCCGTCCGCCGAATTCGCGCGGATTTCGGCGTTTCTCGCGACGCTCGCGCTCGGGTATCCCGAGGTCACGTTCTCGCTCGCGCACGACGGCCGCGCGACGTTCGTGTTCCCCGGCACGCCGGCGCTCGATCAGCGGCTCGCGCACGTGTTCGGCGCCGTTCCGGCGCGCTCGCTCGTCGCGCTCGAAGCCCACGCGCAGAACGGTGCGACGCCGCGCGTCCGCGGGTTCGTGAGCGCGCCCGGCAGCGATCGCGGCGATCGCCGCATGCAACTGCTCTTCGTCAACGGACGGCTCTTGCGTTCGACGCTGCTCGCCGGCGCGTGGAGTTCCGGCTACTCGACGTTCGCACTGGCGAACCGGCACCCGTACGGCGTGCTCTTTCTCGACGTCCCACCCGATCACGTCGATCCGAACGTGCACCCGACGAAATCGGACGTGCGGCTCCGGCATCCCGAGGCGGTACACGACGTCGTGCGGCGCGCGATCGCGGCGACGCTCGGTCGGCACGCGACCGCGCGCATGCGCGACGCCGTCTCGTTCTCGCCGCCCGCGAGCGACGGCGCCGTCGCGAACGGAACGCCGCAAACGTTCGCGTGGGAATCGTCGCAGGGCTACGCGGTCACGTCGCCCGCGCCGGTCGACCTCTCGATCCTCGCGCAGCTCGACGAGACCTTCATCCTCGCGACCGACGGGCGTGCGCTCGTCCTCGTCGATCAACACGCGGCGCACGAGCGCGTCGCGTTCGAAGCGATCGCGGAGCGTGCGCGATGCGGCGCGGCCGCGAGCGAGCCGCTGCTGTTTCCGTACACGATCGAACTCGACGCGGACGACGCGGATCGATTCGAACGGTCGCGGCCCGCGCTCGCCGCCGCCGGCCTCGATGCCGAGCCGTTCGGCGAACGCGCGTACCGCATCGCGGCCACGCCGGCCGGCTACGGCGCGCGCTCGTTCGACGTGCGCGCGTACGTCGCCGATCTCGGCGACGATGTCGCCGGTCTGGATGCCTCCGAACGCGTGTGGGCATCGCTCGCGTGTCATTCCGTCGTCCGCGCGGGCGACCGGCTCGAACGCGCCGAGATGGACGCGCTTCTCGCGCGGCTCGTGCGCTGCGAGAATCCGATGCATTGTCCGCACGGACGGCCGACGATCGTGCGCATCGAAGCGGACGCGATCGCGCGCATGTTCAAACGCTCGACGTGAACGCAAGCGCCGGGGAAGGCGTGCTCGTACTCGCCGGCGCGACGTGTTCCGGTAAGACGGCCCTCGCGATCGAGCTCGCGGAGCGTTTCGATGCGGAGATCGTCGGCGCCGATTCGCGGCAGCTCTATCGCGGCATGTCGATCGGCACGGCCGCACCGACCGCGGCGGACACGGCGCGCGTGCCGCACCATCTCGTCGCGTTCCTCGATCCGCACGAGCGCTACAGCGCGGCGCGTTACGCGCACGATGCGCTCGTCGCGATCCGTGCCATTCGCGCGCGTGGCAAACGCGCGATCGTCGCCGGCGGCACGGGGTTCTACATCCGCGCGCTCGCCGGAGACGTGCGGCTCTCCGCGGCATACGATGAAGCGGTGCGTGCGCGCATCGCGCGCGAAGCGCGGACGCATCCGCCCGACGTGCTGCACGCGTGGCTCGCGGCGCGCGATCCCGCGCGCGCCGCCGCGCTGCATGCGGGCGACCGGTATCGCGTGGCGCGCGCGCTCGAGATCGCGCTCGCGCCGCCGTCCGAAACGCGAGCCGTCGACGTCGCATCGTTGCGCTCGGAAGCGATCCCGTACGTGAAAGTCGCGCTCGAGGTCGAACGCGACGAGATCGACGCGCGCATCGCCGCGCGCGTCGCTGCCATGCTCGCGGCCGGTCTGCTCGACGAGGCGGAGCGTATCGGCGCGGACGCCGTCGCCGCGGACGCCGTCGGCTACCCGCAGGCACTCGCCTTCCTGGACGGGCTGGCCTCGCGCGCCGAGCTGAGCGCTTCGCTGACACGCGCGACGCGTCGCTACGCGCGCCGTCAGATCACGTGGTTCGCGCGCGAGCCGGACCTCGTGTGGCTCGCGGCGCACGCCGTCGCGGAGACCGCGCGTACGCGGCTCGGCTGGCACGACCGCAGGATGCGCTCGGAACCGACCTGAACGCGCGGGGAATGGCAACG
>CAJCIN010000020.1 GCA_903970385.1 Rhodospirillales bacterium | reverse complement strand
CGGCTCGTCGGACGGCAGCGGCATGTCGGTCGGCATCGCCGTCGGTCGAGGCGTCGGCGTCGGCGTCGGCGGCGGCGTCGGTTCCGGCGTGATGCGCGGGTCCGGAAACGCGGGATCGGTCGCGACGCTGATCACTTGGTGCCGCTTCCAGAGCGGGGTCGTCCGCTCGTCGTCGGCCGACGCGCTCGGCGAGGGAACGGGCGTCGCGGAGATCTCGGAGGGGCGGCTCGCGATCTGACTGAGCACGCGGTTGCCCATGCTCTGCCCGAACACGATAGCGAAGAGCAAGACGATCGAACCGAGGATCAAGATCGTCGAGAGGCCGGCGCGCGGACCCACGGCTCAGCGCTCCCCGGCCGCGGCGACGGCCATCGGAAACGTCTCCCGATCCGAAGGGACGCCCGCGAGGACGACCTCGAGCAGTTCGCCCGCCGCGAGGCGCACGCGCGTGGTCCGGCCGCGAAAATCGAGCGAGACGTCTCGCGCCGCATCGTGCATGTTGCACATAAACGCGCGCACCGCACCCGCTTCCTCTTCGAATACGACGGCACCGACCTCCATCGGCGAGATCGTGGCCTCGCCGCTGACGTCTTTCCCGGCGTACACGCAGCGGTAGGGCTCCTCGGCCGACGCCTCGCGCATGTCGCCGTAGATGACGTTACGCCGCGCGTCGACGACGTACGTGCAGCGGCCCGCGCCCCAGCGTACGCGTGCCGCCGCAGTCCACGCCCAGCCGGAGGGAACGATCGGCGAGAGATGGAGCCGGCCGCTCGTGCGGTAGCCGTCGAGGCCGCAGACCGTTTCCGCGACCGCCCACAAATATTTCGCGCTCGTCCACGGCGACATGTACATGCCGCGGTTCGTCAGCGATCCGCCGTCGAACCACTCGGCGAACTGACCGGGCACCGTGTTGCGCGGGGCGCCTTCTTCCATCGTCGCGTAGATCGCCTCGAGCCATTTCGCGCACGCGTCGATCGATCCGTTGCGCGCGAGCGCGACCGCGAACCACAGCGTGAGATCGGGCCACACGCCGCCGAGAAGCCCGAAGCCGTGCGATGGGAAATACCACGAATCCGCCGTCGAGATCGTGCGCAAACCGACGGGCGTGGTGAAATCGGATTCGGAGAGACGCGCGAGGATCGCCCGCCGCTGCTCCGCGTTCGCGACGTTGAAGAGGACCGGGAACACCTCGTCCGCGGTGAAGTTGTCCTGGTAGTTCCCGTGCTTGTCGTAGTTGAGCACGAACTCGCACGTGTCGGCGTTGAACAAGCGCGCCATCATCTTCTCGCGCAGCGCGCTCGCCTCGGCGGAGTACCGCTCCCAGTGCGCGTTGTCGCCGGCGACGGCGCAGAGCATCGCCGCCGCTTCGAGCGCGAAGACGGCCTCCGCGTTGATCTCCGTGACCGCGCCGTCGAGCGTGTAGTACGGGATGATGTTACGCCACGACGTGATGCCGAACATGTCGACGCCCTTGGCTTCGCAGTAGATGAGACCGTTCGCGTCGCGTTGCGCGAGCAGGTAGTCCGCGATCCGCACGATGAGCGGCGCGAGCTTCGTCACCCATGCGTGATCGAGCGTCGCGTTGTAGTGGTGGAGGATCGCGATCAGGTGCAGCGGCGTGTCGTCGTTGATGTTGAGCTCGTACGACGTGCTGAATCCGCCGACGCCGCGCACGTACTCGACGACCTGTCCCGAGTCTTCGAGGAAGCGATTGAACAGGCCGATCGCATCGCGACTGAACTGCGGCAAGAAGTAATCGAAGCCGTGAACGAACCAGGACGTGTCGCGCGAGACGAGGATGTCGGACGGCGGCGAGTTCGTCGCCCCCCAACCCTGCGGATACTGCTTGACGATGCGCAGCATGTTGCTCTTCGCCCACACGACGCCGCGGCTGATCGCGGGCGACGGCGTCATGAGCCGCGCGTCGGCGAGCGCGTCCGCGTAGTACCGTTCCGTGTCGTCGAGGGCGCGCGCGTCGGCGAGCAGCGCTTCGAGCGACGCGCGCGCCGGTTCGAGGCCGCCGCCGTCGAACACGACCGCGATCCGCAGCGTCTCGCGCGCGCCCGGCGCGACCGTCATGCGATATTCGAACGCGCCGAAGATCCGGCCGCTCGCGTACTCCGCGAGCTCCGGCGTGACGTCGCGGAGCTGCGATCCTTCGCGGAGCGCACCGTGCCGGATCGCCTGCGCGAGCACGCGCTCGCGCAGCGCGACCGCGGCCGCGTACGGTTGCCGCGAGGCGCCCCACACGCGCGCCGTGCCGCTCTGCTCGTTCCACGCACCGATCGTGCGGCCGTCGACGGCGGCGTGCACTTCTTTTTCCGGTTCGCCGTAGAAACGTTGACCGACGAGGAGCGCCCACGGAAAGATCGCGGCGTCGACGGGTTCCGCGCTCGTGTTGCGCAGCGAGACGTCGACGACGAACGACACCGTTCGCTCGTGCCGCGGCCCGTGCGGCACGTAGAAACATTCGCGGACGACGAGACGGTCGTCGAGCGCGAACTCCGAGATCTGCG
>CAJCIN010000019.1 GCA_903970385.1 Rhodospirillales bacterium | reverse complement strand
TCGCGGTTGTACGTCGCCGCGAGATGCGCTTCGGCGAGCGCGAGCCCGACGGCGTTGCCGAGACCCTGGCCGAGCGGTCCCGTCGTGACCTCGACGCCCGCGGTGTGATGCAGTTCCGGATGCCCCGGCGTCTTGCTGCCGGGTTGACGGAAACTCTTGAGGTCGTCGAGCGTCAGCGGGTAGCCCGTGAGATACAACAGTGCGTACAGCAGCATCGAGCCGTGACCGGCGCTGAGGACGAAACGGTCGCGATCCCACCAAGCGGAATCGGCGGCATCGAACTTGAGATGTCGCGTCCAAAGCGTATAGGCCATCGCGGCGGCGCCGAGCGGCAAACCGGGATGACCGGAATTCGCCTTCTGCACGGCGTCGATCGCGAGAAAACGAATTGCGTTGATGCGCTTCTGATCGTCAGGCGTGTTCGGCACCGGTTCCTCCTCGTTACGAGCGGCTTGCGGGTTTCGCCGCGCCGCTCGCCTTTCCCCGAATGTTCCCATTCCGGCGCTGAAGCAACGACGCGCGGTGAAACGCTTCTGTTTCGTTCGGCTCGGCTCGCGCTAAAGAAGCGCGGTAGGAGTTTCGCCATACGATAGGTTACTCGGGTGCATGGACTTCGACGACTTGCAGGCGCGCATCGACGCGCTCGAAGCGGATCCGAGCGCGCTGCGGAGCGACGCCGGCACCGCGGTCGACGACGTCCTGGACGCTCTCGACCGTGGTGCGCTACGCGTCTGCGAACCGACGGACGGGGGATGGATCACGCACGCGTGGGTCAAGCGCGCGATCCTCTTGTACCTTCGCCGCCACGAAAGCGAAGAGATCGGCGTCATCGACAATTTCGGGATCGCCGCGAGCCCGCAGGCGACGAACTGGCAACGCCTGCACATGCCGCCGAGCTATTTCGACAAGGTTCCGACCAAACGCAACTACGCCGAGCTCGGCGCGCGCTGCGTGCCGCCGGGCGTCGCGCGGTACGGATCGTTCCTCGGCCGCGGCTCCATCTTGATGCCGGGCTTCGTCAACATCGGGGCGTACGTCGACGACGGATCGATGGTCGATACGTGGGCGACCGTCGGCTCGTGCGCGCAGATCGGCAAGAACGTGCACCTCGCGGGCGGCGTCGGCATCGGCGGCGTGCTCGAGCCGCCGCAGGCGCAGCCCGTCATCGTCGAAGACGGCGCGTTCGTCGGCTCGCGTTGCGTGGTCGTCGAGGGCGTGTTCGTCGGAAGCGAAGCCGTGCTCGGCGCCGGTGTCGTGCTGACGGCGAGCACGCCGATCGTCGACGTGCGCGGGTCGACCGCCGTCGTCACGCGCGGTCGCGTCGCGCCGCGCTCCGTCGTGATTCCGGGCACGATCCCGAAAACGTTTCCCGCGGGAACGTACGACGTTCCGTGCGCGCTCGTGATCGGGGAGCGAACGGCGTCGACCGACCGGAAGACGTCGCTCGAGAGCGCGATCCGCGACTTCGGCGTCGCCGTATGAACCGCGCGCTCGAGGCGACGAGCGGTTCGCTCATTCGCGCGCTGCACGCGCGGCGCCGCCCGACGTCGATCAACCTCGGCATCGGCGAGCCGACGCTGCCGCCGAACGTCGCCCACTTCGAAACCGCGACCGCCTGGATCGGCACGCACGGCTGCCGCTATTCGACGAACGTCGGGGATGCCGATCTGCGCGCCGCGATCGCGGCGCGCTACGCGTATCCCGGCTACGGTCCGGACAACGTGTGCGTGACGGCGGGATCGCAAGAGGCGGTGTACGTCGCGATGCGCGCGCTCCTCGATCCGGCGCACGACGAACTGCTCGTCGTCGAGCCGTGCTTTCCGGTGTACGTGAAGATCGCGCAGGTCGAAGGCATCGCGCTGCGCCGCGTCACGATCGATCCGCGCGGCGCCGATCCGTTCGATCCGGACGCGATCCTCGCCGCCGTCGGACCGAAGACGCGCTTGATCGTCATCTGCTCGCCGAACAACCCGACGGGGCGCGTCATGTCGCGGGCGTCGGCGCGACGGCTCGCGGACGGCCTGCTCGCGCGCGGGGGCGAGCCGGTGTACGTCTTACACGACGAGATCTACCGCGAGCTGACGTACGTCGCGGACGCAGCGGAGTTCGGCAAGATCTACCCCTATACGATCTCGGTCAACTCGCTCTCGAAATCGAACGCGCTCACGGGATTACGTCTCGGATGGCTCTTCGCGCCGGCGGAGGCGCACGCGCAGATCGTCAAGATGCACGGCCTCGTGACGTCGTGCGCGAACACGTTCTCGCAGCGCGTCGCGTACGAGATCTTCAGGGCGAACGAGCTCGGTGCGCATCTGCCGTGGTACGCGGGACAACGCGAGAAGATCCTCGAGGCCGCGCGCGAGACGCGGCTCGACATCATCGAACCCGACGGTGCGTTCTATCTCTGCGTGCGCGTCGGCGCCGAGGACACGCTCGCGTTCGCGGAACGGCTGATCGAGGAGCGCGACGTCGTCGCGATCCCCGCGCACATCTTCGGCGCGAACATGCGCGGCTGGCTGCGCACGAGCTTCGTCGGCCCGGTCGACA
>CAJCIN010000018.1 GCA_903970385.1 Rhodospirillales bacterium | reverse complement strand
CGTATGGAACGTATCGCCGCCGACGATGTTCGTGCTCGGCAACACGACGACGTCGAGGTGACGCGTCGCGGATTGCACGCTCATGGTGCCGCTCCGGTAGTCCACTGCGACGACCTCGCCGTCGATCGTCCCGGCGTCCTTGGCGCGCACCACGGCCTGGTCGGCCACACCGGTCGACGGCGACGCGCTCGGCGAGGCCGTGCTCGCGGCGAAGGCCGGAGCGCGAGCGAGCGACGCGACGATGAGGGCGGCGAGGAACCGAGGCATGACGGTTCCTTAACGCCGATAGGATGGAAAACCGTTTCGTCCGCAGCGCGGCGGCCGCCGCTACGGGACCCGCGTCCCGAGCTCGCGCTCGTACGCGGCGCGCGCGGCGTCCACGAGCGCATCGCCGCTGAGGTCGCCGAAAGCGGAAAACGTCGCGGCTTCCCGTTTGCGCAGGAGCGCGAGCCCGGCGAGATCGCCCGTCCGCGCGGCGCGCGCGACGTTTGCGACGGCGCGCAGGCGCTTGACGGCGAGATCGTCCGCCGTGCGGCCGGCCAGAACGAGCCGAAGCGCGAGAAAAGCCTCGTCCGCCGCGCGGGCGCCGACGGCTTCGAGCGCGCGGTAGAACGGCGCGGCGGCGGGGACGTCGGCACGGTCGGCGAGCAGCGCGGCGACCGCATCCGGCTTCGAGACGGCTTCGCCGAGCAGATAGCCGTCGACGATTTCCCAGCCCATGCCAGGCGCTTCGCCGGCTAGACCGTCTCGCCCGCCGGTTCCAAGCGTTCCGGGGAGCGCGGTTCGCTCGCGAGCAGGCGCAGAATTCCGAACGAGGCGATCGTCGCGATCGAACCGACGCCGAGTTCCGCGCCGCCGAAGCCGAAGCCCGCGCTCGCGACGATGGACGCGAAGAGGCCGTTGACCGTCAAAAGACCGGTCACGACGAAGAACGACGACGCGCGAAAATGCGGCCGATGCATCAAAGGCTTTCCTCCGCTACCCCGGTCATCGGCCGAGAAGGACACGTACTTGAGGGATCGCTTCCGGCGCGTCGACGAACGCCGAGACGACGTTTTCTACCGCGACCCGCGCTTCGTCGAGCACATCGACCCGGGCGCGATCGCGGCCGTGACGGGCGTCTACCGCCGCTACGTGCCGCCGGGCGCGGACGTCCTCGATCTGATGAGCAGCTGGGTGAGCCATCTGCCGCCGGAGGTCGCGTATGCGTCCGTCACCGGCCTCGGCATGAACGCGGCGGAACTCGATCGCAATCCGCGACTCGATCGGCGAATCGTCCACGACCTGAACGCCGATCCGGTGCTGCCGTTTCCCGGCGACTCGTTCGACGCGGCGCTGATCTGCGTCTCCGTCCAATATCTGACGCGACCCGTCGAGGTGTTCGCGGAGCTCGCGCGCGTCGTCCGGCCCGGGGGTCGCGCGATCGTCACGTTCTCGAATCGATGCTTCCCGACGAAGGCGGTGGCCGTCTGGCAAACGACGGACGACGGCGGGCACGTGACGCTCGTGCGCGGATATTTCGCGGCCGCCCGCGGCTGGGCGGACGTCGACGTGCTCGCGCATGCCGGGCGAGGCGATCCGCTCTACGCGATCGTCGCGAACCGCGAGCCGCCGCACGGCATGTGACCGGCGGAGGGCGCACGGCGCGCACGGCGCAAGAAGCCCTCCTGATGAACCTTCTCGACGAGCTCGAGGCGCGCTCGATCGCGATCCTGCGCGAGGCCTACTTCCGGGTGACGCCGCTCGCGATGTTGTGGTCGATGGGCAAGGACAGCACGGCGCTGCTCTGGCTCGCGCGCAAAGCCTTTTTCGGGTCGGTCCCCTTTCCCGTCGTGCTGCTCGACACCGACATGGAGCTCCCGGAAGTCTACGCGTTTCGCGACGAGCTCTCGCGGTCGTGGAATCTCGATTATCGCAGCGAGCACTGTCCGCCCGAATCGTCGGTCGATCGCACGCTTCCGCCGGCATCGCGCGCCGCGGCGCGTAAGACGGCCGGCCTGCGAGAGCTCGTCGCGCGCGAGCGCTATCGCGGCATCGTCGTCGGCATCCGGCGCGACGAGCAGGCGATGCGCGCCAAGGAACGCGTCTTCTCACCGCGGCTCGCCGACGGCGCGTGGGATCTGAAGCATCAGCCGCCGGAGCTGTGGGACGTCTACCATACGGACATTCCGGACGATCGGCACCTGCGCGTGCATCCGCTTCTCGATTGGACGGAGATCGACGTGTGGCGCTACACGAAGCGCGAGCACATTCCCGTGGTCCCGCTCTACTTCGCGCGCGACGGGATGCGCTACCGGTCGCTCGGCGAGAAGAACATCACGCGGCCGATTCGCTCGAACGCTGCGACGATCGACGAGATCATCGCCGAACTCGAATCGACGCGCGATCCCGAGCGTGCGGGCCGGACGATGGATAGCGAAACCGAGGATGCGTTCGAGCGGCTGCGGACGGGCGGGTACATGTGACCATCGCCGCAGTCGAGACGCAGCCTCAGTTGCGCGTCGTCGCCGTCGGGCACGTCGATCACGGCAAGTCGACGATGATCGGCCGTCTTCTGCACGACACGGGCAATCTTCCGGACGGAAAAGTCGAAGAGCTGACCGCGGCGAGCGTTCGGCGCGGCGACACGTTCGAGTGGTCGTTCGCGCTCGACGCGATGCAGAGCGAGCGCGATCAGGCCGTCACGATCGACACGACGCGCATCTGGCTGCGCACGCCCACGCGCGACGTGGTGCTCATCGACGCTCCGGGGCACGAAGAGTTTCTGCGCAACATGGTCACGGGCGCATCCGACGCGGATGCGGCGTTGCTCTTGGTCGACGCGCACGACGGCCTCGGCGAACAGACGCGCCGTCACGTCCGCGTGCTGGAACTGATCGGCGTCACGCACGCCGTCGTCGCGATCAACAAGATGGACCGCGTCGGCTACGACCGCGCGCGGTACGATGCGATCCGACGCGAACTCGAGCAGCTTCTCGAGCACGCCGGGGTGCGGCCGCTCGCGTTCGTCCCGACCTGCGCGCGCGACGGGGAAAATCTCGTGTCGATCGCGCCCGCCATGCCGTGGTACGACGGGCCGACCGTGCTTGCGGCGATGCTCGCCGTTCCGCCGGCGAGCGCCGCGCGCGGCGACGGATTCCGTCTCGCGGTGCAGGGCGTCGTGCGGCGCGACTTGCGGCGCATCGTCGTGGGCCGGGTCGAGAACGGGACGGTGACCGTCGGCGACCGGCTCGCGGCGATGCCGGGCGGTCGCATCGCGCGCGTCGCCGCCATCGCGAGTTTTCCGGAAACGCACAAGACCGAAGCGTCCGCAGGCGAATCGATCGGACTCGAATTCGAGGGCCGCTCGTTCATCGATCGCGGCGACGTCCTGGCGGACGTGCAGTCGCCGCCAGCGTTGACCGATCGTTTCCGCGCGCGGCTGCTTTGGCTCGGCCGCGCGCCGCTCCGCGTGGGCGACGGTCTTCGCATGCGGTACGGCACGCGTGCCGTCGCCGTCACGGTCGCCACGCTCGATCGCGTGCTCGACATCGGGTCGCTCGATCGCGGCGGCGGAAACGAAGCGCGCACGAACGACATCGCCGACGTGAGTTTCGCGTGTGCGGAGACGCTGCCGATCGATCCCGTCTCCGCGCATCCGGGTCTGGCACGATTCGTGCTGCTCGACGGCGTGGACATCGTCGCCGGCGGCACGATCCTCGAAGCGCTCGCACCGGAACGTGCGGCGCGATCGAACGTCGTGCCCGTCGCGCACCTGCTCTCGGCGGGCGACCGGCGCCGCCGCGGCGGTCACCGCGGCGTCGTCGTCTGGCTCACCGGATTGCCCGCGTCGGGGAAATCGACGATCGCGATGGAACTCGAACGCCGCCTCGTCGAACACGGCGCGAGCGCGTACGTGCTCGACGGCGACAACGTGCGCGCCGGACTGTGCAGCGATCTCGGATTCTCGCGCGAGGATCGCATCGAGAACGTACGCCGCGTCGGCGCCGTCGCGGCCCTGTTCGCCGATGCCGGCACGATCGCGATCGCCGCGTTCATCTCGCCGTACCGGGCGGGTCGGCACGCCGCGCGCGAGGCGACGGGCGACGACTTCCACGAGATCTACATCAAGGCCGACGCGGATGCGTGCGAGGCGCGAGATCCGAAGGGTCACTACCGCAAAGCGCGCGCGGGCGAACTGCCGGATTTTACCGGCATCACGGGCGACTACGAAGTGCCGCTCGATCCGGAACTGACGCTGGACACGACGGTCCTCTCGATCGAAGCGAGCGTCGAAACGCTTTTTTCGTACGTGCTGCGCATCAGCGAAGTCGACCACACGCGTTGATCGTTCCTCGCAAGCTCGCTCTGCGGGCGTGAAGGGTGACGCGAGATCACAGTTCGTTCGAAAGACGTTTGGTCGTTGACGAATTGGGTCGTGGGTCGCGTAAACGCCGTTAGGTAATGACGCAAACGTTAACAATTTTGTCTGTACGATGAGGGAGCTCGTGTCGCGGGCCACAAGCGTGAAATTGCGGTAATCTCGGTCTCCGGACGAGCCGTTTCAGTTGAGCGTAGCACTCGAGCGCAACGCTCACGACGGGAGATTACTTTGGAACTTGAACAACGCCGGCGTGCGCTACGGCGCGGCGTCGCTTACACGACTCTCATGATCGTAACCGGTTGCGGCGGCGGCGGTTCGACGACCGCCGGCGGCGGAGGATCCATCTTACCGATCGGTGCGCCGACGCAGACGCCGGTGCCCGGCACGTCGGGGACGCCGAAACCCGGCTCGACCGCGACGCCGATTCCCGGCACGACCGCGACGCCGGTTCCCGGCACGACCGCGACGCCCGTCGGCGGAGCCTCGGCGAATCCGTCGGCAACGCCGTCCGGCGGAGCCTCGGCGAAGCCGTCCGCCGCGCCCTCGAGCGGTGCGTCCTCCGCACCGAGCGGCAGCCCGACGACCGCGCCGTCGGGAACGCCGACCTCGTTGCCCACCATCGCCCCGACATCCGTACCGACGTTACCGGCGACGAGCATCGTCGCGGGACCGGCCGGCATCAACGTCGACGTCGGCAACGACGTGCAGATCGGCGTCTTGGATCCCGGTAAGTTCCCGCTCACGGTGACGGGGACGAACGGGCTCTCGCTCGCGAGCGTGCTCGGCTCCGTGTCGAACCTCGTGAACGGCGTGCTGACGCCCGGAAGCAACGGTATCGCTTCGCTCGATCTCAGCGGCGTCGCCGGCACGGCTCTCAGTGCGCTCGTCGGCACGAGCGGAAGCACGCTCAACATCTGCGCGCAGGGTTCGACGACGAATTGCTCGAGCGTCAACCTGACGG
>CAJCIN010000017.1 GCA_903970385.1 Rhodospirillales bacterium | reverse complement strand
GGCGAGCGCGTCCTCGCCGGCACGCTCGTGAACGGTCCGAGCCGGCAGTCGGAGGGCCTCGAGCGCACGATGCTCGCCCTCCGCGACGCGCGCGACCCCGAGGACGTTCTCGGGGTCGTCACGCGCGCTCTCGCGCGCGATTTTCGCCGGACGTGCACGGCGTACCAGTTGCGCGACGGGATGCTGCGGCCGGTCGTCACGAGCGACCTCGCGACGGCGCGCGTTCCGTTTCCCGAAAGCGATCTCGACGTCGCCTCGCTGCGTTCGAAGGGGCTGTCGCGACGTGGGCGCGACGATCTCGTGCCGATCGCCGCGGACGGAAAAGTCCTCGCCGTCCTCGTTCTCGAGAACGGGCCGCCGGTGCTCGCCGAGAGCGACGAGAAATATCTGCGCGCGCTCGGAGCGCACGCATCGCTCGCGCTTTCGAGCGCGCACGCGTTCGAGCAACTGCGGCGCTATGCGTCCGAGGGCGCGGCGCTCACCGAAGCCGCGAAAACGATCCTCGGCTTCACCGAGCTCGAACCGCTCGCGCTCGCGCTCGCCAAGCTGTGCGCGCGTCTCGTGCCCGCGGACATCGTCGCCGTGTACGCGTGCCGGCCGGATGCCTGCGCGCGCGTGGGCAGCTGGCCGCCGCCGGGCGACGGCCCCTCCGCGCCGGCCGAGTTGCCGGCCGACATCGACGACGCGCGCGCCGCGATGGCGAATGCGTTACCCGGCATGTCCACGATGGTCGCGCCGCTCATCCCGATCGGCCCGGATGCGGATTCCCGCGGCTTCCTCGTGTGCTCGCGACGGTCGCCCTTCGAGCGGCCGCAGCAGCGGCTCGTGGACACGTTCGTGACGCTCGCGACGCTGGCGCTGCGCAACGTCGAGCTCTACGAGGAGTCGACGCACGCGAATCGGGCGCTCGCGGAGAGCAACGCGTTCAAAGACGACCTGATGGCGATGTTCGCGCACGATTTCAAGGGGCCGTTGACGGTGATCTCCGGCTTCTCGGAACTCCTCATCGATACGCCCGATCCCGAGGTCCGGCGGAGCGCGGAGACGATCATCGCGCAGACGCGGCGCCTCGCGCGTCTGAGTGAGGACGCGCTCGCGCTCGCCGCGACGCAGAGCGCGGGCTTCTCGCTGCAACGCAAGCGCGAGGACATCACGGAGTTCGTGCGCGGGGCCGTCGAGCCGCTCGATCGCGACCATCGGATCACGATCTCGGCGCCGGACGAACCGGCCCTGGCGTCGTTCGATCGGACGCGCCTGCGGCACGTCGTGGACAACGTCGTCGGCAACGCGCTCAAATACTCGAAGGGGCCCGTGGCCGTGACCGTCGAGGCCGGGCCGGACGAGGTGACGGTCGTCGTCGCCGACGGCGGCATCGGCATCCCCGCGAAGGATCTCGAGACGATCTTCGCCCGCTTCGGGCGCGCCCGGAACGCCCGGCTCTCAGGGATCGCAGGGTCGGGCGTCGGGCTGTACATCGCGAAGAAGATCGTCGAGGTGCACGGCGGCCGCCTCGAGGTCGCGTCGACCGAAAACGAGGGCAGCTCGTTCCGGATCGTGCTCCCCGCCTGAAACGCGACGCGCCCGAAGCGAGTTTATCCTACGTGTCCACTTCGACCGCGCGCCCGGGGGTTTGGATGGCGTCGCCACCCAATAGAACGTAAAATGGCCTTCCTCAAGACTCTCTTCGACGGGAACGAACGCGAGGTCGTGCGCCTGCGACGCACGGTCGCCGCCACGAACGCGTGGGAACCCGAAATCGCGGCGCTCTCCGATGCCGATCTCCAGGCGAAGACGCCGGCGTTCCGCGAGCGTCTTGCGGCGGGCGAACCGCTCGACGAGATGCTGCCCGAAGTCTTCGCCGTGTGCCGCGAGGCCGGCAAGCGCATCTTGAACATGCGTCATTTCGACGTGCAGATCATGGGCGGCCAGGTCTTGCACGAAGGCAAGGTCGCCGAGATGAAGACGGGCGAGGGCAAGACGCTCGTCGCCACGCTCGCCGTCTACGCGAACGCGTTGCTCGGTCGCGGCGTCCACCTCGTCACCGTCAACGACTACCTCGCGCGGCGCGACGCCGAGTGGATGGCGCCGCTCTACAATTTCCTCGGCCTCTCGGTCGGCGTGATCCAACACGATCTGCAGCCGCCGCAGCGCCGCGAAGCGTACAACGCCGACATCACGTACGTCACGAACAACGAAGTCGGCTTCGATTACCTGCGCGACAACATGGCGTGGCAATTGGCCGACATGGTGCAACGCGAGCTCTACTTCGCGATCGTCGACGAAGTCGATTCGATCCTCATCGACGGGGCGCGGACGCCGCTCATCATCAGCGGGCAGGGTCAAGACGCGACGGAGCTCTACGCGAAGTTCGCGCAGATCATGCCGCGGCTGATCAAGGACGAAGACTTCACGGTTGACGAGAAATCGCACGCCGTTCCGATCACGGAAAAAGGCGTCGCGAAGGTCGAGCGCATGCTCGGCATCCAGAATCTCTACGATCAGCGCAACCTCGAGCTCACGCACCAGCTCAACGCCGCGCTCAAGGCGTGGCACCTGTTCCACAACGAGCAGCAGTACATCGTCAAGGACGGCGAGGTCGTCATCGTCGACGAGTTCACGGGACGCTTGATGTACGGCCGGCGCTATTCGGACGGCATCCACCAGGCGATCGAGGCGAAAGAGAAGCTGAGCGTTCGCAGCGAGGATCAGACGCTCGCGACGATCACGTTCCAGAACTATTTCCGCCTCTACAAGAAGCTCGGCGGCATGACGGGTACGGCGAAGACCGAGGAGCGCGAGTTCCGCGACATCTACGGCCTCGACGTCGTCACGATACCGACGAACCGCGCCGTCGCGCGTTCCGACAAGGGCGACATCGTCTACAAGTCGGAGAACGCCAAGTTCGAAGCGGTCGTCGACGAGATCGTCGCGGAGCACGAGAAGGGCCGTCCCGTTCTCGTCGGGACGCGTTCGATCGACAAGAGCGAGCGGCTCGCCACGCTGCTGCGCCGGCGCGGCGTCGCGTGCGAGGTGCTCAACGCGAAGTATCACGAGCGCGAAGCCGAGATCATCAAGGACGCGGGCGTCGCCGGCAACGTCGTGATTGCGACGAACATGGCCGGCCGCGGCGTCGACATCAAACTCGGCGAAGGCGTCGCGGACCTCGGCGGCCTGCACATCATCGGCACGGAGCGGCACGAGTCGCGCCGCATCGACAATCAGCTGCGCGGCCGGGCCGGCCGCCAGGGCGATCCCGGTTCGACGCGCTTCTACGTCTCGCTCGAGGACGAGGTCATGCGTCTGTTCGGCGCCGAGCGCATCCAGACGATCATGAACGCCGTCGGCTTCACCGACGAAACGCCGATCGAAGCGAAGATGATCTCGCGGTCGTTCGAGCGCGCGCAGTCGAAAGTCGAAGCCCAAAATTACGAGACGCGCAAACGCGTCCTCGAATACGACGACGTGATGAACAAGCAGCGCGAAGTGATCTACGCCGAGCGCCGCAAGGTTCTGCACGGCGAGTCGTTACGCGACTTCATGCTGCAGTCGCTGCACGAAAAAGTCGAGCAAGCCGTCGATCAGAGCGCGCCCGAGAACGTGCATCCGTCGGAGTGGGATCTCGACGCGATCCTCACCGAGCTCGAACTCGTCTTCCCGATTCGCGAGAAGATCGCGGTCGCCGATCTCGAGAAGCTCGATCGTGACGGCATGAAGGCGAAGCTCGACGAGATCGCGCTCGCCGCGTACGATCAGAAGGAAGAAGAACTCACACCGGAAGTCATGCGCGTGATCGAATCGCAGTACATCATGCTGCCGACGATCGATCGGCTGTGGGTCGACCATCTCTACGTGATGGACGCGCTCAAGACGGGCATCGGCCTGCGCGGCTACGGCCAAAAAGACCCGCGCGTCGAATACGAAAAAGAAGCGTACGAGATCTTCGAGGATCTCAAGAACAACATCGCCGACGAGGCGATCAAGGCGGTCTTCCGCGTCGTCGTGGAGCGCACGGACGACGCGCCGCCGGGCGGCCTCGCCGGCCCCGAGGGCGGCCCGATGGGTGCGATTCCCACGGCGAACGGCAACGGCTCGGCACAGCATTTCGAGGCGCTGCCGGATGGGTCGCTCGCGCCGCAACCGGTCGGCGTTGCGAGCGGGACCGCAGCCGCGCCGCCCGCGCAGCCGGAGCCGATGCAACAGGCACGGCTCGATCCGGCTTACGCGCAGAAGCTTCTCGGCCCGATCCCCGGCGCCGATCAGAAGCGCGAAATGCACACGAACCTCGGCGACGACGAACCGAAGCGTCCGAAGCAGAACGACGCGGCGAAAGTCGGCCGCAACGAGATGTGCCCGTGCGGCAGCGGCAAGAAGTTCAAGCGCTGCCACGGAGCGGTCACGGCTTAACGGGCCTCGGGTTCGACTCCCATAAAATGGTTCATTGCCGCCATGACGTCGGGATGAATCGACGAGAGATCGTTTTTCGGATCGTACAGCTCGTAAGCCATACCGAGGCGATCGGGGAAGAGCACGAGATTCTTGCTTCGTCTGAGAATGCGGCTCCACACGATCAGCCCGTCTATTCGATCGGTCTCGTAGGCAACACGTCCGAGAATCTGCGTGCTCGCATTCCCGCGCTTCCTATCTAAGATGAGTGCCGTCAGCTCCTCTCGGTTCGTGGCAATCGCTCGTTCGGTATCGCTGTTGGTGAGATCTGCAATTTTGTTCGAATCGACGCGCACGGCAAGCATGAGCATCGGCCGGATTGGTTCGTCGTCGTGGAAGAATTGCGTCGCTTCCGCAAGGGCGGTCGCGCGTCGAAACGCCGTGTATAGTGCGGGAATACCCGGAGGATTATATCGGCCTCCGACGCGTATCGCACCCACCGCTGCGAGCGCAGTTCCGTGATTCACTGCAGGAATGAAGCGGCTAACGTAACGATTGATCGAAACAAGCGATAGCGAGCGTAAAGCCGAGTTGAGAGCGGGTTGTCCGAGCACTCAGCTACGCGAAGCCTCCGTTCTCGATTTGCAGCACGATGTCTTGGAACGCATCGAGTCTTCCGGTCTCGAGAAGTGCGAGAGGTCTCAGCCCGTCGAGCCCGCGATTCGGTCGATGAAGCCAGCGTCGCAATGCCTTTTCGTCATGAGACATGACGTCGTATAGCCGCGAAAAACAATAAACGAGAACCGCAAGGCGATCTTGAACCGGAGGGCTATCGGGGTGCTTGCGGAGCGTGTCGGACTTGGCGCCGATCGCTTTCGCTATGACGGCGATCCTTACGTCATACAACGTTGCCACACCACGGGCATCGAGCCGCTGAGTCTGCTCGTTGTGAACGATATCTTCTAACAATGCGGTCATCTCTCGCTCCTTCTCCTGCCATAATACCATGAATTTCGCAAAAGAGTCACGTTTTTATCCCGTAAAAGTCCGCTGAGCCCCGCGAAGAGTGATGGCACCCGGTCGGGGTCCCGGCGCGGCGGCCGCCGATCTTTTCGATCGCCAGTTGCGACCGGCGGTTGTGACTGCCGATGACGAATACGACCCTCTTCACGACGGCGAACGCGTGCGCGAGCATCAGACGCTTCATCTCGCCGTTGTAACGGCCGCCCCAATGCGAACGTGCGAGGAACGTGCAGCCGATCTCGACCTCGCTGCGAATCGGATCGCGCGCGACCGCGTAAAGCGCGTCGAAGTCGTCCGGGCGCAGCGGGCGCAGCGTCACGAGGTCGCCCGCGAGAGTCGGCTGCCGGAGCGGAGCTACTTCGGCGTCGCCTCGCACGACTCGAACGCAAAACTGTAGATCGCGGCGCCTTTGCCCGCGGGGTGCAGGCGGAGTTCGTGCTGACCGAACGTCGCGTTCTGCATGAGTTCGTACGCGCGCGGCGCGTCGACGTTCACGAACGAACGGCCGTCGGCATCGTACCGAATGTCGTTGCCGGCATCGCCTTTCGCCACCGGTGCGCCATCCTGCGTGATGTCGACGCGAACGGCCGCCGTTCCCTCGGGAGCGAGCACGCCGACGACCTGTATCGCGTGGTACCGGAGCGACACCGTCCCGTGACCGTCCGCAGAGCGGGCGGCGACGCGATCGACGTCCCAGAAGCCGTCGAGATACATGGCTCCGTCACGATGCGGTCGGCCGCCGTCGTCGTACGTTTTCGCCCGCGTCGCGCCGTTCGCGCTCGCGGCGTTCGCGACGTGCGTCAGCTCGAGCACGACCTCGGGCGTTTGCGGATAACACAGCGCCCCCGGCTTCAAGTAGTTATCCTTCGGAAGCAACGCCATGACGGGTGGAACGGAGAGCTGCGGGTTTTGTTTCTTCAGGAGATCTTGAATGGTCCGTTCCGTCGTCTGATAGTTTCCTTCGCCCGCGTAGCTTTCGACGAGCGTTCCGTTCGGATCGAACAGATACTCGTGCGGCCAGCCGTCGTTGTGATAGCGTCGCCAGATCGCGCCGGAGTTGTCGAGGACGACCGGCCACCGCACGCCCAGGTCGTCCATGGCCGCGCGCACGTTCTTCGCGTCTTCGCCGAAGGGGAATTCCGGGGCGTGGACGCCGACGATGACGAGCCCGTCGTCGTGATAGCGATCGTACAGGTTGCGCAGATACGGCAACGTGCGCAGACAATTGATGCAGGTATAGTCCCAAAAATCGACGAGCACGATCTTCCCGCGCACGTCGCTCGGCCCGAGCGCGGAAGAGTTCAACCAGCCCGTGTTGCCGTCGAACGACGGGACGCCGCTCGGTGCCGGAGCGAGCGCGAGCAACGCCGAGAAGATTCCGCAGACGAGGATGCGCGTTCGAGCTGACGGTGCGGCCATGGCACGATCGTAGCACGCGTCACACCGGCGCTTGAAGCGCCGATTCGCGGCATCGCGCGCGGACCACTCACATGGCGCGCGAGGACGCGTCCACGTGGTGAAAGCGGTACCCGAGCCCATGGATCGTTTCGATGAGATCCGCTTCGCCGCCGGCGTTGAGCTTTCGCCGCAGAAGGCACACGAACGTGCAGACCGTTCCGGGTTTGATGTCGCGGCCGCGCCAGATCGATGTGCGGAGATCGTCCGTGCGGTGACACACGTACGGATGCGACATCAGGAAGCCGAGGAGGCGGCTTTCGTTTTCCGTCAGCTTCGCCGTTCGGTCTCCGCGCCGCACCATGCGCTCGCGTTCGTAGAAGACGAGATCTTCGAATGTCAGGACGCTCGCGGGCGACGGCCGTTCGATGCGCGCGGCGAGGCGAATCGTCGACAGCGGCACGGGAAGGTAGTCGTCGGCGCCCCACAAGATCGCGTTCTCCGCCGCCGCGGGCGAATTCGTGTGCCCGATGACGACGACGGGACGCTCGAGACGCGCGCGTAGCGTCGCGATGTCTTTGACACGGTCGACGAGCGCGGCCGCGGGCAGAGATGCGGAGCCGTCCGCCGAGGCTGCGGACGACAGGATGACCGGCACGAACCCGTCGTGTTCGAGCGTTCGTACCACGGTCGAGCGCAGTGCCAGGTCGTGAATCAGGCACGCGATATTGCCTCGCGCGCCGGCCGAGTCCACGTTCATACGTGCACCACCTACCGCGCCGGAAACGTATTTGTTCCGCGATGGAGCCAATTGCACTTTAACCGCTGGAGCCAACACCATTCTCGTTTCACGATGCGACGGAGTAGCCGGAGGAACGGTCGATGCCGGAGCGAGATGTCTTACGGCCTATGGAAGTGCCGGGCGGAATGGAAGCCCTCTTTCCGGATCGAGCCTCGGGCGAGCCGCTCGGGCGCCAATTCGTGCGGCGCCTGCGCGCGGCGATTCAGAACGGGCATTTCAAGCCGGCGTCGCGTCTGTTGCCGAGCCGCGAGCTCGCGGCGCGGCTCGGGCTGTCGCGTAACACGGTCGTCTCGGCGATCGAGCAGCTGATCGCCGAGGGTTTCCTCGAGTCGCGCGTCGGCTCCGGAACGTACGTCGCGGCGACCATCGTCGCTGCGTCGCCCGTGCTCGAGCGGAAGCCGCGGCGCGCGCCGGCGGCGGCGGAGCACTTCGATGCCGTGCGCGATCTCTTCGAGAATTCGTTGATCTCCGGACCGCTGCGTGCCGGCGTCCCCGATCTCGCCGCGTTCCCGCATACGACGTGGGCGCGCATCACGCGACGCAAGATTGCGAATCTTTCGCAATACATCGACTACCGGTACGCCCAGGGCGACCCCTCCCTCCGCGAGGCGATCGCGCAACACGTACGTCAGTTTCGCGGCATCACGGCGGACGCGTCGCAGGTCGTCGTCGTCGAAGGCGCGCAGGCCGCGTACCGCCTGGCCATGGACGTCCTCGTCGACCGCGACGACGTGCTGATCGAAGATCCGTGCTATCCACTGCTCTACGCCGCGCTCGTGGCGCGCCGCATCCACGTCGTGCCTATCCCCGTCGACGCCGCCGGGATGCGCGTCGCCGAATGCCCGGTCGCCCGCGCCGCGTTCGTCTCGCCGTCTCATCAGTTTCCGCTCGGATCGCGGATGAGCATGGAGCGGCGATACGAGCTGCTCGCGTGGGCGTTCGAGCACGACGCCTACGTGATCGAGGACGATTACGACAGCGAGTACACGTTCGACGGGAAACCGCTTCCCGCGCTCGCGTCCATCGATCGGAACGAACGCGTCCTCTACGTCGGGACGTTCAGCAAAACGCTCGCACCGGGCTTGCGCCTCGGCTACCTCATCGTGCCGCCGCATCTCACGGACCGTTTCGCGGTCGCGCGCGTGCTCTCGACCAACGGCGGATCGCGGTACGTGCAGGCGACGCTCGCCGATTTCCTCTCCGAAGGTCACCTCGCTCGCTACATCCGGCGGATGACGCGCGTCTACGCGCAACGGCGCACCGCCCTGCTCGCGCTACTCGAAAACGGCCTGCGCGGTACGCCGTTCACGCTCGGTACCGTCAGCGTCGGGCTCAGTCTCGTGATCGATGCACCCGCGGATTTCGACGACGTCGCCGTTCGCGACGAATTGCTCGAACGCGGTGTGGAGGTGCAGCCGCTCTCGTCGTTCTGCATCGCGCGATCGGACTGTCGCGGCTTCGTCGTCGGGTACGGTGCCGAGCCGATACCCGCCGTCGAGGCGGCGGCCCGCGAACTGATCGTGAGCCTTCGCGCGCGAGCGACCCTCACAGCTTGACGCTCGCGTTCACGTAGATCCCGACCGGTTGTTGCGCCCAGAACGGCTCGTAGGAGTACTTCAGCGCCGGCTGGATCGCATCTCCCGGGTTGTACGTGTTGCCGATGCCGCCGGTGAGTCCGGCCTCGTCGAGCCCGTACCCGCACGCGCCTTTGACGGCCCACGGAACCTTCGAGCCGCCGAAACACGTGTTCACGAGGTTCGTGAAGTTCGCCGTGATGTTGACGGTTTTCGTCACGTCGTACGACAGCTGCACGTGCATCAGCAGTTGCGAGGGCTCGACGTAGGCGCCGATGCCGTCGAACGCACCGGTCTGCATGTTGGGAATACCGGTCGCATTGCCGCCCTCGTCCGAAAGTTGACCGCACGACGTTGCGTCGAACGGCGCGCCGCCCGCCGCTCCGAAATTGTAACGAGGATCTCCGACGGTCGATGCACCGGCGAGAGTCGCGCCGCACATCGTCGGGTCGATCCCGAGCGTCGAGAGCGGCGAGCCGTAGCGCTGGCCGGCGAACAACTGCACGATCGGCGTGATCGAGAGGCGCTTGATCTTCTCGTTCAGGGCGAGCGACGCCACGTAGGGAACGCCGTACTGCGTGGCCGAGATGCCGATGCCCTGAGGCACCGTGTCGTACGGCACGTAATTCTGCCGGCCGTCGAACTGACTCACGTTTTGCAGCGGCGCGTTGTAATACGGGTTCGCGATCGTCGCCGCGCTACACGGCGCCGGCACGCCCGGCGTTCCATCGGCGCCTTCGAGGGTGTAGCAGGGAGCACCGCCGCCCGCCTTCGTGTACGAGTTGTACAATTTGATCGCGTTCACGACCGGCGTTAGGACCGTCGATCCGTTGGAGAGCGTGTTGTAGCGAATGTAGCTGTTCGTGTACGCGAAGGAGAGTTTCGCCGACAAACCTTCGCGTGAGAAGTCGCCCTTGTCCAACTCGAATTCGAAGCCGCGCGATGTCTGGTTTCCGACGTTCAAGCCGGAGACGAAGTTGGTCGCGCGATCGAGGAAGAACTGTTGTCCCTGATTCTGCGTGGTTCGCAGGAACGGTGAGAGTTTGAACGAGATCGCTCCGGGAAGCGCCTGCTCGATCGAAAAGTCGTAGTTGTTCGAGGCCGCCGGTGGAATCGGATGATTCGGCGACGTGAACCCGTACTGCTGGAAATTGTACGAGCCGTACAACTGCAGCGGCGCGTTCGCTTGCAGGACGTCGTACTGCTCGAACGCCGTATTCGGGGGCTGCGTGTAGCGACCGTAGGCGGCGCGGAAGACGGTCGTCGGCGTGAAGGCGTACGTGAAGCCGGCTCTCGGCTGGAACTCGGGATACGTCTGCGTCACGTCGCCGGACGGATTCGAGAAATCGACGGGAGCGGTTCCCGCCGCGCACGCGGCGCCGGGGGTCGCGCGCACCGAGAGAAGATGGGACGTCGTGTTTTCGCACACCTCGGCGTTGTAGGCGTTGTACCAGAAGGCTCGGGCGTTGCCGCCCGACGTATCGCCGCCGATGAACTGGTAGTCGTCCAGCCGCAGACCGAGATTCATGGTCAGCTTGCTCGTCGGGCGGAACTCGTCGTTGATGGACGCGCCGAAGAATTGCGGCGTCACGTCGTTGTACGTGGCGTATTCGCCGTTTCCGACGACGAGATATTTGCACGGTCCAGCACCGCACGTGGCGGCCGTGACCGGCGCGATCGTGCCGTTGTACGCTTCTTGAAGCGTCGCGAACTGCGGGCCGCCCGCGGCCTGGTTGTAGTGCGTCGGATCGCTGAAGCAGTTCGTGGGAACGCCGGTCGCGCTGTAGCAGATGCCGTTCGTCGGATTGCTCGAATCGACCAGCACGCCGAGGATCGTTCGCGGGGCGACGTCGTCCGCGGGATACACGCCGTTGACGTACTCGCTGTTGTTGTCGCGGACGACTTTCGCGTTCGTATAATCGCCGTCGATGCTGAGCAGGTTCTGCGCGTTGAGCTGATCGGCAAATTGGAAGCCGGCGCCACGCGCATGCGACTCGAGCTCGTAGTCTCCGTTGATGGCGCCGAACGGGATGTAGGCCGAGTTGGCCCCGGTGTTGAGCCAGTCGGAGTAATAGCTGTAACCATATGCGCGGAAATAGGCCGCGGAGCCGAGCGACTTCGTGAACTGAAGTTTCACGATCGATTGATCGTTGTTGAACCCGTCGCGGAGATCGGGACTGATCTGATCGCCGAACACGTGCGACGCGACGTTCGGAAAGTAGTAGATCGAGGAGAGCTGCCGATAGTTTTCCGGCAAGACACCCCCGGTCGGCGCGTTGTATTGAAAACCGTCGGTGTAGTCGATCGAATTCGGCCTGCCCGTCGAAGAGACGGGACCGACGCCGTTATAGTTCTCGTTGATCGTCGTCAGCAACGCGACCCCGCCGAGGTCGTTCGCGGAACTGTACACTTGCGTGCTGAGCGCGCTGTTATCGTACAACGCCTGGAAGTCGTCGCGCGAACCGTCCTTGTGCGGGAAGTAGTAGTGGAGGTTCACGATCGAGTCGCGATCGGCGACCTGAGATTGGCTGAACGAGTTGAAGGGCAGCAAGATGTTGCCTTCCGGCGTGTACTTGCCGTCGACGTAGCACGACGGAACCTGCGCCTGCGTATAGGTTCCGACGGCTCCGCACGGAGCGCCGTATGGGTAGCCGTACGTATTCGAGAGGCTCGCACCATCGAACTGATCGACGAATCGCTGCGACTGATTGTATCCGCCGAGCCCGACGTAATACGAGAGGCGATCGTCGAGCGTTTTGCCGCCTGTCTCGAACGCGATCTTGTGATAGTACGGGGAGCCGATGCCGAGCGTGCCCGTCGTGAAGCCCGGGCTCGTGCCCGTCTTGATGACCTGATTGATGTAACCCGAGATGCCTTCGGACAGCGTCGACGGCGGCGGGGCGCCCGTGTACACTTGGAGCTCTTGCTGGCCGAGCGACGACGTCGCGCTCGAGGGATAATTATCGAACGAACGGTTGATCGGAATGCCATCGAACTGGTAGCCGATCTGGTCGTAGTCGCCGCCGCGAATGGATAGCGTCGCGCCGGCGCCGATGTAGCCGGCTTGTCCCGGCATGACGGAGACGCCCGGAACGGTCGAAAGCGCGGAGAACGCCGAGTCGAGCGTACCACCGCCGCCGGCGGCGGCGAGCTTCGCTTGCTGGGCGGCATTCACGGAGTACACGTCGGCCGTGGTTCCCGAGCGCACGAGCGAGCCGTTCGTTCGCGTCGCGGTGACGGAACCGATCGTCCTCAACACTTTGTTTGCCGTCAAGGAGAGAACTCTCGTATTATCCGAAACGACCGTCACGCCGGAAAGCGCGACGTCGGAATACCCCGAAATTTGTGCCGAAACCGTGTACGTGTCGGGAGCGAGGTTGAGAAATTGGAAGTGACCGGACGCGTCGGTTCGACCCGTCGCGATCTGCGACGGGCTCGCTGCCGTAATCTTGACGCCGGCGAGTGCGTTCCCGGACGTGCCGTCCGTGACGGTGCCCGATAACCCACCGGTCGTCCCCGCTCGAACGGGTACGTTTTGCACGGCGATCATCGCCGCAACGAGAATAGCCGTAAGCCCACGAACGAACGTGCGCGAAATCATGCGAGCTCCTAACGTCGTTGACGAAGAGCGCACCGCAACGCAAACGTCCTGCGGATCCGCTCACCGTAGACGTGATTCTCGCTTCGGCCGGGCCAACGGTCAAGGGCCGATTTTTCGGAGCGCGATGGTGCCGCTTATCTCGAGCGGCTTAAATTACATCGAGGTAGCGCCGATCCGTACTTTGACGGACTCTTCGAACGCGAGCACGATCTTGCCGCGCGTCTTTCTGCGGGCGAGCTCGGCGTAGGCGTCGTGCAGCAGCGAGAACGGATAGATCGCGGTGAGCGGCATGACGATCTCTCCCCACGCGATGAGGTTCGCAACGTCGGCAAGGGTTGCGGGGCTTGCCGCCTGTGCGGAACCGTCGGTCTTCACGCCGTGTTTCTCGGCAGCTGCGAAATCGATGATCGTGTCGATGCGTTCTGTGGAGACCCCGAGCTTTACGGCCAGGTCGACGTATCCGCCGCCGAAGAGATCGATGAACGCGTCGATGCCCTCGGGCGCGACCGCTCGCAATCGTCGTTCGAGCCCGTCGCCGTAGGCAACGTGTTCGACGCCGACCGACGCGAGAAACGCGGCGTTGTCGTCGCTCGCCATGCCGATGACGCGCGCGCCCGCGCGCCGTGCGAGTTGGACGGCGAGCGATCCGACGCCGCCCGCCGCGCCGCTGATCGCGACGACGTCGCCCGCCTTGGCCGAAACGGCTCGCACCGCGGCGACCGCGGTCGTCGCGACGACGAACAAACTGCCGGCGCGAAACCAGTCGAGCGACGGCGGCTTCGCGACGAGATGGGAGGCCTCGCTGACGACGTACTCCGCTTGTGCCGAGCGTTGCTCCGACCAGCCGAGGACCTCGTCGCCGATCGCAAACGTCGTTACGCCGCTACCGACCGATGAGATGCGTCCCGCAAAGTCGGTGCCTTGTCCGAACGGAAAGTCCATCGGGAACATCTCTTTGAGGTGGCCTTCGCGAATCGCGATCTCGCCCGGATTCGTCCCCGACGAGACGACGCGCACGACGACTTCGTTCCGCTTCGGCTCCGGCATCGCGACATCGACGATGTGCAACTGATCGATTCCGCCATAGGCGGTGAGTCGTACGGCTTTCGGCATCTTGCCGGGCTTCATTGCCGGCGCGGAGCACGCCTCCGCAGGTGGGAGCCGCAGGAGCGCCAAGGCGTCGTCATGGCGGAAAACGTCGCGGCTGCGATTTTCTACATTGCTTTAGCATCGACCGTCGGCGGTGCGATCGTCCTCGCGCGCGGCGCGGTCGAGCGGCGAACGTCCGGCAACCGTCTCGGCATCGTCCTCGTCGTCGTCGGCATCGCATGCATCGGTGCTTCGCTTGCCGCATACATGCACGGTCCGCGGCGGATGCTACCGTTCTG
Organism: Rhodospirillales bacterium; assembly: GCA_903970385.1. Taxonomy (GTDB): domain Bacteria; phylum Vulcanimicrobiota; class Vulcanimicrobiia; order Vulcanimicrobiales; family Vulcanimicrobiaceae; genus Palsa-1515. Next base: position 696 of record CAJCIN010000017.1, on the reverse strand, counting down.
AGCGGCGCCCGGTGAAGAGAAGTTTCGTGCAAATAGACCGGAGTCGGCGGGCCTTAAGCGTCAAACGGCACTCTATGGGCCGCTTGGTCCTGTTTCGAGCACCCTCGTAAGCCAGGCTTGCTGACGTTTGGCCGGAGGGGGTGGGCGAGTGACCTTGAAATTTGAACTATGGTTCACCCGTCGAATGCGGAGACGCTCTCTCCCATTGACCTCGACCGCCTTGAGGCGAGCGTCGATGCTTTGCGTGCACGCTATTCGAATGCGTCGCCCTGGAGCCATGTCGTCATCGACGACTTTCTCGAAGAGTCGGTCGCGCGCCGTATAGCGACCGCGTTTCCGCACATCGGCAAGATGAAGGCCCGTCTCGCGCGCTTATTGGAAGCGCGCTCGTACGACGCGCGCATTCAAGATGAAGATCGCGCGATTGTCGAAGTTTTCGAAGCGCTGCACGGCGAACGCTTCACGCGATTCATCGAATCGGTTACCGGCGTCACGGGGTTGGACCCCGATCGCGACCTCGTCGGCGCGGGATTGCACCAAGGTGCGCGCGGAAGTTATCTGCGCGTGCATGCGGATCACAACACGCACCCGCTCGACGCAACACGGTATCGGCGCGTCAACGTGATGGTCTATCTCAACGATACGTGGCAGCCGGAGTGGAACGGCGATCTCGAATTGTGGGACCGCGAAGCGGTC
>CAJCIN010000016.1 GCA_903970385.1 Rhodospirillales bacterium | reverse complement strand
CGAGGTGCGGCGTCCTTCTTTTTGAAACCAACCCACCTGCTTCGCGTATCTTAGGAAGCGAAAATCGTCTCGCGCCGGGACAATTCGGCGCATTCTCGACCACGGTAAGCGGCAAGGCGAAGGCCGGTTCTCCAACCGGCGCCGCGCGTACATCACGCGCGTGCAGATGGTCCCCGAGGTCGGATCAAGAGGGAAAACTTCATGGCTAAAGTGGTCGGAATCGACCTCGGCACGACCAATTCGGTCGTCGCCGTGATGGAGGGCCAGACGCCCACCGTCATCGCAAACTCCGAAGGCAGCCGGACGACGCCGTCCGTGGTGGCCTTCACCAAGACGGGCGAACGGCTCGTCGGACAACTGGCGAAGCGCCAGGCAGTGACCAATCCCGAGCGCACGATCAAGTCGGTCAAGCGCGAGATCGGCACCGATTTCAAGTTCAAGGTCGACGGCAAGGATTACACGCCGCAAGAGATCTCGGCGATGATCCTGCAAAAGCTGGTCAACGATGCGTCGACGTATCTCGGCGATCGTGTGACGAAAGCCGTCATCACGGTTCCCGCGTACTTCGACGACGCGCAACGTCAGGCGACGAAGGATGCCGGCCGCATCGCCGGCCTCGAAGTGCTGCGCATCATCAACGAACCGACGGCGGCGGCGCTCGCGTACGGCCTCGACAAAAAGGGCACCGAGACGATCCTCGTTTGGGACCTCGGCGGCGGCACGTTCGACGTGTCGATCCTCGAAGTCGGCGAAGGCATCTTCGAAGTGAAGTCGACGAACGGCGACACGCGCCTCGGCGGCGACGATTACGACGAAGCGATCGTCGGCTGGCTCGTGGCCGAATTCCGCAAGGATCAGGGCATCGATCTCTCCGCCGACAAGCAGGCGTTGCAACGTCTGACCGAAGCGGCCGAGAAAGCGAAGATCGAACTCTCGACGCTCACGCAGACGAACATCAACCTGCCGTTCATCACGGCGGACGCGAGCGGCCCGAAGCATCTCGACATCACGCTCACGCGTGCCGATTTCGAGCGCCTCGTCAGCAGCCTGACCGATCGCATGGTGCAGCCGTTCAAAGCGGCGCTCGCCGATGCGAAGGTCGACGTCAGCAAGATCGACGAGATCGTCATGGTCGGCGGTTCGACCCGCATGCCGCTCGTCCAGGAGCTCGTCAAGAAGCTCACCGGCAAAGAGACGCTCAACCAGTCCGTCAATCCGGACGAAGTCGTCGCGATCGGCGCCGCCATCCAGGCCGGCGTTCTCGCCGGTGAAGTGCGCGACGTCGTCCTGCTCGACGTCACGCCGCTCTCGCTCGGACTCGAAACGCTCGGCGGCGTGTTCACGAAGCTGATCGACCGCAACACGACGATCCCGACGAAGAAGTCGCAGATCTTCACGACGGCCGAGGACGGTCAGACGTCGGTCGACATCTCGATCTTCCAGGGCGAACGCGAGATGGCGCGCGACAACAAGAGCCTCGGACAGTTCCGGCTCGAGGGCATTCCGGCCGCGCCGCGCGGCATCCCGCAGGTCGAAGTCGCGTTCAACATCGACGCCAACGGCATCGTGAACGTGTCCGCGAAAGACCTCGGCACGGGCAAGGAGCAGACGATCACGATCACCGCTTCGACCAACCTCTCGAAGGACGAAGTCGATCGCATGGTCCGCGACGCCGAATCGAGCGCGGCGGACGACGCGCGCAAAAAAGAAGAGGCGGAAGTGCGCAATCGCGCATCGAGCCTCATCTACTCGACCGAGAAGTCGCTCAAGGAAATCGGCGACAAGCTCGACGAGGGTGCGAAGGCCGACGTCGAGGCGAGCCTCGGCGAGTTGCGCACGGCGAGCGACAACGGCACGGCCGACGAAATCAAGGCCGCGACCGATAAGCTCGAGCAGGCGTCGTACAAACTCGCGGAAGCGCTCTATCAGAAGACGGGCGCGGCCGGAGCGAACGGCGCGACGAACGGCGCGTCTTCGAACGGGAACGGCACGACCGATCACGAGACGGCCGCTCCCGCGGGCGAAGACGTGATCGACGCCGAGTTCAAAGAAGCCAAGTAGCCCGCATGGACACGGAAGCACAGGCTGCGGCGGACGACGTGCGGGTCGGCGACGACCCGTCCATCGCCGCCGAGAGCGAGGCCGCGGCGAAGCTCGCCGCGGCCGAAGCCCTCGCCGAAGAGCGGTACCGCGATCTGCAATACGCGCGTGCGGAAATCGAGAACGTTCGTAAGCGTGCGGTGCGCAGCGCCGAAGACCGGCTGCTCGCGGGTCGCAAGTCGATGCTCGGCAAGTTCTTGCCGGTGCTCGACAACTTGCAACGCGCGATGGCCTTCGACGACGGCGACGGGTTGCGCGGCGGCTTGAACGCGACGCTCAAAGGCTTCGAATCGCTTCTCGCGAGCGAAGGCATCGTCGCCGTCGAGACGCTCGGTAAACCGTTCGATCCGCATCTCGCGGAAGCCATCGCGACGCGCGAGACGGCAGACCACGAAGACGACGTCGTCATCGAGGAAGCGCAGCGCGGTTACCGGCTCGGCGACGATCTCCTCCGCCCCGCCATGGTGGTCGTCGCGAAGAAAGTCAACGCACAGTAGTCGCACGGTGAACTACAAAGACTACTACAAGATCCTCGGCGTGCCGAAGGGCGCGGCCGAGAAAGACATCAAATCGGCGTACCGCAAGCTCGCGCGGAAATGGCATCCCGATGCCAATCCGGGCAAGCCGAAAGAAGCCGAAGAGAAGTTCAAGGAGATCTCGGAAGCCTACGAGGTGCTCGGCGACACCGAGAAGCGCCGCAAATACGACGCGCTCGGCAGCGACTGGGAGAACGCGCAGCGTCAAGCCGACGCACAACGTCGCTACCGTTCCGCGGCGCAAGGCGCGGGCCAGCCGCAGGGCGATCCGTTCGCCGGCATGCACCAGGGCGGCGCCGGCGGCGCGAGCGGCTTCTCGGATTTTTTCGACTCGTTCTTCTCGGGCGTCGGGCGGCGCGGTGCCGGTCCGTCCGCGCCCGGACGGTCACCGTTCGCGGAGCGCGGCGGCGACCTCGAGACCGAAATCGATCTGACGCTCGCGGACGCGTTCGCGGGCGGTTCGCGTCCGGTCGCGCTGCAGATCGACGACGCGTGTCCGCGTTGCGGCGGCACGGGCGTCGCGAACAACACGATCTGCCCGCAGTGTCACGGTACCGGGCGAATGATCCACACGAAAAAGTTCGACGTGAACGTTCCCAAGGGCGTTCGCGACGGCCAACGCATCCGGCTCGCCGGGCAGGGCGGCGCGGGTGTGGGCGGCGGCCCGAACGGCGATCTCTTCATCGTCGCGCACGTGAAGCCCGATGCGAAATTCGAACGCCGCGGCGACGATCTCTACGTCGACGCGCCGGTCGAGATCTACGACCTCGTCCTCGGCGGTGAGGCGCGCGTCGCGACGATGACGGGCGACGTGAGCGTGACGATTCCGGCCGGCACGCAGAACAACAAGCTGCTGCGACTCGGCGGAAAAGGCATGCCCAAGATCAAGGGCGGTTTCGGCGATCTCTACGTGCGGCTCATCGGCCACTTGCCCTCGACGCTCACGCCGCGCGAACGCGAACTCTACGAAGAGCTGGCGTCGCTCCGAACGGTCGGCGCGTAAGCTCGAGCGTTCGCGTTACTTCAGATCGGCTTGGACGTCGCCTGAGTCGATCTTGTAGTCCTTGAGATCCCAGCGCTCCACGACGCTCTCGCCTTCGTAGCGTTTGCGTTCGAGGATCAGGCCGGTCTTCTTCGACACGACGAGCACGTCGAGCGTGATCGCGCGATCCGCGGGCGAATCGTCCGGGCACGAGACGTCGGCGTACGGTAGCTGCAGCTCGTCCGTCGCTTCGCCGTCGACGACGGGCCCGTCGTGCTCGCGCAGCGCGGAGCGGTGCTGGCCGAAGCACGCGAGGAGATCGCCCATGTTCGGCGAGAGCACGCCGTTGCCGCGCAGCGACGTGAGATCGTGATCCTTCACCCCGCCGTGAATTTTGAAGAACGACATGTTCCGGCGATAGGCCGTGACGCGGTCGCCGCCGTTCCAGAGGATGACCGATCCGCTCTTCGTGCCTTGCACGACGTCGAGGCGCGCGTGATCCGGTTTCGCGAACTCGTAGCGGAGCTCGTGCTCGCTCGTCTCGGACCCCATCACCTCGTGCTCCTCGATCGTCACCGCGTAGTCGTGGAGGTTCGTCCAGACGGACTCGAGGCGGTCGAACACGTCATCGGCGCTCGCGCGCGCGGCGAGAGCGAGCACGAAAACGGCGGAGAGCAGGACGCGAAGCGGAACTCGTGTCACGGTCGGCGCCTTTCGTGCGAGCCCCCCGTCGCGCCCTCCCGTTTAAGGCAACTTTAACGGCGCCCGTCGGGTCGAAGGAGCCGATGCTAGGCGGTCCTCCGACCCACTTGATGTGGTCGACCATGTTCAATCCCGAGAAGCCCAAGATGCAGCGGCGCGTCAATTGGCGCCGCCTCGGGGTGCTCTTTCTTCCCTATTGGCGTCAGGAAGCGGCGGTTCTCGTCTGCATCCTCATCGCCGCGGCGCTCGGCTTGGCGCCGCCCCTGCTCACCCGGCACCTCATCGACGTGTCGCTCGCGCACCACGACGTGCGCGCGCTCTGGTTCGATGTCGGGGGCATGATCTTGGCGGCCGCGATCGCGTCGCTGCTCGGCGTCTACCAGGGCTATCTGAACTCGCTCGTGGGCGAGGGCATCATGCGCGACATCCGCACGAAGCTCGTCTCGCATCTCCACAGCATGCCGATCTCGTTCTTCACGAACACGAAGACGGGCGAGATCATGAATCGCGTCTCGAGCGACGTCGACAACGTCGACAACGTCGTCACGGGGACGCTCGTGCAGATCGTCACGAACATCGCCGCGATCGCGACGACCGTCGTGACGATGTTCGTGCTCGATTGGAAACTCTCGCTGCTCGCGCTCGCCGTCGTGCCGCTGATGATCGTTCCGCTGTCGCCCGTCGGTCGCCGCATGTACGTCGTCCGCAAGCAGACGCGCGAGAAGCGCGACGAGATCGAAAGCCTCACGCAAGAGACGCTCTCGCTCTCCGGCATCACGCTGATCAAGTCGTTCGTGCGCGAACGCTTCGAAGCGACGCGTTTCTTCGACGTGTCGACCGGCCTCATGGGCCTCGAGATCCGGCTCGCGATGGTCGGCCGCTGGTTCATCGCCTCGATCGCGGCGATGGTGATCGTCGGCCCGGCGATCGTGTGGCTCGGCGGCGGCTATCTCGCCATCTTCTACGGTCTGACGATCGGTACGATCGTCGCCTTCGTCGCGTTGCTCGGCCGGCTGTACGGTCCGGCGTCGACGCTCGCCGGCATCCAGGTGCAGATCGTCAGCGCGCTCGCGGTCTTCGAGCGCATCTTCGAATACCTCGACATGCCGCCCGAGCCGACGGGCGACCGCGACCTCCCGACGGTCGAGGGCGCGATCGCGTTCGAAGACGTGCACTTCGCGTACACGCCGGAACGCACGGCGTTGAACGGCGTCGATTTCGACATCGCGCCCGGCCAAGTCGCCGCGTTCGTCGGGCCGTCCGGCGCGGGCAAGACCACGATCACGCAACTCGTGCCGCGCTTCTACGATCCGCAGAGCGGCCGTATCCTCGTCGACGGCATCGATGTCCGCGAGCTCAAGCTCGAGGCGTTGCGCGCGCACATCGGCATCGTGACGCAAGAGACGTATCTCTTCCACGACACGATCGGCAACAATCTGCGCTACGGCCGCGAAGACGCGACGCAAGCGCAGATCGAAGCCGCGGCGCAAGCCGCCAACATCGCCGGCTTCATCGAATCGCTTCCCGAGCGATACGATACGATCGTCGGCGAGCGGGGCCACAAGCTCTCCGGCGGCGAGCGTCAGCGGCTCGCGATCGCGCGCGTGCTCCTCAAGGATCCGCGCATCCTGATCCTCGACGAAGCCACGAGCGCGCTCGACTCGGAGAACGAAGCGCTCATCCAGGCGGCCTTCGACAAGGCGATGCGCGGCCGCACGAGCCTCGTGATCGCCCACCGGCTCTCGACGATCCTCGCGGCAGACGTCATCTTCGTCGTGGATCGCGGCCGCATCGTCGAGCGCGGCACGCACGCGGAGCTGCTGGCCACCGCCGGTACGTACGCTCGCCTCTACAGGACGCAATTCGAGCGGTCGATGAAACCGGAGCTGACGCCGGCGCCCATCTGAACCGCACCGCACACCTCCGGCCCGCACGACGGTAATCGATGGCCGGATTGCCGAACCTAGAAGCGATGCTTTCCCCGGAGCCGCTTCTTCGTGTCGACGGCCTGACGAAACGGTTCGGTTCGAAGCTCGTCCTGGACGGTCTGACGTTCGCGCTCGCGCGCGGTGAAGTGCTCGGTCTGCTCGGCCCGAACGGCGCGGGCAAGACGACGACGTTCCTCTGCCTCAACGGCCTGATGCGACCCGACGCCGGCACGATCGTCTTCGACGGCCGGACTCTCGGCGGCGATCGCGGCCGCACGATCTCGCTCATCCCGGAGACGCCGGACGTCTATCCGATGCTCACCGTGTGGGAGCACCTCGCGTTCGTCGCGCGCAGCGCCCGGCTGGGCGCCGGTTGGGAAAAACGCGCGGAAGAACTGCTCGCGTCGTTCGGCCTCGAGGACCAGCGCCACACCCTCGGCCAGGCACTGTCGAAGGGCATGCGCCAGAAGACGCTGATCGGCGCGACCGTGCTCGCCGGCGCGCCCGTGCTGCTGTTCGACGAGCCGATGATCGGTCTCGATCCGCGCGGCCAGCGGGAACTGCGCCACTTGATCCGTTCGCTCAGCGCCGGCGGCACGACGATCCTCATGAGCACGCATCTCATCGAGACCGCGGAAGCGCTCTGCGATCGTCTGATCTTCATGAAGTCCGGCGTCGCCGTCGCCTCGGGACGCGCCGCCGAATTACGCGCGCGCGCGTCCGACGGTGACCGGACCCTCGAAGACGTGTTTCTCGAAATCACCGCGTAGGTGCGCGCGCTCGCGTATCTCGAGTGGCGCTTCGCGCTGCACCAGGTCGCCGCGATCTGGCGTTCGCCGCTGCGGCTCGCCATCTGGACGCCCTACGTTCTTTCGCTCGCGTTCTTCACGTGCGCCCGCTTCTTCGGCGGCCAACACGGCACGTTCGGCAACGTCGCGCTCGATGCCGACAAACTCACGGGCATCGGCGGACTGTACATGGGCGCGCTCGGCATCACGATCGCGCTCTCGGCAGGCGGTCGCGTCAGCGGTTTCCGCTCCTCGGCCGAGGCCGTCTTCTTCTCGAACTCCGGGATCCGGCCGCTCGAGATGGCGGTGTGGCTGCAGGTGCGCAAGCTCTTCGCGAGCGCGCTCCGTTGGGCGGGCGCGCTCGCGTATTATTTCATCATCTTCTTCCCGCGCCACGTGGGCGCGGCCGGTGCGGCAATCGCGTTTCTCACCGCGCTGCTCGCCGTTGCGCTGCTCATGAGCGTCGAGCTTCCGATCTTTCTGCTGTCGCGAGGTTCGTTCAATCTCGGCATTCGTATCTTCGCGTGGTCGCTCGCGGCCGTCGGCTTCGCGTACGCGGCCGTCGGTTTCGCCGGCTGGCGCGTATGGATGCTCGCGATCGGGTACGTGCGATGCGATCCCGGCGGCGCCGTGCGCTCCATCCAGAACGGCAGCACGAATGCGCTCGTTGTCTTCCTCGCATTGCTTCTCGTGATGACGGCAGCGATCGCGGTCCTCGCCCGCGACGCGCTGCCCGAACTCTATGCCGTCTCGCGGCGTTCGCTCGCCGAAACGCGTCGCCGTCAATCGGCGGTGCGGCAGACGCGCTACGATGCGATCGTCTCGACGCCCGCCGCCCACATCCCGCTCGGCGCACTCGCGCTCGCGTGGAAAGACTGGATCGGTTTTCGCCGCGGCCAGGGCTCGTTCGCGCTGTTCCTCGCCGGGTGCGCGTTCTGGACGCTGTGCGGTTCGGGTGCGGCCTACGCCTCGATCGCGATGAGCGACGTCGCGCCGCTCGCGACGCTGTTCAGCTTCGGCGCGATGCTCGTGCTCGTGCTCGCGCCGCAGGGCGCATCGGCCGGGCTCGCGGGCGATCTCGGCAAGCCGATCTTCTGGCTCGGCAGCGACACGTTGCGTTCGCGGCTCGGCGCGTGGACGCTCGGCCGCGCGGGCCGCGGCGGGCTCGCACTCTCGCTCGCGCCCGTGAGTGGGGCGATCGTTTCCGGAAAGCCGCTCTTCGCCGTCGTCGCCGTTCCCGTGAGTCTCTGCGCGTACTGGTCGCTGCAGGCGCTCGGCGTCGCCCTGTATTCGCTCTTTCCGAACCCGGTCGACGCGCGCGGCCCGATGGCGCTGTTGCGCACGCTCGCGTCGCTCGCGTACGTCGTTCCGGCGTTTGCCGCGGGCGCGATCGCCGCGTCGCTCGGCGCGAGCCCGCCGGCCGCGTGCACGATCGCGTGCGTCGCGCTCGCGCTCGAAGGTTTCGCGGCGATCGAACTCGCGTCCGCACGCTTCCGCGAAACGGGCGCCGCGACGGCGCTCGCCTCGACGGCGTAGAACCCGCGACTACACTGGCAGATCGCTCGAGAGATTCATGAGCGCGGCCTTGGCCTCGGTGCCGAGTAGCCGAGACGCGCGCCTTTGCGCCGCTTTCCACGCGGGCGCGACCCGTTCGATCAACGCCGACCCTTTCGCGGTGATACGCAACGGCGAACCACGCCCGTCGTTCTCGTCCGGTACGTTCTCGATCCACCCGTTCGCTTCCATGACGCGCAGGTTGCGCGTGAGCGTCGAGATATCCAGATGCAGCGTCTTGCCGATCTCGGTCCGTCGAACGATGCCGGCGTACGCGATCGCCGCGAGTAGATTGAGTTGGCTTCCCTTTATGCCGAACGGACGAAGGGCGTCTTCGTAAACGCTCGTGACCATGCGTGCGACGAGTCGCGATCGCAACATGAGGCACTGCGACGCCATTTCCCGCGCGAGCCGCGCGTCCGAGGACGAAGAACTCACGGTCGCCGAGCGACGCCCATCGCGATACGCACCCGTCCTTCCCGAAGGCTCTGCGCGAGGTTCGCGACCCGCACCGGAAATTCGTCACCGATCACGACGGCGAGCGAGAGACGGGACGGCGACGCGGGCGGCGCGGGCACGGTCGCGAGACCGGCTTCCGTCTCATCCGTCCAATCGACGATCGTAAAGCCGGCAGACTGCAATGCGTCCTTCGTTTCGTCCGAGCTCAGAAGAAAACTCTGCGACGGTTCTCGCGCGAACGGTACGGGGAAGTGCAACGGCTCGCCGTTACCCGCGACGATATCGTAGATTCCGAAGCGGCCGCCGGGTCGCAGCGCGTCGAATGCACCGCGATACATCGCGACACGATCTTCGACGTTCATCGCGACGTGTTGCGTCCAAGCGATGTCGAAGCCGGCCGCCGCTACGTCGATGCGAGTCACGTCGCCGACGGTGCACGTCACGCGTTCCGCGAGCCCGGCACGCGCCGTGAGCATGTTCGCCACGGCGACGAACGACGGGCTGAAGTCGATACCGTGCACGTAAACGCCGAACGTCGCGGCGAGATAGCGCGCCGACCCGCCGATGCCGGAGCCGAGATCGAGGACGCGCTCGCCGGCCCTGGGGTCGAGGCGCTTGGCAAGTTCGACCGTCGCGGCGAGTCCCCCGACGTGAAATTGATCGAGCGGGGCGAGGGACTGAGCCGTAATCGAACGATCTCCCAATCCGGCATTCTCGAGCTCGCGCTCGACGCGAGCGACGAGATCGTCCGCACCGTAGTGATCGACGATCGAGACGGGTCGTCGCACGTCGGATCCATCCATCAGCTCACACCGACGGCTTCGCGAACGGCGGCCGTGCCGTGTTCGAGGTGTTCGCGCCGCCAGATCGGCGACTCCATCGACCGCCGCGGCGTGGGTGGATGCGGTAGGAAACGATTCAAGCGCTCGAAGTCGTAGGCCGGCGTGAAGGGGACGAGCCCGAAGTTCAGCGCCGCACGCACGACGTTCGGCACCGTTCGGCGTGCGAACGGCAGCTTCGCATACCGTGCGGCGGTCGTTTCGAAGTCTTCCGGAACGCGGCCCGTCACGTCGAGCACGTCGCTCGTAGGGGCCCCTGCTGCGAACGCGCCGTCGACGTGATCCGCGAGGTACTGCTGGAACGCGTACATGACGAACGCCGATTCACCTTGGAGGCGCGCCGCGCGGAGGAACATCCACACCGGCAGCTCGACGGCGCGGACGCGACGCCCGAGAACGCGCGCGATCGCATCCGCCATTTCGGACCCGGAAAGCAACGCGGGCCCCGTCGGGCGGTAGCTTTTCCCCGCGTGCCGTTCCGGCGCCGCGAGCGCGGCCGCGACGACGCGCGCGATGTCTTCGTTCGACGGCGGGGCGTTGCGGCTCGCGCCGGTCAGCACGGGAAAAATGCCGAGTAGCGCGGCGAAATCCATCGTTCGCAGGTAGTTGTCGGCGAAAAAGCCGGGGTTCACGGTCGTCACCGAGACGCCGGGTAACGCCGCGAACAGGCGGTCGGCGAGCCAATGCTGGCGCGTGAGAACGACCGGATGTTCCGGCTGCGCGAGCCATTGCGACAGACAGACGATCGATTCGAGGTCGCTTCGGCGCGCGGCGTCCGCGAACGCGACGGCGCTATCGATCATGTGCGCATCCATAGGCGGGCAATAGAACGCACGCGCGCAACCCCGCATCGCCTCCGCGAGCGATAGGGGATCGAACAAGTCCGCCTTGACGACGTCCGCGCCGCGCGCCGCCAAACCCGCGCTGCGCGCATCGTGGGAACGCACGATCGCGCGGACGCGAAACCCGGCGTCGAGGAGTTGCGCAGACACGGCGCCGCCGATTTTTCCTGCGGCAGCCGTGACGAGAATCTTCGGTTCCGACATGGGCTCACACTTTCGAATTAACTGCATATACAACTAATTTACCGAACTTCGGCACATTATTGCATATGCAACTTAATGGCGTCAACAGAATTCGCTCGTAACGCAGCGATCGGACCGGGCTCGACCGAGCCCGACGAGCGGTTTGGCTTAGCCGGAGACGCCCGCCGCGATGCGCAGCGGTACGGCCGTCGCCTTCTTCACGTCCTCGACGCCGACGCCCGGCGCGCATTCGCGGAGCACGAGGCCATCGTCCGTCACGTCGATGACGGCGAGATCCGTCATGATGCTGTTCACGACGCCTTTCCCCGTCAGCGGCAACGTGCAGCGTTCGAGGATCTTCGGCGTGCCGTCTTTCGCCGTGTGGTCCATCATCACGATCACGCGCTTCGCGCCGTGCACGAGGTCCATCGCGCCGCCCATGCCCTTGACCATCTTGCCGGGAATGATCCAGTTCGCGAGATCGCCGTTCGCCGCGACCTGCATCGCGCCGAGCACGGCGAGATCGATGTGGCCGCCGCGGATCATGCCGAACGACGCCGCGCTGTCGAAGAACGACGCGCCTGGTTGCACGGTGACCGTTTCCTTACCGGCGTTGATGAGATCGGGATCGACCTCGTCCTCGTACGGATACGGACCCATGCCGAGGATCCCGTTCTCGCTCTGCAAGACGATCGTCACGCCGGGCGCGACGTAGTTCGGCACCATCGTCGGCATGCCGATGCCGAGGTTTACGTACTGTCCGTCCGCGAGTTCGCTCGCCACGCGAGCCGCCAGTTCTTCTCTCGACCAGGCCATGTTATGCTCCGCGCTTTCTCGTCGTCGTGCGTTCGATACGTTTCCCGTCCGCGCCGACGACGACGACGCGTTGCACGAACACGCCGGGCGTGTGCACGTGCTCCGGCTGCAGTTCCCCGGGCTCGACGAGCCGCTCGATCTCCGCGATCGTGATGCGCCCCGCCATCGCGCAGAGCGGGTTGAAATTCTGCGTGGCCTTGTTGTAGTACAAGTTGCCCTGCGTGTCGCCGATCGTCGCGCGCACGAGCGCGAAGTCGCACGTGATGCCCTCTTCGAGCACGTACTCGCGGCCGTTGAAGATGCGCACTTCTTTCTTCGGCGAAGCGACGGCGACCGAACCGTCCTTCGCATAACGCCACGCGAGGCCGCCGTCCGCGATCTGCGTGCCGACGCCCGCCGGCGTGAAGAACGCCGGGATGCCGGAACCGCCCGCGCGCATGCGCTCCGCGAGCGTGCCCTGCGGCACGAGTTCGACCTCGAGATCGCCCGAGAGGTACTGGCGTTCGAATTCTTTGTTCTCGCCGACGTACGAACCGGTGGTCCGCCGCAAGCGGCGATTGTCGAGCAGCCGGCCGAGGCCCAGCCCGTCGACGCCGCAGTTGTTGCTGACGGTCACGAGATTCTTGGCACCTTGGTCGAGGAGCGCCTCGATCAGGTGCTCGGGGATGCCGTTGAGCCCGAACCCTCCGACGGCGACCGACGCTCCATCCCGAATGTCGGCGACGGCCTCGGCGGCACTCGCAACCACTTTGTTCATCGGACGGCTAGTTCGGCCGAGCGGACGCGGAAATCCCGCGTAGCCGGGAAAGGCTCCGACATGGCAATTCCTGCCGCCTCGCTACCGAAGGTGAACCTGCGACGGGCCGAGTGGATTCGGATGATCGTCGTCGGTTTCTTCGTCGTGCTGGCGGCGGTTCGCGTGGCGCCGGACCTCGTACGCGTCGTCTATCCGCTCGGCGAGTTCGAGTACGTCACGAACGGCGACGGCGTGGTCGTGACGGCCGCGCCCCGCATCGCGATCCACAAAGGCGACCGCATCCTCGTCGGGCGCATCAAACCGTTCGACCGCAAGGGCGGCATCGTCGGCGCCGGCTACACGTACGACAATCCGAACCGCGTGCTCCACGTGGAGCGCCGGGGCCGCGTTCTAGAAATCCATCTCAAGGCGCGACCGGAGACGGTTGCCGGACGCGCGCTGAGCGCGCTACGCATCGGCCTCTTCGTCACGATCGTCGTCCTCGGTGCCATTCTCTTCCTCGTGCAACCCGGCATCGCGACGGCGGCGATCCTCGCGTACTGCCTCGCGAACGAAGGGCCGTCGTCGTGGATTTCGCTGCAGATCCCGAACCCGTGGCGGCAACTCTTCGACTGGTACGACAACACGTCGATCGGCGCGGCGAGCGCGGCGCTCTTGCTCTTCGCGTCGTGCCTCCTCGTCGAGGAGCCGCGGCGCCAACGCATAGTCGCGTTCGTCGCCGCGGCGCTCGCGGCGGCGCTCGGTTTCCTCAACGCCTACGCGTATCAACTGGAAACGTACGCGGCGAAGCCTGCGGCCGGTCTCGACGCGTTCTACGACCGCGCGACGTTCCTCGTGACGTGGCTGACGATCGGCGTCTTCTTCGCGGCGTTCGTACGAGCGCGAGGCGACGAGCGGCGACGGATCGGTTCGATCGTCGCCGCGTTCGCGCTCGCGTCGGCCGCGCGACTCGCATCCGAGTCGTTCTATCCGACGCACATCAGGCCGTGGGAAAACGGCGTCTTGCTCTCCGCGACGGTTCTGCCGATCCTCGTCGTGTGGGTCGCCGTGATCCGCGACCGGTTCTTCAACGTCGACCTGGTCGTGAGCCGCGCCGTCGTCTACGTCGCGCTCTCGGCCGTGCTCGCCGGCATTCTGATCGCGAGCGAAGAGGTCGGCACGTACGTCTTCATGCAGAACACCGACCTCGCGTACGGCTTCCTGATCGTCATCACGATGGCGGTCGGCTCGATGACGGGAAAACTCCGCGAACTCATCGAGCTCGGCGTCGACCGCTTCATTTTCCGCGACCGGCAGGCGCGTCGGAAAGCGCTCGAATTGATGGCGGGGTATATCCTCGATGCGGAGACGATCCCGGACGTCGAGCGCGCGTTGCTCGAGGATGCGACGCACGCGCTGCACCTGTCGTTCGCCGGCATCCTCGTGCGCGACGACGACGGCACCTTCCGCCTACGCGCGAGTTACGAGTGGCCCGAGACGTGCGTCGTCGAGCTCGAAAAGAACAACGCGCTGCTCGCGGCGATCGCGCGCACGCGCGGCACCATGCGATTCTCCGGCAAAGAGACGCGTCTCATCAAAGAGACGTTCGAGAACGAGCAGTTGACGTTTGCGGCGCCCCTGTTTCTCGGGCGTGCGGTAAACGCACTCGTCGTCTACGGTTCGAGCCGCATCGGCCTCGAGCTCGATCCGGAAGAACGCGAAGCGCTCATCGAGGTCGTGGCGCACGCCTCGATCGCGATCAACGCGATCGAACTCGCCCGCTACCGTTCGGAGGCGGAAGCCGCGCGAAACGTCGTTCACACGTAAGACACCGGCAGGGGCCGACTCACGCCCGATTAACGAGAGCGCATGGCGACGCCGGATCGAACGTCGAGGGCCAGCGACTCTCCGGGACTCATGGAGTTCATCGCGTCCGCGAAGGCGCACGACGTCGGCGACGGCACGATCGTCGCGTTGTTGCGGCGAAACGGCTGGTCCGAGCGCCGGGTCTACCGCGAAATCGCGGCATACTACGCGGGCATTCTCGGCAGCCCCGTGCCCAAACGTAGCGGCGACTTCGGCGACGCACGGACGGCGTTCTACTATCTGCTGAATTTCCTGGCGCTCGGATTCTGGACGGTCGCGCTCGGCCAGATCTTCTACGTTCTGATCGCTCACGCCATCGCCGATCCCGTGCATACGCGCTACTACGATTATTACGGAACGAGCTCGATTCGCGATCAGATTTCGTGGCAACTCGCAACCGTGATCGTCACGTTTCCGTTGTTCGCATACGTCCACCGGTCGATCGCGAAGAATCTCGAGCGCCGGCCGGATCTGTACGACTCGGGCGTGCGCACGTGGCTCACGTACGTCGCGCTCGTCATCGCGGCGTGCGTCGTCCTGACGGACGCCGTGTGGTTTCTGTACCAACTCATCGTCGGCCAGCTCACGCTTCGGTTCATCCTCGATTCCATCGTGCTGCTCGTTCTCGGCGGCGGCATCTTCGTTTACTACCTCGCAACCATCGACGGGCCCGAACGCACGTCGGAATGAGCCGCGATACGTTCTTCCTGGTCATCGCCTCGGTTCTCGTCGCACTCGGCGCGGTTCTCGCGTTCGCGGTCATCGGCTCGCCGTCGCACGCGCGCACGATCGCGCTCGACCAGCAGCGCGCCGAAGATCTCCACAACATCGAGACGCTCGTAAAAACGCGTTATTCGACCGGCACCGGTGGTCTGCCGGCGGAACTACCGCCCGATCTCACGTCGCAGCGAGATCGCAAACGTCTTCTCTTCGATCCGGGTACCGGGCGGCCGTACGTCTATCGACGGATCGACGGTTCGCACTTCCGGCTGTGCGCTACGTTCGACTTCCCCTCGACCGACGTCGATCGCGATCCCGAATCGGACGCGCCTCCGCACGGCGCGGGAACGGTGTGTCGCGACGATCGCATTTCCACGCGGCCCTGAAGCCGCACGTTCTACGACCGGCCGTAGGCGTGGAGAAGCGTTACAGCCACTCTACCGTTCGCGCGGAAACGTAATCGTCGAAACCCTTGAGCGTCACGGCGTCGCTCTCGCCGAAACGGATGCGTTTGCCGAGGCAGAGGTCGTGCACGACGTTCGAGACGAGGATCTGGCCCGGCTGCGCGTGCGCGCAGAGTCGCGCCGCGAGTTGAACCGTCGCGCCGAAGAGATCGTTGTGCCGGTCGACCGGCTCGCCGGCAGCGACGCCGATGCGTAATTCGAACGCGCGGCCGGGATTCGCGATCGAGTCCGCGGCGATATCTCTCTGGATCTCCGTTGCCGCGCGCACCGCCGTTGCAGCGGAAACGAACACGGCCATGATGCCGTCGCCCGTGTGCTTCACTTCACGGCCGCCGGCGGCGGCGAGCGCCTTGCGAACGATCGCGTCGTGCGCCTCGACGATCTCCATCGACGCGTCGTCGCCGAGCAGTTGCGTCAGCGCGGTCGAGTTGACGATGTCGGTGAACATGATCGTCCGCGTCGCGGGATCGTTCGCGCCGCCCGGGTCCCCCGGCAACAGCACCGCTCCGCTCGGATCGGTGATGACGGGACCGAGAAACAGCTCCGTGAGCTCGGGCGTGACCTCGATGATCTTGTCGGCCGGCGCCCCGTGCGCGAGGCGATGGACTTCCATCGCCGCCTCCGCCGTCGGCGCCTCGCACATGCAGAAGATCTTTCCCGTCGCTTCGTTCAACCAATACCGCGTGTAGTCGACCGCGAACGGGCCCTGCGCGTCGATGTCGCGGATGTGTTCCGCGGCGGCCACCTCGGACGTGACGCCCGGGATCTCGTGAATATCGATGAACAGCGGCATGACGGCGTGCGTTTTCGTCGGAGCGAGGGAGCTCCCCCGCGGTGCTAGTGACCGACGCCTTTGTACCGGTCGAGTCCGAACCGCCAGAACGCATACGCGACGCCGAGAAAGGTGAGCCCGATCACCGGTGAGAGCAGTCCGACGGCCGGAGGCAAACCGAGCGCGCTCTCCGGCTTGTGCAAGAAGTACGTCGCCGGAAAATAGTTCATGAACGCGAACGGAAAGACGAACGTCAGGAAGAGCCGCACGCCGCGCGTGTAGATGCCGATCGGATAGCGCGTGAACTCTTGCTCGAGTTGGAGCACGATCCAGCGCAGCGCGTCGACGCGGACGAACCAGAACGCGATCGTCGCGACGATCACGTTGATCGCGAGCTCGATCAGCGTTCCGCCGAGAATCACGAACGGTACGCAGAACACGAACGCGGCATCGACGCGCACGCCCGCGTACCACGTCGTGATGCCGAGATAGACGAGCGCGAGGATCAACTCGTCCGGGAAGATCTGGCCCGGGATCACGATGACGGCGAAGAGCGTATCGAGCGGCCGGATCAGGAGCCGGTCGAATTCCCCGTCGCGCACGTATTCCGGCACGTTCCCGACCCCGAAGAATAGCGTGTCGTGGAGCGCGTGCGCCGTCATCCACAGGCCGTACAGGAACGCCATGTCGCGGAAATCCCACCCGTTCATCGACGGGAAAGTGTGGAGCACGACCCAGAGCGTGGCGATCGCGCTGCCGTGATACACGACGGCGAACGCGGCCCACAAGAGAAAGTTCTCACGGTACTCGAGCGCCGTCAGCACGTTGATGCGCCAATGCTGACCGTACACCGCGAGCATGCGTCGCGCCGTCACGACGCTCAGCCGCCCTGAACGACGATGCGCCGCGAACCGGCACGCCAGATGACGACGCTCGCGAGCGCGAGCACGACGAGCCAGATCGCCTGGATGCCGAGTGCGGACGCGTAGCGGTCGGGCCCGATCTCGCCCACGTAGATGAGGAGCGGCGTCGAAAACATCGCCGCGAACGGCAACGCGAAGAGCGCGTGCTGCAGCGCGACCGGAAAGAAGACGAGGGGTACGAGTTCGCCGCCGAGGAGATCGGTGAGCCACGTGACGATCAGCTGCACCGCATGGATCTCGAGCGTCCAGAACGCCGTGCAATTCAGGATGAAGTTGATGCAGAATCCGACGAAATAGCCGAGCACGAAACTGAGGGCGAACGCTGCGAGCGTGCCGCCCGACGGCACGTCGATGTGAACGATGAAGAGCGCGAGGACGAGCGACGGTACGATTAGCGACGCGTGGAAGAGCACCTCGCCCGTTCCGTCCGCGAAGAAATAGAGCGGGACGCTGATCGGCCGCATGAAGTCGCTCACGATCGACCCGTCGTGCAGCTTCGTATACAGCGAGCTGACCTGGTCGACGTCGAGCACGAGCCCCATCAGCAGCGCGACCGCCGAATACGTCAGGATCGCGTGCAGCGGCAAGCCGTGCGGCGCCGCGTTGCGGGCGTACAGCGCCACCCATACCATGCGCAGCAGATAGATGCGCAGCGCGAACGAACCGATGCTCGTGAAGACGTCGAAACGGTACGTCGCCTCGCGCGCGATCGCTTTCTTGCCGAACTCCAGATACGGCTCGAGCCGGAACGGCGGGCGTACGGCGAGCGCCATCAGATCGGCAACGCCGCCGGAAGCGCGTTGTACCCTTCCGTATAGATGCGTCGCACGATCGAGTCGATGTCCGGTTCCTCGATCGAGATGTCGGTGATCCGGTACGCGTCGAGCACCCGGCGGATCAGCGTTTCGGCCGCGACCTCGTGCCGGTTGAATCGCAGCCGCACGATGTTGCCGTCGCGGCCGTTCGGCTGGGCGCCCTCGACCTCGACGTCGGGATAATTCTCGGCGAGCGTCACGACGAGGATGCGATGCGTTCCGTATTCCTCGCGCAACCGCGCGAGGAGGCCGTCGTAGATCACGGTCCCTTCGTCGATGAGGATGATGCGCCGGGTGAGGCGCTCGACGTCGGCGAGGTCGTGCGTCGTGAGGACGACCGTCGTGCCGCGCTCGCGGTTCATCGTCGCGATGAACTCGCGGATCGCTTCTTTCGCGACGACGTCGAGCCCGATCGTCGGCTCGTCGAGGAACACGATCTTCGGATCGTGGAGCATCGCCGCCGCGAAATCGCCGCGCATGCGCTCGCCGAGCGAGAGCTGTCGCACGGGCGTTCCCATGAAGCGGTCGAGATCGAGGATGTCCGAGAAGTGCCGTAAGTTCTGCGCGAAGCGATCGCGCGGCACGTCGTAGATCGCGCGCAAGAGCTCGAACGATTCCCGGAGCGGCAGATCCCAATACAGCTGGCTACGTTGCCCGAAGACGACGCCGATGTTCTGGCCGTTCTGCTGGCGATGCTCGGAGGGCACGATGCCCGCCACGCGGACGACGCCCGACGTCGGGACGAGGATGCCCGTCAGCATCTTGATCGTCGTCGACTTGCCGGCGCCGTTCGGCCCGAGATACCCGACGATCTCGCCCTCCTGCAGGGAGAAGTTCACGTTCTCGACCGCGACCTTCTCCTCGAACTCGCGCGAGAACAGCGCCGCGAACGCACCCGAAAGGCCCGGACGCCGGACCACGGACCGGAAGACCTTCTTGAGATCGACGGTCTCGATGATCGTCATGTGGTCCGGTTTCCCGGCGTCGAGCGAGGAAGCATTGCGCGCCTACGCTCTACCCGAAATATTGGAGGTCGGCCCGGCGTATCGACGGAACTCGGAGCGCTCGGCATGCGTTGAGGGTATGTCGCCGGCGCTCACAGTGCCGGGCTCACGATTTTGAGAAGAAACGGGGGTGAGTTACAACAATGGCAATGAAGAAAGCGAAGAAGAAGGCGACCGCGAAGAAAAAGAAGTAATTCTTTTCTACACGATTCGTACGTCTTTATAATCTAGAACGAGCGCGACCGGCAAACGGACGCGCTCGTTTTGTTTTTTGCGCCGGAAATGCGAGGGTAATGCCGAAGGAGCACCTCTCGAACGTTTTCCTGGAGCACGAAATATGGCCATAGCACCACCGCCGAGCGGGCCGTCCGCCGAAGACGAGGCGATGATCCTCGAGGTCGTGCGCGACCTCGTTCGCGAGCGCGTCGCGCCGCGCGCCGCGGACATCGACGACAAAGGCGAATTCGCCCGCGACATCTACAAGCTCTTTGCGGAGAACGATCTCCTCGGCGTCCCGTTCCCCGCCGAGTACGGCGGCGTCGGCGGATCGTTTCTGACGTACGTCAAGGTCGTCGAGGAAGTCTCGAAGGCGTGCGCATCGAGCGGCCTCATGATCGCCGTGCAAGAACTCGGCGCGCTCGCGATCATCATCGCCGGCAGCGACGAACAGAAGCGACGCTATCTTCCGAAGATCTCGTCGGGCGAATACATCGCCGCGTACGCCCTTTCGGAAGCGGGCAGCGGCTCCGATGCCGCCGGGTCGATGCGGACGCGCGCCGAGAAAAAAGGCGACACCTACGTCCTGAACGGCAACAAGGTGTGGATCACGCAGGGCAGCGTCGCCGACGTCATCACGGTCTTCGCCGTCACGGATCCCGACAAGGGGCCGAACGGCATCAGCGCGTTCGTCGTCGAGAAGACGTTCCCGGGATTCAAGGTCGGCAAGCTCGAGAAGAAAATGGGCATCCGCGGGTCACCGACCTGCGAGCTGATCTTCGAGAACTGCGAAGTCCCCGCCGCGAACATGCTCGGGCCGGAAGGCACGGGCTTCAAGACCGCGATGAAGGTGCTCGACAAGTCGCGGCCCGGCATCGCGGCCCAGGCGCTCGGCATCGCGCAAGGCGCGCTCGACTACGCCGCCAACTACGCGCGCGAGCGGATGGCGTTCGGCAAACCGATCGGTCAGCAGCAGGGCATCCAGTTCATGCTCGCCGACATGCGGGTCGAAGTCGAAGCGTCGCGGCTGCTGCTGTACGAAGCGGCCCGCAAGTGCGACGAGAGTTCGCCCGACCTCACGCTGTGGGCGGCGCTCGCCAAGCTCAAGGCCGGCGACACGGCGATGAAGGTCACGACCGACGCCGTCCAGATCCTCGGCGGCTTCGGCTACAGCACGGAGTACCCGGTCGAGCGGATGATGCGCGACGCCAAGATCACGCAGATCTACGAAGGCACGCAGCAGATCCAGCGCCTCGTCATCGCGCGTTCGCTCGTCGGCAAGGGCGCCGGCTCGAACGGCAGCGCGAAAAACTAGAGCTTCGATCGAACGAAGCGGTGAGCGCGGGTCAGCCCCCGACGCTCACCGCTCCGCGACCGAACAAGAGCGGCACGTAGTGACCCGCCGCCCACGAGATCGCGAAGACGACCGCGCCGAACGCGACGATCTCGAGACCCTTCCCGAGCGGGTTGCGGCCGCCGAGCCGCCCGGCATAACTGCCGATCCCGAAGAGCGCCGCGACCGCCAGCAGGAGACCGGCGAGCATCGCCTGCCCGATCGTGAAGATGCCGAGCGCGTACGGGATCACCGGCAGCGCCGCACCGATCGCGAACGAGCCCATCATCGCGAACGTGCTGCGCAGACCGCCGCTCTCGGCCTCACGCAAATCGATGCCGAACTCGTCGCGCACCATCTCGTGCAGCCAGATGTCGGGGTTCTTCTCCAGCCGCCGCACGATCGTGACGGCTTCGTCATCCGTGAAGCCCTTGAGACGATAGTAGGCGACCTGCTCCGCGAACTCTTCGGCGGGCTCTTCGAGCATCTCGCGCTGCTCGAGGTCGATCGCGTTCTGCACGACTTCACGTTCGGCTT
Source organism: Rhodospirillales bacterium (assembly GCA_903970385.1). Taxonomy (GTDB): domain Bacteria; phylum Vulcanimicrobiota; class Vulcanimicrobiia; order Vulcanimicrobiales; family Vulcanimicrobiaceae; genus Palsa-1515. The sequence continues at coordinate 1,000 of CAJCIN010000016.1, read as the reverse complement.
TTCCGCCGACGTACTCGCCGACGCCCATCGAGATCGCCCCGACGAGCATCGAGAGCAGTCCCGTGATGACGATCGTGCCGCGATCGACCGTCGCACTGCTGACGCCCGTGACGATGCCGAGCGTCGTCAGGATGCCGTCCTGCGCGCCGAAGACGACCTCGCGGATGCTGCGCTGCTTCTCGAGGCGCCGCCGTTCGGGCGTGTCCGGAATACGGGCGGCGTTCCGCCCGCGGTTGACGACGGACACGACGCGATTGTCGGTATCGATCGCGAGCGAATTACGTTCGACGCTCATGTCCGCTGCGTTCGGAGCAGGCGAGCGGGCAGGCCTTCCTCAGCGCCGAGTTAGGGCGCCCGAACCGAAAGCATCGCCGGACCTCGCCCGCGAATGCTCGTGAGATGGCCTCGGACGAAGAACTCAATCCCAACCCGATCGTCGCGATGGCGATGCGCATTCGCGCGCGCAAGGACGTCGGCGCGGCGATCGACTCCGCGACCCCCGCCGCCGCTCGAGGCGGCGAGGACGATGCCGCCGCGGCGCTCGCATCGTTCGCGGAAGCGCTGAACGTCGGCGCGCGACGGCTCAACTCCATCCTCGGCCCGAATCGCATGAAGTTCGTGCGCATCGAAAAACCGCTTCGCGTGAGGCTCCGCTTCGACGACAAGCGCGTCAGCCTCGACGTCGACGAGCCGCGCCAGCTCGTCATCGTGCGCGGTCTCGGTCTCGACGGCGAATATCAGTTCGACGCGGGCGGCGACGGGCAAGCGCTGATCAATCTCTCGAAGCTCTCGACCGACGCGGGGTACGGCGAACGCCTCACGCCGAACGTGCTGCTCAAAGCGATCTCGGAAGATACGGCGCTACCGCGACCCGCGCACCTCGACGGACTCGGCCCGATCTCGCTCTGACCGGCGACGGAATCCGCGCGGCGCATTCAGAACGAGCGCCCATGCACAAGAACTGCCGTTGTCCGCACGCGCCGTACTCGGCGCGCCTTCG
>CAJCIN010000015.1 GCA_903970385.1 Rhodospirillales bacterium | reverse complement strand
GAACGTGCCGTCCGAGTGATCGTAGACGGGCTTGTCGATCGCGCGCCCCTCGCGCAGCGCCCACATGTCTTCTTCCATCGCGGCGAAGTTATTGGCGCGCGGATCGAGGGCGGTGAGATCGACGGCCTTCCGTTGCGCGCGGTCGAGCGCGTGGTAATCGTCGAGGCAGATCGTCTCGATCCGGTCGCTCCCGAAGATCAAGTCGAGCCCGCGGCACAGCGTCGTCTTGCCGGTGCCCGAATCGCCGCCCACGGCGATCATAATGGGTCGAGTGGACATGGGTGGTATTCGCCTCCGGTCGGGGAGGCTCGTAGTACCGCCGGAACCTTTGGATGCCCTGCCGAGGATCGTTGGCTGAGCCGAAGGCCTCGCGCCGCCGTGGTGCAATTGGCCCCTCGCATGATCGAGCGAATGGAAGGCAAGGTCGCGTTCGTCACGGGCGGTGCCAGCGGCATCGGCCTCGCGACGGGCTTGCGTCTCGTGCACGAGGGCGCCGTCGTCGTTCTCGCGGACATCGCGCCGGAGCGCGCGGAAGCCGCCGCCGAGGGATCCGAGCGTTTGAGCGCCGTGAAGCTGGACGTGACCGACGAGTTCGCGTGGGAGGCCGCGATCGACGACGTCGTTCGGCGGTACGGCAAGCTCGACGTCCTCGTCAACAGCGCGGGGATCGCGCCGTTCACCGATATCGAGGCGTGCACGACGGACGAATGGCGCCGCACGATGACGGTCAACGTCGACAGCGTGTTCTTCGGCTGCCGCAACGGCGTGCGCGCGATGAAAGATCGCGGCGGATCGATCGTCAACATCTCGTCCGTGTCCGGCTTGATCGGCGGACCGAATTCCGCGGCGTACAACGCGTCGAAGGGCGCCGTTCGTCTTTTGACCAAATCGGTCGCGCTGCATTGCGCGCGTAAGCGCTACGGCATCCGTTGCAACTCCGTGCATCCGACGTTCATCGAAACGCCGATGCTCGAGAACGTGCTCGTCGGCGTGCGCGACCGCGAACGCACGCGCGCCGCGCTCGTCGCGAGCGTGCCGCTCGGCCGCATCGGCCGCGCGGAAGAAGTAGCGGCGATGATCGCCTATCTTTCGTCCGACGAATCCGAATTCGTGACGGGTGCCGAGTTCGTTATCGACGGCGGAATGACCGCAAGCTAACGCTTCAAAGGAGATAGCAGTGCTCAAGGGTTTCGGCGCATTCCTCATGCGCGGCAACGTCGTCGATCTCGCGGTGGCCGTCGTGATCGGTGCGGCGTTCGGCGCGATCATCACGTCGCTCGTCAAGGACATCATCACGCCGATCATCGCGGCGCTCGTCGGCAAGCCGGACTTCTCGGCGATCGGGTTCACGATCAACAACAGCCGCTTTGCCGTCGGCGACTTCATCAACGCGGTCGTCTCGTTCTTGCTCGTCGCGGCGGCGATCTATTTCTTCGTCGTCGTGCCGATGAACGCGGTCACGACGCGCTTCAAGAAGCCGGACGAGACGCCGAAGCTGCGCGAATGCCCGGAGTGCCTCAGCGACATCCCGGCGGCCGCGCTGCGTTGCAAGTTCTGCACCGCCCAAAGCGCTCCGTCGGCACTCACGGCGTAGCGACGCGCACGTAGGCCACGCCGAACGGCTCCTCGCCGACGAGCTCGAATTCGGCGCACGCTTCGATCGCGTCGCGTTCGACGGGCGTGTGATACAGAAGGGCGAGGTGCGTTCGGCGCTCGCGCGCGAGCGTGGCGACGACCCGTGCGAGCAACGCTCCGTCGAACGGGTTGTAGAGGTACACGACGAGATCGCCCTTCGGGAAGCGGTACGTCGCGGCGTCGCCGCGCGCGAGACGGATGTCGCGGCACCGCAGGTCCGTGCGATCGAACGCCGCGAGATTGTCGGATGCGACGGCGAGGAGCGCGGGCGAGATCTCGATGCCGACGACCTGCCGGAACGGATAGTGCGCCGCGGCGAAGACCGCGCGTCCCATACCCGCGCCGACGTCGACGAACGTCGCGCTCTCGAGCGGAAACGGCACGTGACCGAGCAGCCGTTCGAGATCGCCGACGGGCGTCGGCTCGTAGTGCGTCGCGTGCTCGATGCTCGGGCCGATCGCGTCGGGATCGAGATCGCCGAGGAAGACGAGCGCTTCCGTGACGACGCCGTGATCGGCGTCGAAGCGCTGTCCGGCTCGCCGCCCGGAAACGCGCGCTCCGAGCGTGGAACGGCTCTCGTTCATCGCTGTCTAACGCTGCGCAATGCCTGAAGGACCGCAAGTCGCACGTTACGCGCGTCTCCAAAGCGAGGTGCTCGCCGGAAAGCGCGTGCGCGCGGATTCACCGAACGGACGCTCCGAAGACGTCGCGGCCGCGATCGACGGGCTCAAACTGCTCGGCATCGAGGCGATCGGCAAACATCTGTTGTACGATTTCGGCAAGGAGCGCTATCTGCACGTGCACCTCGGCCGCTTCGGGAACTTCGATGCGGGCGCGATGCCGTTGCCCGAGGTACGCGGGATCCTGCGCTTGCGGATCTACACGTCGAAGCGCTGGTTCGAATTGCGCGGCGCGATCGCGATCGATCTGTACGACGCGGAGCGGCGCGCCGCGCTCGAAGCGCGCATCGGTCCGAACCCGCTCGACCCGGACGCCGACCCGATGCGCGCGTACGCGAAGATCCACAAGAGCCGCTCGTCGATCGGCATGCTGATGATGGATCAGTCGATCGTCGGCGGCATCGGTAACATCTATCGTTCCGAGGTGCTGTTCATGAACCGCGTGCACCCGCTGCGCCTCGGCACGTCGATCGACCGCAAGACGTGGCGCGCGATCTGGAAAGATCTCGTTCGCGTGATGGAGCACGGCGCGATCCACGGCCGCATCGTCACGACGGATCCGAAGGATCGCGAGAAACCGGCCGGCGCGGTGCGTAGGACGGATCGCTTCTACGTCTATCATCGCGACGGGTTGCCGTGCCGGCGCTGCGGCACGCTCGTCGCGACGGCCGAGCTCGGCACGCGTAAGGTCTTCTGGTGCCCGCACGATCAGCCGGCGCCGGACGGCGCGTCCGCGCCTCACGTGAGAAAACGTTCGGCGAAGTCGCCGTCGGGAAGCGCGCAGACGTCACGTTTGCCGAAGACTTCGTAGCGGTGTCGCGCCACCCACGTATAGACGCCGTCGCGTAACGCTAGCGGAAGCGCGAGCAGCGCGCGCGCCAAGCCCCACGGGGCACGCAATTCCGCCGCGATACGCAACGTCGCATCGCTGCGTTCGTAGATGTTGTCTCCGTCGATGAGTACGATGCTGTCGAGTCCGCGCGCATCGCGGCCGAAGCGTGCGAGCGCGGCCGCGCCTTGCGGCGATTGCAGCGCGGCGAACGTGAAGTGTGCGGCGGGATCGCGCGCGATGATGAAGCGCACGGCTCCGTTACAGAGGTTGCAGATGCCGTCGAAGAGCACGATCGCCATCGCGAGTTACGGCGTCCCCGGCAGTTGCGCGCCGAACGCGACGTCGCCGTGCGCGAACGCGGCGATGACGCGCGCGTTGAGCTCGCGACGGAATTCGAATTGCCGCAGCGGCGCCGTCCGGATCGACGCGCGCACGATCGCCCAATCCTTGCTGACCGCGTCGACGCCGATCCACTCGATCGGCAACGTCGCTTGTCCGCGCCATTCGGCTTCTCCCGCGATGCTCTCGATCGCGTCGCGCACGAGTTCGATCGCCTTCGGCACGTCGCTCGCCGGATCGACGGGAACGCGATAATCGACGCGCGACCACTTCCGCGACTGGTTGGAGACGGCCGTGACCGAACTGTGCGGGATCGTGACGACGTCGCCTGCGGCGTCGCGGATCTGCACCATGCGTAGCGAGAGGTGCTCGACGATACCGCTCGCCCCGTTGATCGTGACGTAATCGCCGACGACGTACTGGTCTTCGAAGAGCACGAGCGAACCGTTCACGAAATCGCGGACGAAGTTCTGCGCGGCGAGCGATAGCGCGATCGCCGCGAGGCCGCCGATCGTCACGACCGATCCGATCGGTACCCCGACCTCGCCGAGCACCGCGAGCGCCGCGACGAAGACGAGCACGAACGTCTTGAAGCCGCCGAGCGCGCGGGCGATCGTCGGGATGCGCAGGAGTAGCCGCGCGCGATCTTCGGAGTTCGCGAACGGTTGCTGCTCGGAGACGCTCGCGACGCGCGCGATAACGATGTCGAGGATCCGATTGAGCAGCCCGGCGATGACGATCGTGAAGAGCACGCGCAGCGATCCGCTGATCAGCGAATCCGCGAGGGGCGTCGTCTGCGGGAAGAGCGAGAACGCCCACGTGATCGCGATAAACCAGGCGAGGACGGTCGACCAGATCGACGCCTCGGCGAGCGCGCGAAACACCCGTGCCCGCTGCTCGGGTTCGACGTTGCGCAGCGCGATCGCGAGGAACCGGCGGCGCTCGTGGTGCGCGTCGTCCGTATCTTTCGCGACCTGTTCTTTCTGCGTTTGCGCCCGGCGCTCGCGTTCGGCGATCTCTTCTTCGGCGCGTTTCGCGAGCCGCGTGAGAAACGCGACGAGCGCCCACACGAGGAGCGATGCGACGACCAGACCGGCCGCGACGCGCGCGACGACGCCGAGGCTGCGTTGCTGCGCCGCGGGTTGCCGGAGGTCGAGCGCGCGGACGAGCGCGCTCTGCAGCACGCTTTGCCACTGCGTCGCGAGATTCTCGCGCGAGAGCTGATTGTAGCGCGCATCGACCGCCGTGATCGTCACGATCGCGAGCGGATCGCCGTGTTTCGCGTCGACCGCTTCGAGCGAATCGACGTCGCCGTCGCGGACGATGTGCACGCGTAGCGTTTGCGGATCGTAGTCGGTCTTCGTCGAGCGGCCGCTCCCCGTCGTCGCGAGCAGTTCGGAAAGGGTCGTCTGCACGTCCGTCTGCCGCACGGCGATCGGTATCTGCGAGGGCGGCGCATTGTACGCGACCGCGATGCGGAAGATCGTGGTCCCGTCGATCGTGATCGGCGCGGTGAGGAACGTGCCTTCGAGTTTGACGTTCGGGTCCGACGGGACGCTCGAGGGCAGCACGAGCTGAGCGACGAGCGTCGCCGCGCTCGCGGTCGCCGGCGCGAATGCCGCGGCGCAGGCGAAGAGCGCGACGACGGCGCGAGTCGATGTCCGGGAACGCAGGCGCTTCAGGCGATCGTCGCCGTTCTTCGCTCGCGGCGCGCCGCGACGGCGTCCGCGAGCGCTCCGATCGTGCGCGCGGTGTCGTCCCAGCCGATGCACGCGTCGGTGACGCTCTGCCCGTAGGTCAGCGCGGTGCCTGGCCGCGCGTCCTGACGGCCCGCGACGAGGAACGACTCGAGCATGATGCCCGCGATCCGCTCCTCGCCGTCCGCGATCTGACGCGCGAGCTCCGCGCACACCTCGATCTGACGCGTCGCGATCTTGCCGCTGTTCCCGTGGCTCGCGTCGACCATCAAACGCGGCACGAGTCCCGCGCGCGCGATGCGATCGCCGACGTCGCCGATATTCGCCGCGTCGTAATTCGGCTGCGTGCCGCCGCGCAGGATCACGTGGCAGTCGTCGTTGCCGGCGGTCGAGACGATCGCCGAACGCCCCGACTTCGTCACCGATAGGAAGTGATGCGATTCGCGCGCGGCCTGGATCGCATCGATCGCGATGCGCACGTTCCCGTCGGTACCGTTCTTGAAGCCGACCGGGCACGAGAGACCGGAGGCGAGCTCGCGATGCACCTGCGACTCCGTCGTGCGCGCGCCGATCGCTCCCCACGAGATCAGGTCGGCGACGTATTGCGGCGAGATCGTATCGAGAAACTCGCTTCCCGCCGGCAGACCGAGACGGCTGACGTCGAGCAGAAAGCTGCGTGCGATGCGCAACCCGTCGTCGATCGCAAAGCTGCCGTCCATGTACGGGTCGTTGATGAGGCCCTTCCACCCGACCGTCGTTCGCGGCTTTTCGAAGTACACGCGCATGACGATCTCGAGCGTTTCGGCGTACCGGTCGCGTAGCGCGGTGAGGCGCTCCGCATAGGCGGTCGCGGCCGCGACGTCGTGTATCGAACACGGGCCGACCACGAGCACGAGCCGATCGTCCTCGGCGTGAAGGATGCGATGGATGTTCCGGCGTGCCGTAAAAACGAGGTCGGCGGCGGCATCGCCGCATGGAAACGCAGCAATCACATCCGCCGGCGTCGCGAGTTCGCGAAGTTCGAGGATGCGAACGTCGTCGGTCGGCCCGGACATGCGAAGCGCCATCGAGCTCTGCTTCGTGCGCACCGCGGGGGTCTGCCTGTGCGAACGGCCGAATCGGCGCGAATCACACCCGAAAGGATGCCGATTTGGAAGCACTCGATCTCACGCTCGCACCGCCGCGCAGCCCGCGCGAACGTCTTCTCGGGCTCGCGTTCTTACCGCGCACGATCGACAAGATGCGCGCGTCGTTGCCCGGCGGAAATCTCGCGGGCTATCTCGTCGACTTCCCTCGTGGCCTGAGCGCCTACATGCTCAAGCGCGTCGGCGTCGATCTGGCCGCGATGCAGCGGAAGGTCGCGGAGGCTGAGGACGAGGCGGACGTCCTCGCGTGGTTCGCGGAACACGCCGATCTGAGCGACGTCGAGGGTCTCAACGCGAAGCTCGAAGCGCTCGGGATGAGCCGCCTGCCGGAGGACGAGCGGGCGATGGTCTATCGTGCGCACCCCGGTCTCGACCAGCGTTCCGACCTAACGGCGTTCTTCGATATCTTCGAATTCGACGATGCGCGCCATCCGGCGCGAGCGGCTCAGCCCTCGACGGGGCGATAGCCGCGAAGCGCTTCGCGCGCTTCCAGCACGTCGATACGTTCGGCGAGCTGCCCGATGACCTCGGAGAGGACGCGGACGGAATCACGGAGCGACGAAACTTCGGTTGGACCGGCGTTCGGCGCCGGAATGAGCTTACGGACGGAGTTCATGTTGTTTTTGCCGGAGGCGGAGGGCATCCAAGCATCCTTACTGAGCTCATAGTACCCGAAGGTGGCTCCTTGCGCACGGACCTGGGTCACGGGCGCCCGGAAGCTTCGTCCGCGAATTCCGGCGGTTCGTGGTCCTCAGATTCTAACGCAGGAGGGCCGCTCTCGTGACCGCTCTGGGAAGATTGTCGGCCTTTTCGAACCGTGAGTGTAGCGCCGGCGCCCGAACCGTTACACGTTTGCGTGCTGCGGTACGTCGACGATCTTGAGCGTGGCCGCCGTTTCGCTGCGCACGGCGCGGCAGAGGTCCGCATCGTTCGCGATCGACTGACCGAACGACGGGATCATCGCTTTCAGCTTCGGCGTCCACTCCGGCCGCGTCGCGGCGAACGTCTTCGAGAGAATCCCGAGCATGATGCTCACCGACGTCGATGCTCCCGGCGACGCGCCGAGCACGGCCGCAATCGATGCATCTCCGGCGGTGACGACCTCGGTGCCGAACTGCAATTTGCCCGTCGTCTTTTCGTCCGGCATGATCACCTGAACGCGCTGACCCGCGACCTCGAGCCGCCAGTCCTCGCGCTTCGCGTTCGGGAAGAACTCGCGCAGCGCTCCGAAGCGGCCTTCCGGTGACTCCATCACCTGGCTCACGAGATATTTCGTGAGGTCGAAGTTGTCGCGACCGACGGCGAGCAACGGTCCGATGTTGTCCGGGCGAATCGACGTGAACAAGTCCGCGAGCGAACCACCCTTGAGGAACTTCGTCGAGAAACCGGCATACGGCCCGAACAAGAGCGAACGTTTGCCGTCGACGACGCGCGAATCGAGATGCGGGACCGACATCGGCGGCGCACCGACGGACGCCTTACCGTAGACTTTCGCTTCGTGACGTTCGGCGAGCGCCGGATCGTCGCAACGCAGCCAGAGGCCGCTCACCGGAAAACCGGCGAAGCCTTTGCCTTCCGGGATGCCGGATTTTTGCAGCAGCGGTAACGCTCCGCCGCCCGCGCCGAGGAACACGAACTTCGACGAGACCGTTCTCTTCTTGCCGGTCGTTTCGTCGATCACGACGACGTCCCAACGGCCGTCCGCGCCGCGATGCAGCGTCGAAACCTTGTGCCGATACGAGACGTTGAAGCCGGGCTGCGACGTGAGGTACGCGAGCAGCCCGCGCGTGAGCGCGCCGAAGTCGACGTCCGTTCCCGTCATGTCGCGCGTGGCGCACACGCGCTCCGCGGGATCGCGGCCTTCCATCACGAGCGGCATCCACTCTTCGAGCGTCGCGGGATCCTCGCTATACTCCATGCCGCTGAAGCAATGATGCGCGCTCATGGCATCGAAGCGGCGCTTCAAGAACGCGACGTTGTCGGCGCCGCGCACGAAGCTCACGTGCGCGACGGGATGGATGAACGCATCCGGATCGGCGAGCGCGCCCTTGCGGACGAGATACGACCAGAACTGGCGCGAGAGATCGAACTCGGTATTGACCTTGAGCGCGCGCGAGATGTCGACGGTGCCATCGCTCTTCTCGGACGTGTAGTTGAGCTCGCAGAGTGCCGCGTGGCCGGTGCCGGCGTTGTTCCAGGCGTTCGAGCTCTCTTGCGCGGAGCCGGGCAACGATTCGAAGATTTCGATCGTCAGCGACGGATCGAGCTCTTTGAGCATCGTCGCGAACGTCGCGCTCATGATGCCGGCGCCGACGAGGAGAATATCGGGTTGCGCGTTTACGGTCTGCGTCTGTTCCACGCTCGAATACTTCCCCGTTTAGGCGTCGAAGCCTTACCTACAAGAGTCGCAGGCGCCGGAAGGCCTAATCCGTCGAAACCGGATGCTGCAGGTAGATCGTGTAGCCGTCCGGGTCGTGTAGGAAGAGTTGCCTCAGTCCATAGTTCGCATCGGCCGGCTGCGACGGCGCGGCTCCGAGCGACGTCAGTCGCGTGTATGCCGCGTCGACGTCGGCGCATGCGAAGTAGAGGTAGGTATCCGCGTGGACGGCCCTGTGGGCAGGGTCGGGTTGCGGCGGCCGGTGCGGCATTTCGTACGCCGAGTTGAGCATCAACTCGACGTTGCCGGAACGTAGCAGGGCCCAACCCGGGTCGTCGGATGGGCCGGCGCTCGTGACGACCTCGAATCCCAGCGTGCCCGTGTAGAACTCGATCGACGTTCTCATGTCGAACACGGAGAGCAGCGGCGTCAGGTCTTCGATGCGTAAGGGGTTTCGCTTCAACAGGCGCGCTCCGGTGCGGCCGATACCTTCACTTGGATGTGCACCTGCGACCGTTTGCGATTCGACTCGTCGAACGTCACGGCGGTGTCGCCGGCGGCACGTGCGTGCAAGATCCAAAACGTGCGAGCATCGTCCGCGTAGCTCGTGCCGATGTCGACGACGCTCGGATCGGCGACGGTCGGTATTCGTTCGAGCGGCGTCGCGACGAGAAACGTTTCGCCGACGGCGATCGCGATCGAGCGGTTCGCCCGCGACGCGACCGGCTCGTTGACGGGCCCGACACAACGAACGATCGTGACCGGCGGTACGGCGGCGTCTGCGAGTGGTAGCATGCCGTTCGATGATTCGCCGAGCCACGACGTTTTCTTGGCGATTGCGGGACGGACAGCAGAACGTCGAACGCGAACAGCGACGCCATCACCGCCACGGCGTTGGGAGCCGGCGCTCGAGGAAACGGCTTGCGGGAATTTCTAAGCAGCGAGCGTCAACGCTTATCGAGCACGCGGTGCTTCAAACGAAATGCGACGGATAGCAATCCGATAACGAGCCAGCTCGCAGGAACGAGCGTGATGAAGACGAGGATGACGAGGTCGCGTTTCATATGCTCGAACCGATCTGAATCCGCGGACCGACTCGATCCATATACGACATCGTTTGCAACACCCAGGCGATGTGCCCTCGGTTTTCGAGCAACACGAACTGCGGCGCCGTAAACCACGATTCGATCCACCACGCCCCGAGGCCGTTGAGCGAAAACAGCGCGGCAATGAACGGAAGCGGCTTGCCGCGATAGAAGTTTACGCCGGCCGGTCCTAGTCCGACCGCGAGAAACCATGCCACGGCGGCATTCTTCGGACGGCGTGACCGATAGAGTTCGAAGAAACGGCGGCGGTCACCGGGCGAGAGCTCCATCGTCGCTTCGAGCACGTCGTCGTCGAAGCGATCGACGTTTCGGAAGAAGACGTTCGCGGCGGCGGCAAGCAGCGCGAGGATCAGGACGACCAGCGCCACCGCAGCGAGCGAGAAAACTTCCTTGCCGACGTCGTCGAACGCGATGAGTGGAGTCGGCATATCGGCAATCGGACGATGCACGAAGGGGTTTGGTTCCCAACATGACTGACGCCGGTGTCGCAGCTCCGCGTTAGGGAGACGCCGTACGTAATCGTCATGTGAGGCCGTTACGCCGCCATGCCGCGACGCTCGAGGGAGCGATATCCGATCGCCTCGGCGACGTGCGCGTCGGAGATCGTCGTCGAGCCGGCGAGGTCGGCGATCGTTCGTGCAACGCGCGCGATGCGATCGAGCGCGCGTGCCGAGAGGTGGCGCTTGAGGCTCGCGTTTCGAAGGATCGCGGACGCGCGTTCGTCGAGCGCGCACCAGCGGCGTACGTCCGCACCGGACGTCGCGGCGTTCGTACGGTAGGCCGTGCGCGCGTAACGATGCGCTTGGATCGCGCGGGCCGCGAGGACGCGCTCGCGGATCGCCGCGGAAGGCTCGCCGCGTGCTCGCGAGACCATCTCGTCGTAGGCGATGCGCGCGACGTCGACGTGCAGATCGATCCGGTCGAGCAGCGGACCCGAAAGCTTCGCGACATACTTCGCAACCGCCGCATCGTCGCATCGGCAATCGTTGTCGCGCGTGCCGCGAAAGCCGCACGGGCACGGATTCATCGACGCGACCAGCGCGAAGCGCGCGGGATACACGAACGTTCCGGCGGCGCGCGCGATCGCGATCGTGCCTTCTTCGAGCGGCTGTCGCATGACCTCGAGCGCCGTCCGTGAGAACTCCGCGATCTCGTCGAGGAACAAGACGCCGTTCTGCGCGAGCGAGATCTCGCCGGGCCGCGGCGACGATCCGCCGCCGCACAACGCGACTTGCGAGATCGTGTGGTGCGGCGCGCGAAACGGACGGGCGGTGACGATGCCGGCCTCGTCGTCGAGCAGGCCCGCGACGCTGTAGATCTTCGTGACCTCGAGCGCTTCGTCGACGGACATCTCCGGAAGAATCGACGGCAGACGGCGCGCGAGCATCGTCTTGCCGCAGCCCGGCGGCCCGACCATGAGCACGTTGTGTCCGCCGGCCGCGGCGATCTCGAGCGCGCGCTTCGCAAGCGCTTGACCGCGAACGTCGCAGAAATCGGCGTCGGTGCGACGCGGGTCGGCCACCGGGCGTTCCGGAGGGACGAATCGGAACTTCTCACCGTGACCGAGCGCGATGGAGACGGCATCGTGGAACGTCGCGATCGCGTAGACGTGCAGGCCGCTCACGAGTGCGGCCTCGCGTGCGTTCGCACGCGGCACGACGATCGCGTCGAAGCCGGCGTTGCGTGCCGCGATCGCCATCGGCAGGATGCCGCGCGTCGATTGCACCGCGCCGTCGAGCGCGAGTTCTCCGAGCGAGACGAAGCGTTGGAGCGCGAGCGTATCGAGTTGTTCGTCGAGCGCGAGCAACGCGAGCGCGATCGGCAGATCGAAGCCCGGTCCCGACTTCTTGACGTCCGCCGGCGCGAGGTTGACGAGCACGCGTCCGGCGGGGAAGCGATATCCCGAATTGACGATGGCGGCGCGAACGCGATCGCGCGACTCCGCGAGCGCGCGATCGGGCAGACCGATGATCGAGAAGCTCGGCGTGCCGGCGGCGCTATCGGCTTCGACGCGGACCACGTAGCCGTCGATGCCGAGCATGGCGGCGGAATGTGCGAGCGCGAGCATCGTTGACCTCCGCGTGCTTATCGCGACGAAGGGTCGGGTAACAAGTCGCCGCGCGAACGGAGAACGCCACAATCGACGCGAACCGCGTATTAGTCGTGCCTAAATCATTCGTTTGCCTTGCCTTCTTGCTCGCTCTGGTCGCCGCGCCCGCCGTCGTGTTCGCCGATGCCGACGACCAAGCCACCACGTCGGGTGGACCTCCGGCCGGCCTACAACCGTTGTCGGCGCCCTTCCCGGCAGCGACGCCGTTCGCAGGCGAGTCGCCGCTACGCCGGCGCGAGGACGGCACCTTCGAAGCGATTCCCAAGGTGTCGGGCACGACGAAGACGTTCACGATCGTGGCGCGCTACGCGCCGTGGGAACTCAAGCCGGGCCTGACCGTTCTCGCGAAGGCATACAACGGCGTCGTTCCCGGCCCGACGATCGTCGTGAATCAGGGCGATCGCGTCGTCATCGAGTATCGCAACGAACTCGACATCCCCGATACGATCCATCTCCACGGAATCCACGGCACCTCGAGCGACATGGACGGCGTCCCGGGCTCCGCGCAGGCGATGGTGGAGCCGCACGGCACGTTCCGTTATGCGTTCACCGCGACGCAGCCGGGCACGTTCATCTATCACACGCACGACGCCAAGGCGGTGCTCAACGCGGGATTGTACGGCGGCATCATCGTGAAGCCGTCGCATCCGTTACCCGAGGAGATCGCGGCGCGCGATTATCTCGAAATGATTTCGTCGTGGTACGTCAACAGCGCGGGCGAGAGCGAGTTCACGCTCAACGGAAAAGAATATCCCGTTACGAAGCCGATCGACGTGCGTCGCGGTGAGAAAGTGCGCGTCCGCTGGATCAACATCTCCGCGGAAAATTTCCATACGATGCACACGCACGGCCACTACATGACGATCGTCGCTCGCGATGCCGTGCCCCTCGCGTACAAAGACGTCGAAGATACCGTTGAGATCGGCCCCGGGCAACGGATCGACACGACGATCGTTGCGGACGCAAAACCGGGGACGTGGATGGTGCATTGCCACGTGCTCGATCACATCGAAGACGGTCAGGCGATGCCGGACGGACTGATCACGTCGATCCATTACATCGGCACGCCCGATACGACGACCGCCATGTATCACGCGATGATGAAGACGATGGCCGGCGGCTCCATGAACATGGCGGGCATGCCGCCTGCGGCACCGGCGGGTCGCCTTTCGTTCGGCATGACCGCGTTGCTCGGCTCGTTTGCCGGTGTGACGATCTTTCTCGGGCTGCCGATCGCACGCGCGCGCAAGTTGAAGCCCGCGGTCATCGGTTTGCTGAACGCATTCGCGATCGGGATTTTGGTGTTTCTCGTCATCGAGATTTCCATGAACGCGATCATCCCGGTCAATCGCGCGATCGTGACGTGGCACGCGGGAAGCGGCTTCCCGTTCGGGCTCGTGTCCGCGCTTGCGGGGGGACTCATCATCGGGCTCGTCGGCCTCGGGTCCGCCTCGACCGCCCTCGTGAAGCGATCCGCGAAGACGGTCGCCGACCGGCCGATCGTCCTCGCCGCGATCATCGCCGTCGTAATCGGAGCGCACAATTTTGCCGAGGGTCTCGCGATCGGCGCGTCCGCCGCATCCGGCGCGACCGCGATCGCATGGGGTCTGATCATCGGCTTCGCGTTGCACAACGCGACGGAAGGTTTCGGCGTCGCGGCGCCGCTCGCGGGCAAGGTCGTGCCGACGTGGGCGCAGATCTGCATCGCCGGCGTCATCGCCGGCGGCCCGACGTTCCTCGGCACGATGCTCGGCTACACGTGCAGCTCGCCGACGCTCTCGATTTTCTTCCTCGCGATCGCGATCGGCGCGCTCGTGTTCGTGATCGGCGAGCTGTGGTCGGTGCTCAAAAAGACGGGCGTCACCATCGCGGCGACGTCCATGGTGACGGCGGGGTTCGCAATCGCGTTCGTCACCGAGGCGATGATCAGCATCAACGGCGGCTAACTTTCGCCGAGGGGAATCGACGAGTCGACGGCGCAGACGACGATGTATCGCACGCCTATTGAGAATGGTGCCGCCGTTGAACCCGCGTGATGCACCCTTGCGCTTCGATGCCGCGGTGTTGCTCGCCGCGCTGTGGTTCGTCGGCGGCCTGCTCGTCGACGGCTGGGCGCACAGCAATCTCGATCTCAGTCGCGAGGGCTTCTTCACGCCCTTCCATGCGATTTTCTACTCCGGGTTTCTCGCGGTCGCCGCGATCGTCATCGCCGGAACGTGTCGCAGCCGAGTCGCGGGGCGGCCTTGGTACGCGACGATACCGACGGGTTACGAGGCCACGCTCGCCGGTCTCGGCGTGTTTGCCCTCGGCGGCGTCCTCGATCTGCTGTGGCATCTCGCGTTCGGCATCGAACAAGACGTTGCGGCGCTCTTCAGCCCGACGCATCTCATTCTCGCCGTCGGCATCGCTTTGATCCTCACCGGTCCCATCCGGTCGACGCTCGCCCGCGTGCCGACGCGTTCGTTCGCGACGCAGTGGCCCGCGCTCGTCGCCCTCGGACTGTTCGCCACGCTCGTGACGTTCTTCGGTCTTTGGATCTTCTCGACGTTTCTGTCCGCGGGTAGCGACCCGCATGACGCCTACCCGCAACTGAGCGGCGCGCCGCTCGAGGAGTTGCGCCAGAGTTGGCAGATCCGCGGCATGGCGGCGATCACGATTCGCTCGCTCGTCACCGTCGCGGTCCTCATCTGGGCGTCGCGCAGATTCGCGCTGCCGTTCGGCGCGTCGATCCTCCTGATCGCGATGCCGAACGTATCGATCTCCGTGATGCTCGCGCCGTCGTTCTTCGTCTTCGGTGAGGCGCTCGTCGCGTCGATCGTTGCCGGCGTGGCCGCGGACGTCGCGTTCGCGCGCGGCGTATCGTTCGACGAGAGCGGCCGGCGCTCGCGCATCCTCGGTTTTGCCGTTCCGTTTCTGTTTTGGGCGACGTTCGTGCTGCTCTCGCTCGCCTTCACGCACGGGTCGTGGTGGGTCATCCACATGCTCGCCGGGGCGCCGGTCCTCGCGGGACTGGCGGGTGCTCTGCTGTCCATCGTCACGGAGCGGACGGCGAGCCGGCGTATCGTCGCGCCCGATGCTCCGGTGGTTTCGATTGCACCCGCACTCGAACCGACGAGGCCGGTTCCGCCGAAGGCGTCGCGGCGCCCGCGGAAACGTATCAAGCGAGCGAATTAGTCGCTGTCTTGTCACAAAGAGCGGATCGTTGAGCCCGGCTATATTGACATTCTTCGATAAAAGCGCCTAGTATCGAAGTATGTCGATACAGCAATGCTGCCCGCCGGTCGAGATCGACTCGTCCGCTCACCAGAGCCGCGCGACGTTGTTCAAGGCGCTCGGCGATCCGCATCGCCTCGCGATCCTCGAAAAGCTCGCCCGCGCCGACGATGAGGTCTGCGTTTGCGATTTCACCGCGGCATTGCCGCTGAATCAACCGACGGTCTCGCATCATCTGCGGATCTTGCGTGACGCCGGGCTCGTGACGTGCGAGCGTCGCGGCACGTGGGTGTATTACCGGCTCGCGAGCGACGTCGCAAAGCGTATCGTCGACACCACACAATCGCTATTACCGCAAAGGGTTCTCGCATGAAAGTCCACTTGAATCTCGCAACCCGCGATCTCGACGCGAGCGTCGCGTACTACTCCACGCTTCTCGCAGACAAACCGATGAAGAAGCTCGCGGACTACGCGCTCTTCGCGACCGAGACTCCGGGACTCGAGCTCGCGCTCGATCTCGATCCGTCGGCGCACGCGGCGCCGGGGCAACATTTCGGACTCGTGGTCGACACGACGGAGGCGGTCGACGCGCAGATCGTGCGTCTACACAACGCCGGCTACGTCACGGACGTCGAACGCGAAGAGACGTGTTGCTACGCGAACCAAACGAAGGTCTGGAGCAGCGATCCGGACGGCCGGCGTTGGGAGACGTACGTGGTTCTCGCGGAGACGGAGGAACGCGACGAAGCTGCTACGTGTTGCCCGTAGCGTGACGATCGGCCGTCGCGTCGCGGCGGAGTTCGTCGGTACGGCGTTTCTCGCGCTGGCGGTCGTCGGTTCCGGCATCGCCGCCGAGCGGCTTTGCGGCGGTAACGCCGGCCTCGCGCTCCTCGCGAATGCCGTTGCGACGGGAGGCGCTCTCGTCGCGCTGATACTCGCGTTCGGTTCGATCTCGGGCGCGCACTTCAACCCCGTCGTAACGCTTGCCGACGCATGGCAGGGTGGTTTGCCGCGAGCCGCCATCCTGCCGTACGTCGCCGCACAAACCACCGGCGCCATCGCGGGTACCGCACTTGCGAACGCGC
This sequence comes from Rhodospirillales bacterium, assembly GCA_903970385.1. Lineage (GTDB taxonomy): Bacteria > Vulcanimicrobiota > Vulcanimicrobiia > Vulcanimicrobiales > Vulcanimicrobiaceae > Palsa-1515. The sequence goes on along the minus strand of CAJCIN010000015.1, from coordinate 428 downwards.
TCTTTGGACTTCCGATGTTCTTGGTCTCCCACCATACGCGCGGTGGAATACCGATGTTCGTCAGCGAGATCGTCGCAACGTTCGGCCTTCTCGCGATCATCTGGGGATGCACGCGCGCCGGATCGGCGAGAACGCCCTATGCCGTCTCAGCCTATATCGTGGGTGCCTATTGGTTCACGCCGTCGACGTCGTTCGCCAACCCCGCCGTGACGATCGCGCGCGCGCTGACCGATACGTTCGCCGGCATTCGTCCGAGCGATGTCCCTCTCTTTATCTTCGCACAACTGCTCGGCGGGGGGATGGCGACGGTGCTCTTCGCTTATCTGCAGCCGCAACCGGAGGTCGTGCGTGCTCGTACGTGATGCAACGCCGGACGATGTCGCGGACATCGGGCGCATCTACAACGAGGGAATCGCGGATCGCATCGC
>CAJCIN010000014.1 GCA_903970385.1 Rhodospirillales bacterium | reverse complement strand
GTCGTCACCGGACTGTCGCAGACCGGAGACATCTCCGCACTGAAGACCGCGCTGCACGCGGCGGGCTTCTCGCTCGATCCGCTGCAAGTGATCGCACCGGACGATTCGACCGAAGGCGTCTCGCGCGGTTTGATCGGTTCCGAGCTCTACCTGCACGAGGGCGGCACGGGCGTGCCCGGCTTGAACAACTCGCACCGCTCGGGTGGCGGGTTCTTTCGGAACGAGACGCTCCCGGATCGCCTCGGCGACCTCGAGATCCCGGACAGCGAAGTCGACAACTACGTGGAAGCCCTAGAACGCGGCCGCTCGGTCGTCGCCTACTTCGCCCACGCAGACACGATCGAGAGCATCGAAGAAATCTTCAAAACCTCAGCCCTAGCTAACGTCCGCCGCTTCTAAAGCCGAACGCCGCGCAAGCCGACCGTCCCTAGCCGGACGAGTTCGCCATTGGGCCCGCGAGTGCGGGCCCGGGGGGGATCGGGGGGCCGTGCCGCCCCGATGTCAACGGATGGTCTGAGGGCAGGTCGCCGCAGCGGGCGCAGGATGTTGCGTCGTCGTCGAGGCGGGCGCCGCACGAGCACACCCATGCCAGACGGCGCGCCGGCGTGCCGACGACGAGTGCGTAGGCGGGGACGTCGTGGGTGACGACCGCGCCCGCGCCGACCATGGCCCAGCGGCCGATGCGCGTGCCCGGAAGGATGGTCGCGTTCGCGCCGATCGCGGCGCCGTCGTCGACGATCGTCTCGCCGACGTCCCAATCACCGTCGCCGAGGGGCGCGAACGCCGGATCCGTGGCGCGCGGCCGCCGATCGTTCGTAAAGACGGCATGCGGCCCGACGAACACGCCGCGGCCGAGCGTGACGCCGTGGTAGACGCACGCGTAGTTCTGCAGTTTCGAATCGTCGCCGATGGCCACGTCGAAATCGACGAACGCGCCCTTCCCGACGATGCAGCGTTCGCCGATGCGCGCGCGCGTGCGAACCTGCGCCTGATGCCAGATGCGCGAACCCGCGCCGATCGTCGCCCCGTCTTCGACGAGTGCCGTCTCGTGCACGAACGCCGTGGCGTCCACCTTCACGCGGTGCCTTGGATCTGCATCGACGTCGGAACGCGATTGATCACGTCCGTCGCCTCCTCCGCGATCCGTAGCGACGCGAGCGCGATGCTCGGACTCGGCAGCGGTCCGCCGCGCACGCCGTGCACGAACACCTCGAGCTCGCGCGCGAGCGGCTCGCGCTTCTCGACGGGTAGCGCGATGAGCGACCCTTCTTTGTACTGCTTGACGAGTTCTTCGTAGTCGCTCGTCGGTTCGTACCGTTGACCCGGCGCGAACCACGCCTCTTGCGTGATGTAATCGACGCGGCAGTAGCCGCGCGTGCCCGTGATCGAGAGTTCGCGCAGTTTGACGGGCGTGATCCAGTTCGCCTCGATCGAGACGACGCAGCCGGCCGCGTCGAGAAGCAGGGTCGCGAAATCGAGACGGTCGTCGAGCACCGCCATGCCGCCCTGTGCGGCGAGGAGGTTGAGACGCGCGCCCGTGATGAACGCGACCATGTCGATGTCGTGCACGCCGATGTCGATCAGCACGCTCGCGTCGCGGATGCGCGGCGGCAGCGCGCCGACGCGACGCGCGGACATGCTGATCAACCGTCCGAGGCTGCCGCCCGCGACGAAATCGCGGACGACCTCCATCGCCGGGTTGTAGCGCTCGACGTACCCGACCATCAGCGGAACGCCGGCGCGCTGGCAGCGTGCGATCAAACGTTTCGCCGCGACCATCGTGTGCGCGATCGGTTTTTCGACGAGCAGCGCGCACGAACGGTCGATGAATTCGTCGGCGACGTCCTCGTGCAGGCTCGTCGGTACGGAGATAACCGCGGCTTCGACGCCCGCGTCGAGAAGAGCGGCCGACGACGAAAACGTGCGGTAGCCGAGCGCGGCCGCCTGGGACCGCGCGAGCGGTGCCGGATCGACGATGCCGACGAAGTCGACGTCGCTCATCGCGCTCAGATTTCGCGCGTGGTGACGTCCGATCGAGCCGAATCCGACGACGCCGATCCGTAAGCGGCGCGCGCTTCCGTTCACCGGGTCGACGCGCCGACGGCGTCGCGCAACACGCGCACCGTGTGCTCGAGTTGATCGCGGGAGAGCAGCGGATGGATCGGGAGCGCGAGGATCTGCCGCGAGACGCGTTCGGCGACGGGGAAATCACCCGGCCCGTATCCGAAGGCGGCGAAGAGCGGATGCAGGTGCAGGGGCGTCGGATAATAGATCCCGCTGCCGACGCCGTGCTCGCCGAGGAACGCGCGCACCGCGTCGCGATCCTTTCCGTTCGCGGTCTGCTCCGCGTCGATCAAAATCGAATACTGATGGTACGCGTGCGTCGAACCGGCGGGAACGAACGGCGTCGTGAGGCCGGCGACGCCCGCTAGTTCGCGGTCGTAGAACGCGGCGTGCGCGCGGCGGTCGCGGCCGATGCCGTCGAGCCGGCGCAGTTGCACGCGCCCGATCGCGGCCGCGAGATCCGTCATGCGGTAATTGTAGCCGAGCGAGAGATACTCGTATTGCGCGCCCATGCCGTGCTGACGGAAACGCTTGGCGGCCGCGGCGATCGCCTCGTCGCCCGTCGAGAGCATCCCGCCCTCGCCCGTCATGATGTTCTTGGTCGCGTAGAACGAGAACGATGCCGCCTCGCCGATGGAACCCGCACGTTTGCCGTCGCGCTCGGCGCCGATCGATTGACACGCGTCTTCGAGCACGCGCACGCCGCGACCGCGGAGCGCCGGTACGCCGGCGGGGTCGACGGGCAGACCGAAGAGATCCACGACGACCGCAGCCTTCGTGCGCGCGGTGACGGCGGCCGCCATCGCGGCCGGATCGACGTTGAACGTGCGCGGGTCGATATCGACGAAGCGAGGCACCGCGCGTTCCATGAGGATCGGCGTCGCGGTCGCCGCGAACGTGAACGGCGTCGTCACGACTTCGTCGCCCGCGGAGAGGCCGAATGCGGCGAGAGCGGCGTGATTCGCCGCCGTGCCGGAATTGACGGCGACGGCGTGCGCCGTCCCGGCGACCGGAGCGAACTCACGCTCGAACGCGGCCGTTTCCGGCCCCTGTGCGAGCTGTCCGGAGCGCAACACGGCCGTCACCGCGTCGATCTCGTCGTCTCCGACGAACGGCGCGACCAGCGGTACGCTCAAAGATAGCCTCGTCATCCTAATCGAATCGGCCCCTCCCGGCCTTTTCATACACATCGGCAGAGATTTCACGTCGGCCAGCGGATCGAACGAATTACGGACCTGGAGAGGGCGAACCTCCGGCAAACGGGGCGGGGGCGCGTATTATCAAACCGAACACATTTTCGTGAAGTTCTTATCCATCGTCGGGGCGCGGCCGGAGTTCGTTCAGGTGGCCGTGCTGTCGCACGAACTGCGCGAAAGACACGAAGAAACGCTCGTCCACACGGGCCAGCACTACGACGACCGCATGTCCGAGCAGTTTTTTTCCGACCTCGGCATACCGCAGCCGGAAATCAATCTCGGCGTCGGATCGAGCCCTGCGGGCGAACAAGTCGCACGCATGCTCGTGGGATTGTCGGAGGCGGTGCGCCGGGAGGATCCGGACGTGATCGTCGTCCGGGGCGATACGAACAGCACGCTCGCGGGAGCCCTCGTCGCCAAGCAACTCTTACGACCGCTCGCACACATCGAGGCGGGGATGCGATCCTACGATCGCACGATGCCCGAAGAGATCAACCGCGTCGTGACGGACCATCTCGCCGATCTGCAACTCGTCACGGACGACGCCGCCCGGGACCGTCTCGCCGGCGAAGGCATCGTTCGCGGCGTACACGTGTGCGGCGACGTGATGTTGGACATCTTCGTGCGTGCGCGGACGGGCGCCGCAGCCGCGCTCACGCCGGAACTGCAGGCGCTCGCGTGCGAACCGTTCGATCTGCTCACGCTGCATCGAGCCGAGAACACGGACGATCGCGAGCGGCTCGCCGCGATCGTCGCCGGTTTCGAGCGAGCTCCGCGGCCCGTGCTCTTCCCCGTGCATCCGCGCACGCGAGCGCGTCTCGGCGAATACGGCCTGACGTTACCGTCGAACGTTCGCGCGACGGAACCGCTCGGCTATCTCGCGATGGTGGCGCTCGAGTGCGCGGCGAAAACGATTTTCACGGATTCCGGCGGCGTTCAACGCGAAGCGTATTTCGCTGAGGTGCCCTGCGTCACGTTGCGCGACACGACGGAATGGACGAACACGGTCGAGGCCGGCTGGAACCGGTTGACCGGCGCGTCGACCGCCGCGATCGCCGCCGCTCTCGCCGATCCGCCGGCGCGACCCGCCACCCATCCGCCGCTGTTCGGCGACGGTCGTGCGGCGGCGAAGATCTTAGCGGTCCTCGAATCTCCCGAGACGGTCGAGCTCGTGCGCGCCGCGCGCGAAACGCGGAGCGCTCGCGGTCAAGCCGCGTCGACGGCGCGCGCGACCGAAACGCGAGGCGAGAGCGGCGCGGTGACGCGGTAAGCGGAGGTCACGAGCGCGACGAGGTTGCCGATGACGAGAACGGCGATCACGTCCGAGAGCGAACGGTGATAGAGCGACATGCCGACGACTTCCCCGATCGCGCAGACCGCGAGCGGCACCAAGAAGTCGAAACGATGGATGCCGATCTTGTACACGACGACGACGTTGAGTCCGGCGAGCAGCACCATCGCGAACCCGTACGTGAACACGTACGGCGCGGCCGGCGCGAACGACGCACCGGCGAGCGTCGTGACCACGAGCGCGGGGAAGAAATAATACACGACGAGACCCGCGCTCGACATCGCGACGCTGAGCCCGAGCGCCTGCAAGAACACGAGCGACGACGATTTGCCGCTGAGCGCGAGCCGCGTCGCTTTCGGAAGGACGACCGTCGGTAAGAAACCGACGAGAAACAACAGGATCTTTCCGGACAGCGAGAGCGCACCGTACAAGCCCGCCGTCGTCGGATCGGCGAAATGCTTGACGACGAGGACGTCCGCGTTGGAGATCGTCGAGACGAGCAGCGTCGCCGCGGCGACGTTCGCCATCGTTCGCGAGAGTCGCGCGAAATCGATGTAGAGCGGTGCGCCCGGGATGCTCCGGTACGCGCGCGACAGGATGACGATCGTGTAGACGAGCGCGAACGCGCTTCCGGCCGCCCAGCCCGCGAACGCGCCGACGACGCCGAAGCCCGCGTAGACGAGACCGATGCCGAAGATCGCCTTGAGCGTCGATTCGAGAACCGTCGACACCGCGTAACGCCGAAAGTCTTCCGTGCCGACCAGGATCCCACGCAGACACGGCGTCGCGACGCCGAACCCGATCACGACCATCGTGAACCCGACCGCGGTCACGTTCGCGATCTTCAGGTACGCCGCGATCGCGGGAGACGCCGCGATCCCGCACGCCATGACGAGGACGGCGGCGATCGACCCGTACCGCGTCAGGTTGCGCACGAGCGCTGCGAGATGCGCGCCGTCGCCGTTCGCGCGGAACTCCGCCGTGTATTTGACGACCACCGTCGTTCCGATCGCGCCCACGACGCCGCTGATCATGAACGCGGCGTTGAGAGCCGATAGCACGCCGTACTGCTCGACGCCGATCTTGCGGCTGATCGCGAAGTGGAACGCGTATCCGAGGACGTTGATGAGCGTCGTCGAGACGAACACGAGCAGGCCGTGGCGCACGAAGTCGCTCGCGAGCAACCCGCGCGCGCCGCGCATCGCGCTACGCAATCGGGGCCTCGCGATATTCGGGCGGGCTCGGCACGCCGGTTTCGAATTTGGCGAGGATCATCCGCGAGGCGATCGCGAGTTCTTCGACGCCGAAGAGACGGGCGGCGCCCACGAACACGAAGGCGCCGATCGCGAGCTCGCCGATGAGATACCACGCGCGCGACGCGAGATCGTGCTCGACGTGCGCGCCGAGCGCGTTGATCCAGAAGAGCGCGGACATCATGATGCCCGCGCACACGCAGATTCGCGCGCCGGACCAAACGATCGTCTTCCAATCGAGACCGTTCGCGAGACGCCACACGAGCGCGAAGAGCAGCAGCGCCTGAACCCACTGGCTGACGGAATTCGCGAGCAAGAGCCCGCGAGCGCCGAGTGGCCCGAGCCACGCGAGGGAGAGCGCGACGTTGAGGACGACGGTGAACACGGAGATCGCGACCGTCCAGCGCGTCTCCTTACACGCGAAACAGCAACGGGTCAGCACGATGCACGCGGCGAGCCCGACGAGACCGCTCGCGGCATACGGAAGCAGCCCGGAACACAGATCGGTCGCCGTCTCGCGAAACTCGCCGCGCTCGAAGAGCGTCGCCACCATCGGGCGTGCGAGCGCGATCAGCGCGCACACCGACGGTATCGTGATGAAGTTCACGAGCCGGAGGCCCATGACGAGGCTTCGGCGGATTCCGGGTTTGTTCGCGCTCGCGAACTGCGACGCGAGCAACGGGAAGATCACGGTCGCGATGGCGGCCGCGAAAATCTGCTGCGGAAAGCCGACGAGCTTCGTCGCGTAGTTCATGCCGGAGATGTAACCGGGCGTGAGCGTCGACGCGAAATTGCGATCGAAAAAGATCGCGAGTTGACCCGCGGCGGAACCGACGACGATCGGTCCGAGCATCGACCAGATCTTCGAGAAGCCGGGATGGTAGATGTCGATGACGGGCCGCAGCATCTTGTAACGGATCGCCGCCGGGAGCTGAACGACGAGCTGCGCGGTGAGACCGAGCGCCGTCCCGAGAACGAGCGCGTAGATGCCGATCCGCGCCGAAAGCGCGAGCGTCACGGCGATCGTCACGAAGTTGATCGCGATGCCCTGGACCGCGGAGGACGAAAAGCGATGTCGCGCGTTCAACATCGCGGTGACGACGCCCGCGAGGCTCGTCGCGACGACGCTCGGCATCAGCCAGCGCGTCATCTCGACCGTCGTCGCGAGCTCGTCGCCGGTGAAGCCGCGCGCGATGACGGGGACGTATGCGGGAGCGAGGCACCACCCCGCGACGGCGAGCGCGCTCAGCGCGACCAGCAACACGTTGAACACGGTGCTGCCGAGCCGCCACGCCGATTCCTCGTCTCCGCGCGCGACGTACTCCGAGAAGACGGGAACGAGCGCGCTCACGAGCGCGCCGTTGAACACGCCGAAGAGGATCGTCGGTATGGTCGCGGCCGCGAGGAAGGCGTCCATCTCGACGTGGGTGCCGAACGAGCGTGCGTTGACGACCTCACGTCCGAAGCCGAGGATGCTCGATGCGAGGGTGGCCGCCATGACCACGATCGTCGCGCGAGCGAGGGATGCGTGACTCGGAGCCGGACGGGGCGCCGGAAGCGCACGGAGTTGCGGCTTCACCGCGCCCCGCTAATGGGCGCCCTCACCGCGCAGCACGGCCGGGACCGTGCGGGCCACGATCGAGAGATCGCGCAGCGGCGTCCACGTATCGATGTAGAGGTTGTCGAGCCGCATCCACTCGTCGAACTGCAGGTTCGATCGTCCGGAGATTTGCCACAGGCACGTGATTCCCGGCTTCACCGTCAGGCGCCGCCGCGCGTACTCGTCGTAGTGCGCGACCTCGCCCGGCAGCGGAGGCCGCGGGCCGACGACCGACATCTCGCCGCGCAGCACGTTCAAGAGGTTCGGCAGCTCGTCGATACTCGTGCGCCGCAAGAACTTGCCGAGCGGATGGAGCCGCGGATCGTTGCGGATCTTGAAGACCGGCCCGTCCGCTTCGTTCAGCGGCAACATGTCGTCGTGATGGAGGTGCGCTCCGTCGACCATCGTCCGCAGCTTGAAGAGCCGGAACCGGGTCCCGTTGCGACCGACCCGCTCCTGCAGGAAGAACGGCGAACCCGGGGAGACGACGACGATGCCGATGACCGCGACGGCCAAAACCGGCGAGAGCACGACGAGCGCCATGCTCGCGATGCCGAGATCGAGGGCTCGCTTGGCGGCGAACCACGATTTCGGGACGCGACGCCGGCGCACGAGCGGTTTCGTTCGAACGAATGCGCGGTCGACGACGAGGGATCGCTCGGCTCCCGGCGTCACGCGTCGACCGTAGCCGGCACGGACAGCGTCTCGCGGACGCGACGCCCGACGAGGTCGAAGCCGGCCACCGTGCCGCCTTCCCCGCGGCGGCTACCGAGTTCGATGAAGGGCGCGTACTCACGCGTGTGATCGCTGCCGGGAGCCGTCGGATCGCACCCGTGGTCGGCCGTGAAGATGACATGGTCGCCCGCGCGCAGGAGGCCTTCGAGCGTGGGAACGTGCCGGTCGAGGCGTTCGAGGGCGCCGGCGTAGCCCCGGACGTCCCGGCGATGGCCGTATTTGGTGTCGAAATCGTTCAAATTGACGAACACGAAGCCCGATTCGATCGATTGCAGGAGCTCGAACGTGCGTTGCATCGCTTCTTCGTTATCGGCGACGCGAACCGACGACGACACCCCGCGGCCGTTGAAGATGTCGCAAATCTTGCCGACCGCGTGGACGCCGATGCCCGAAGCGGTCAGATCGTCGAGCACATTGTCGGGCGGCTCGAGCGCGTAGTCGCGGCGGTTCGGCGTGCGCGCGAACGCACCGGGAGCGCCGCGAAACGGCCGCGCGATCACCCGATTGACTTCGTACGGCGGCACGAGCATCGCGCGAGCGCGTTCGCACCAGTCGTACAGCGTCTCGAGCGGTACCACGTCCTCGTGCGCCGCGACCTGAAACACGCTGTCGGCCGACGTGTAGAGAATCGGCCGGCCCGTCTGCATGTGTTCGTGGCCGAGCGATTCGATGATCTCCGTGCCGGACGCCGCGACGTTTCCGAGCGGGCGAGCATCGCAGATCGCGGCGAACGCTTCGATGACGTCGGGGGGAAAGCCGTCGGGGAAAGTCGGAAACGGAACCGCGGTGTGTATGCCGGCCATTTCCCAGTGACCCGTGATCGTGTCCTTCCCCTTCGACGTCTCGCCGAGACGAGCCACGAACGCAGCCGGTTCGGCGATCGGTTCGACGCCTCGAATCGACGTCAGTGAACCGAGACCGAGCCGGCGAAAATTCGGAAGAGCCAACCCGCCGACGCGTTCGGCGACGTTGCCGATCGTGTTCGCTCCGGGAGCGTCTCCATACATTCCCGCATCGGGGAGCGCGCCAATTCCACCGGAGTCGAGAACGATGACGATGCATCGTGTCATGACCGTCGCGCTTCGTAAGCTTAACGAACGAAGCCTTCCAATGCGTTTCCGTTGTTTCATCGTACTCGCCGTCGCCGCAATCGCATCGTCGAACATGAGAATTGCATTAGCGCAGGCGCCGCCGACGCCGGTCGTCGCACCGTCGCCGGTCGCGACCGTCGCGCCGCCTATAACCGCGACGGCGTCACCTGCAACGGGTCGGCGGCTCGCCGCCTTCCGTTTGAAGGCCGACAGCATCGTCTTCTACAGCAATCGTTTCGTCGTCGGTGCCGACGGGAACGTTCGCGTGACGCTCGGCGACGGCACGCGCCTGTCCGGCGATACGTTTTTCATGGACCTGCGCTTGAATCGATTCGTGATCGCGGGCGACGTTCGCCTGATCGTCAAAGGCGACGAGCGGCCGATCGAAGGCGCCGCGTTCGCGGAGTATTTCGATTTCGATCGCGCGTACTTCGCGCCGGTGTCGCCCGAGCCCGACCGTTGGACGTTCGCGGCGGGCGACTACGCGCATCCCTTGCTCGGCCGGTTGATGCCGGGCGATACGTTCTTTCTGCCCGACCTCTCGGGCGAATCGCAATTTCTCGTCTCGCGCGACGCGACGATCGACCCGCGCGAGAGCGTGCGCTTCGCGCCGGCACGTTTGAACTTCGGCTTGGCGCGCATCCCGTTTCCGACGTACTTTCTCGACTTTTCGCAAAACCCGAATTACGCGCAGAACGCGCTCTCCGGTGCGTTCGTCGACGGACCCTACGACTTCGCGGGCGGGCGCAACTCGCTCGCGACGGCGCACATCCGCTACGACACGGTCGACGGCGTCTTTCCCGCGATCGAGTTGCACCAGTTCAGCAACAACGCGTACGGCGTCGTATCGATCAATCCGCTGACGCGGCCGCTCAAACAATACAACTTCCTCGGTGCCGCCAAGATCACGCCGGACGTCGAAGTTCACTTGTTCTTGCAAGACACGTCGTTCCAACACGGGTTCTCGCAGCCGCTGTCGTCGACGGCGTTCGGATCGTTCCAGGCGACGGCCGGCCTACCGCATTCGTTCGTCCAGTTTCAAGATCTCTCGTATTGGGATTCGCTGCTCGCGCGTCCGAGCAAATACGTCATCGATGCGAGCGGCCAGCGCAGCTACTACTACGGCGACCCGAGCCATAACTGGGTGCCGGATCACCCGACGGATCTCTCGCTTACGTGGACCGGTTTCCGGCACCAGATTCACGGGCTGCCGCTCACGTTCCAACTTCGGTCCGGGTACAGCGTCTCCACCAATACGTTTACCGCGCCGTCGTCGCTCGGCGGCGTTCCCATCTATCAATCGTGGTGGAAGACGTTCGGCGCGAATCTCGCGACGAAACAGATCACGATCGTCGGTGATCGATCGGGACGCCATCGCGACCTCTATTTCGTCGGTTCGTTCGACAAGCAGCGCCAATACTTTTCGACGCCGCATCACGTCGACGTGACCACGACGAGCCTGTCGCTCACGAAAGTCATCGTGCCGCAGCGGCTCACGGCACTCTTCTCGTATACCAACCAGAACATCGGCGACTTCTACGGCGCGCAGCAATCGATCGCGTACCCGTACGGCTCGATCACGAACGCGTCGACGACGTCGACGACGATCAATCCGATCACGGGTCAAGAAGTGACGGGCGTTCCGTTCCCCACGGGTTACAGCGCCTTCGACGGATTCTCGACGAGCCGTTCGTTCCGCGAGCAGATCGTGTTCACGCCGTCGACGTCGTTCGCGTTCACGGGGACGCTGCGCCAGAATCGCGATTTCCCCGTGCCGATCGCCGGCCCGACGCAGATCGTCGGCGATCAAGTTCTCTTCGAGAACTACGGCGTGTCGCCGTACGAAGCGGACCTCGACCTGCGGTTCCGCGTCAGCCGCATCCTCTCGCTCGACGTCGGCCGCTCCTATTTCTTCGGCTTCGGCGGATATCAGCGCTGGAGTCCACAATTCTTCGTCCAGGTTTTGAAATGATGACGCGCACCGTCCGCATCGCCTCCGGAGCCCTCTGCCTCGCCGCGGCGTTGCTCGCCTCGGCCGGCCCGTTCGCGGGCCGTGCGACGGCGGCCGCGATCCCGACCCCCGCCGAAGCCGCGACGGGCCAGACGCCGCCGCCGCTCGACGCAACGGCGACGCCCGCCGCGGCGGGGACGCTCAAGACGTTCGCGGGCCAGATCCTCGACGAGCGCCAGGGCTTTCTGTTCTTCACGACCGGCGACGGCTTCCGGCTCGCGCCCGACGTCAAGATCGCCGACGCGTTCACCGGCGGCGCGACGGCCTTGAAACCCGTCACGCGAACGTACGCCCGCGCGACGTTCGACGCGTCCGGCCACGTGATCGAGATCGCGCTCTCGCGACGCAAGCTCCCCGACGACGCGAGCTACGACGACGCGAAGGTCACCTCGCTCCGGCACGACTATGCCGTGGCGCTCTCTCCGGAGAAACCGAATCCCGATCTCGCCCGGCCGGCCGGCACGGACGATACGAGCGGCTCGGGCGGCTTTACCGGCGGCAACGTCCGCGTCGTCTTCCTCGTGGAAGTGCCGCCGAAGACGCCGTTCGGCGATCAGGTGTACATCGCGACGGACAAGAGCGGTTGGAGCGCGACGGCGATCCGGATGGACCGCGTCGACGCGCTGCACTATCGCGTGGCGATCGATCAACCGTCGGGCGCGAAGCTCTTCTATAAATACACGCGCGGCTCGTGGCGTTCCGCCGAGCGCGGCGACAACGGGCTCGAGGGAAAGCCGCGGAGCCTCTTCGTCGCAAACCTCGACGTGCAGACGCGGCGCGACACCGTCGCCTCGTGGGGAGACGAAGACCAGTTCGCGCCGGATCTCGGCAACGGCGTTCCGACGCCGTTCAACCCGGTGCCCTTCAACGTCCCGCCCCCGCCACCGGTCAAGCACTAGGCAGCGATCGGTCTAGAGGCTGAACTTCGCCGGCGCGTCCTTCGGCCAGAGCAGCGTCCAGTCGTCGTTGTCGCAACACTTGCGCGACGCGGCGACGTAGTCGAGATCCGGATAGGATTTCGCGAGACGCTCGCGGACCGACTCGAACGTCGTGCGCGGATCGCACGCCAGCACGAACACGTTCGCGTTCGTGCTCGACACCTCGTGCCCGTCGATCTCGGCCGAACTCCCGATCGCATCGCTGAGATCCATCTCGATCGGGAGTACGTCTTCGGCGCTCTCGATGGAGGCCGGAATGGGGAACTGCACCACGATCTGATACTCGAGATCCATCGCCACATCGTATGACGCAGACCGCGCCGCTGTCAAACGAGCGTCACGATTTTATGCGCGACGCAGGCGGCGCCGAAGCCGTTGTCGATGTTGACGACGCTCACGCCGGGCGCGCAGCCGTTGAGCATGGCGAGCAACGCGGCCAGTCCGCCGAAGGACGCGCCGTATCCGACCGACGTGGGAACGGCGACGATGGGCGGCCGCACGAGACCGGCGATCACGGACGGCAACGCGCCCTCCATGCCGGCGACGACCACGAGCACCCGGCACGCGTCGAGTTCGTCGCGAACCGCGAGCGTCCGGTGGATTCCCGCAACGCCGACGTCGTAGAATTCGCCGACGTCGTGACCGAACGCGTCGAGCGTGCGCGCCGCTTCTTCCGCGACGGCGAGATCGGACGTGCCGGCGCAGGCGACGCCGATGCGCATGCCCGTGCGCGGTCGCGAGCCGCACGCGAGGACGCGCGCTCGAACGTGATACCGCGCCTCGGGAAGCACGGCTTCGAGCGCGATGCCGTCCGCCTCCGCGACGCGGGTCGCGAGCGCGAAGCCGTTCTCCGCGTAGAGCGCGCGCGCGATGGCGTCGATCTGTTCGCGCGTTTTGCCCGCGCCGTAGACGACCTCGGGCACGTTCGTGCGCGCGCCGCGTGCGAAATCGAGTCGCGCTTCCTGCGGCGGAACGGGCGTCATTGGAACGTCACGTCGACCGTGCGGCTCGCGCTCGATCCACTCTTCTCGCGCGCGATCATGTTCATCGCGTAGGTTCCGTGAAAGAAGAACGGCACGTTCTGCGGGATGGCGAACGTCAACGCGAATCGACCGGGCGCGGTGCGGACGAGCGGTAGCGAATACGCCGATACCGTCGCGGTGACCGTCGCGACGTCGGGTGACGTGTGGACGAGAAACGTGATCGACTCCCCGGCGTGCACGGTCACGGGTGTCGCGGTGGCGGCATAGATCTGCGGGCCGGCGCGTTCGTCCGCGCGCGCGCCGGCCGACGCCTCCGCAGAGGCCGCGGGCGACGGCGTTGCCGGGGCGATCGTATCGGGCGACGCGACGCCGGGCGACGCGGCGCCGGACGGCGCGGCAGTCGCGACCTCGATCTTCGTGGCGCCGGTTACGACGCGCGAGCCCGTCGCCGCATCGCGCGCGCATGCGGCGCACGCGACGAGCGCGGCAAAGGAGACAAGGGCTCGCAGGAGCCCGGTGGAACCGGGTCCGCGTGGGCTATACCCCGATCGATCTCCGGCGTTTGAACGTGACGTCGCTCGAAGACCGGCCTTCGAAAGTACGCTCGTCGGACGGCGGCCGGACGGTTTCGTCGGAAGCGTCATTCCGCACGTGGTTCGACGCGCTGCCGAACATCCTGGCCGGCGAAGGTCTGCGCGATCTCGTCCGCCGCACCGCGCGGGCGATCGTCGACGAGCGTCCGATCCTGCTCGGCATGGGCGGCCACGTGATCAAAGTGGGGCTCGGCCGCATGGTCTGCGACCTCGTACGCGACGGTCTCGTACGCGCGGTCGCGGCGAACGGATCGGTGACGATCCACGATGCCGAGCTGGCGCTCGTCGGCAAGACGTCGGAAGACGTCGACTCCGCGCTGCAAGACGGTTCGTTCGGCATGTCCGGAACCACGGCGGCCGTCATCCTGAACGCGGTCGCGGCGCATCCGTCGCACGGCGTCGGGCGGGCGATCGGCGACGCGCTCGTCGCCGCGAACGCACCGAACGGCGACGCATCCGTGCTCGTGACGTGCGCGCGCGAAGAAGTGCCGATGTGCATGAGCGTCGCGATCGGGACCGATATCGTGCACGCCCATCCGCAAGCCGACGGCGCGGCGCTCGGCGAGGCCGCGCTCGTCGACTTCCGCACGCTGTGCTCCGTCGTCGCGGATCTTCTCGACGGCGGCGTGTACCTGAACTTCGGTTCCGCGGTGTTGTTGCCCGAGGCGTTTCTCAAAGCCGTCAGCGTCGCGCGCAATCTCGGTCATCGCGGCGATTTCACGACCGCCGATTTCGATTTCATCCGTCAATATCGCCCACAGACGAACGTCGTGCGGCGTCCGCATCTCGGGACCGGTGGAAAAGGATTCGCCTTCACGGGTCATCACGAGATCTTGTTCCCGCTTTTTTGGCAAGCGGTTCGAACGGAACTCGCATGAGTCTGATCAGCGTCGTCGTTCCGCTGTTCAACGAAGAGGGCAACGTCGCCGAACTCGTCGCGCGCGTGTCGTCGATCATGGAGCGCGCCGCTCGCGCGCACGGCGA
>CAJCIN010000013.1 GCA_903970385.1 Rhodospirillales bacterium | reverse complement strand
CGAGATCGTGAATGCGGGCGTGTACGATGCGAACGACGTGCGCATCGCGCCCGCCGCGAACGCGACGGTGCCCGCGCCCAGCTGATGCGCCGCCGCGATCCAGCCGAACACGAGCGGCGACGCTTCGACGCCGAACGCCTTATTCGAGAG
Organism: Rhodospirillales bacterium; assembly: GCA_903970385.1. Classification (GTDB taxonomy): domain Bacteria; phylum Vulcanimicrobiota; class Vulcanimicrobiia; order Vulcanimicrobiales; family Vulcanimicrobiaceae; genus Palsa-1515. The sequence continues at coordinate 14,198 of CAJCIN010000013.1, read as the reverse complement.
GCGTACGGTCGGCGGGATCGTCGCGATCCAATCGAGTCCGTAGAACACCGTGAAGAGGGCGAGGCCGCCGAACGACGCGCCGAGTGCGGTCGGCAAGTACAGCAGCGACAGTCCGCGCAAGCCGTAGTAGACGAAGAGCAGCACGCGGTTGTCCACGCGATCCGAGAGCCAGCCCGACGCGGTCGTGCCGATGAGATCGAAGATGCCCATCGCGGCGAGGAGCGAGGCCGCGCGCACCTCGGGGATGCCGTGATCGCCGCACGCGGCGATGAAGTGCGTCCCGATCAACCCGTTCGTGCTCGCGCCGCAGATAAAGAACGTTCCGGCGAGAATCCAAAACGAACCGGTCTTCGAGGCGCGTCGCAACTCGCCGAATGCGAGCGCGATCGGATTGCCGCCGCGCGGCGGCACGATCGCATCGGCCTCGGTGCCGCCGTACGGCAGCAGGCCGATCGATTGCGGCCGGTCGCGGATGAAGAGCACGACGGGAACGGTAGCGACGAGCGCCGCCGCGCCGACGATCCATGTCGACGAGCGCCAGCCGTGCGCGACCGCCATGCTCGCGAGCAACGGCAGGAAGATCAACTGGCCGGTCGCCGTCGACGCGGTCAGCGCGCCCATCACGAGCCCGCGTTGTTTGACGAACCAACGGTTCGCGATCGTCGCGGCGAGCACCATGGCGAGCGTGCCGAGGCCGATGCCGGCGACGACGCCCCACGTCAGCACGAGCTCCCACGGCGCTCGTGAGAAGCCCGCGGCGAGGATTCCGGTGGCGGTAACGCAGAGCCCGAGCACCATCGTGTTGCGCAGGCCGAACGTCTGCATCAGGCCCGCGGCGAAGGGACCCGTCAGGCCGAAGAGGGCGATGTTGACCGCCGCCGCGGCGGAGACGGCCTGCGCCGACCAGCCCATGTCGTGCTCGATCGGCAGCATGATCACGCCCGGCGTGGAGCGGATCCCGGCCGCGACGAGGAGCACGAAGAACGCCACGGCCGCGACGACCCATGCGTAATGGACCTTTCCCATGCCGCTTCGAACCCGCGCCCCCGTCCGTTCGTGGCACGGCGTGCGCCGATTTGACAGGACGCCGCCGCCGGTGCTAACGTAGCCGAAATGTCGCACACCGCGTTTGGCTACTGGTACTGGTATACCGCACGATCCGTGCCGGTCAGGTAGTCGCGCGCCGAACGTCCCGTTCGCACGAGCCACCTCACCGGGTGGCTTTTTTGTTTGCCGAGGAGATCATGTCCGAATCGTATCGCCTAGCCGCCCGCACGTCCGTGCACGCTACCGTCGTCCGCGCCGGGAGCGTTCGCTTCGGCGGCGGCGGGTTCACGCTCGTCGCCGGCCCGTGCTCGATCGAGAGCGCGGAGCAGATGGACGAGGCGGCTGCGGGTGTCGCGCGTGCCGGCGGAACGATGCTGCGTGGAGGCGCCTACAAACCGCGCACGTCACCGTACGATTTTCAAGGTCTCGGAGACGACGGTCTGCCGCTGATCGCCGCAGCCGGCGCGCGGCACGGATTGGCCGTCGTGACGGAAGCGCTCGCGGAGTCGCACGTCGCGCTCGTCGCGGCCTACGCGGACATGATCCAGATCGGCGCGCGCAACATGCAGAACGTGCCGCTGTTGCGCGCGGCCGCGCGCACGGGTTTGCCCGTGCTCTTGAAGCGCGGTCCCTCCGCGACGCTCGACGAGATGCTGTATGCCGCCGAGTACGTGCTGCTCGAAGGCAACGCGAACGTCGTGCTGTGCGAGCGCGGCATTCGCGGCTTCGATCCGCATACGCGCAACGTCTTCGATCTCGGCGGCGCGCTGCGCCTCAAGGAACTCTCGCATCTGCCCGTCATCGTCGATCCGTCGCACGCCTCGGGACGGCGATCGTTGATCGAACCGCTGACGCTCGCCGCCGCGGCGGCCGGGCTCGACGGAGCGATCGTCGAGATGCACCCGCATCCGGAAGAGGCGCGCTGCGATGCCGCGCAAGCGATCGACATCGCGACGTTCGCACGGATCGTCCGGCGCGTGGAGTCGGTGAACGCCGCGCTCGCGGAGACCGAGCCTGCCGGCTGCGCGTAGCGCGTTTTCGGGAACAATGCCTCGCATGGCGACAACGACGACGGCCGGCGCGGCCGCTTTTCTTCCCGAACGGCGAACGCTCGACGATCTTCGTGCGGCCGCGGCGAGTTGCGAAGGGTGCGGGCTCTACGCACCGGCGACACAGACCGTCTTCGGTGAGGGCGATCCGCACGCGCGTCTCGTGTTCGTCGGGGAACAGCCCGGCGATCGCGAGGATCGTACGGGCCGGCCGTTCGTCGGACCCGCGGGACAACTCTTGCGCTCGTCGCTGCGCGAAGCGGGCATCGACGAGCGAACCGTCTACATCACGAACGCGGTCAAGCACTTCAGCTTCGTCGAGCGCGGCAAGCGGCGCATCCATCAAACGCCGAAGCGGATCGAGATCCGCGCGTGTGGGCCGTGGCTCGAGAACGAGCTCGCCGCGATCCGGCCGGACCTCGTCGTCGCGCTCGGCTCGACGGCCGCATCGACCCTGCTCGGCACCGAGTTCCGGCTCACCAAGCATCGGGGAACGGTGGTTCGATCGCCGCTCGCGGAGCGGGTCGTCGCCACGATCCATCCGTCCGCGATCCTGCGCACGATCGACGAAGCGACGCGCGCCGCGGAGATCGAACGGTTCGTTGCCGATCTGCGCTTCGCGCGCGAGACGCTGGAAGCTCCGCCGGCGGAGTGAGCGGGCCGGCCGTTTCGAGGCGCCGCGCTCCGGCTGCCGAAGCCTGACGGCGAGGTATACCGCCGATGCAGTTGACACGTCCGCGCACGCTCCCCGGGCTCATGATGGATGCGCCCCTCCTCATCGGGACGCTCATCGATCACGCCGCCGCCTGGCACGGCGACGTCGAGATCGTCACGCAGCAGATCGGAGCCGACCCGCACCGGTACGGCTATCGCGACGCACGCAAACGCAGCGCGCAACTCGCGCATGCCCTACACGAGAAGCTCGGCATCGTGGAAGGCGATCGCGTCGCGACCTTCGCGTGGAACACGTACCGGCATTTCGAAGCGTACTTCGGCGTCTCGGGCATCGGCGCGGTGCTGCACACGATCAACCCGCGCCTCTTCGCGCACCAGATCGAATATATCGTGAACCACGCGGGCGACCGCTACGTCATGGTCGACCCGCACCTCGTGCCGCTACTCGAGCCGCACGCACCGTCGTTCCCCGACGTCGAGGGCTACATCATCCTCGCGGACGAGGAGCACATGCCGCAGACGTCGCTGCGCAACGCGATCTGCTACGAGACGCTGATCGCCGACATGCCGGCCGACATCGCGTGGCCGGAGCTCGACGAGCGCGCGGCGTCGTCGCTGTGCTACACCTCGGGCACGACGGGCAACCCGAAGGGCGTCATGTACTCTCACCGGTCGACGGTGTTGCACGCGCTTTGCGGCGCGGCTGACCTCTCCGTCGGTGAGAACGCGCTCGCTACACTCCTCGCGATCGTCCCGATGTTCCACGCCAATGCTTGGGGCTTGCCGTATCTCGCGCCGCTGGTCGGATCGAAGCTCGTCTTCCCCGATCCGCATCTCGATCCGGCGCGGCTCTACGCGATCATGGAAAGCGAGCGCGTCACGACGTCGTGCGGCGTGCCGACGATCTGGTTCAATCTCCTCGCGTACATGAAGAAGAACGATCTGCGCTTCTCGACGATGAAGGCGATCGCGATCGGCGGCTCCGCCGCGCCGCCGGCGCTGATCGAAACGCTCGAGCGCGACTTCGGCGTCGCCGCGCTCCACGCGTGGGGCATGACGGAGACGAGTCCCTCGTGCACGACGGGTTTGCCGAAACCGCAACATGCGACGACGATCGAAGAGCGCATCGTGCGCAAGACGACGCAGGGACGCGTGAAATACGGCGTCGGCGTGTCGATTCGCGACGACGACGGCAACGCGCTCCCGTTCGACGGGGTCGCGCAGGGCGATCTCTTCGTGCGCGGCCCGTGGGTCGCGAGCGGCTACTACGAGGACGACGAGGCAACCGCCGCGGCCGTGACGGCCGACGGCTGGTTCCGCACGGGCGACATCGCGTCGATCGATTCCGACGGCTACGTCGTCATTCGCGATCGCTCGAAGGACGTGATCAAATCCGGCGGCGAGTGGATCAGCTCGATCGATCTCGAGAACGTCGCGATCGCGCATCCGGCGGTCGCCGAAGCGGCCGCGATCGGCGTCCCGCACCCGACGTGGGCGGAGCGGCCCGTGCTCGTCATCGTGCCGAAAGACGGCACGAATCCGAGCAAGACGGAGATCGTCGACTTTCTGACCGGCAAGGTCGCGAAGTGGTGGCTGCCCGACGACGTGCTCTTCGTCCGCGAACTCCCGCACACGGCCACCGGCAAGGTCTCGAAGAAGACCTTACGCGAGCAGCACGCGGCGGGCAAACTCGTCTAGTTTTTCATCGAATTCTCATCTTCGGAACGATTGAGCCGAGGCGCGCCCGTGGCACAATATCGCGATGGACACGCGATCGATAACCGCAGGCATTCTCGGAACCCTCATTGCGACGACGGCCGTTGCCGTCGCCGATCAACCGATCCCGAGTTACGCTCGCACCGAAGAGGTGATTCACGGCACGGTCGCCAGCGTGAACGGGACGACCCTCTACGTGCACGACGATCGAGGCTTCACCGACAACGTGTTGCTGAAGAACGGTACGATCATCAACCCGACGGGCTTGCTCCTCGCGCACGGCCAGACGGTCACGATCCATGGCGTCACGCGCGGTTCCGTGTTCGAAGCCGCCGAAATCGATACGCCGTATGTGAAGACCTATGCATACGCTATCCCGGCCTACGGCCCCGCGTATCCCTATCATCCGTACGGTTACGGTTACGGGTACTATCCGGGCTATTACGGACCGGCCTTGAACGTCGGTATCGGCTTCCGCTTCCATTAGCTCGGCGAGCGACTGCCGATCAACGCGGGGCCATCCGGATCGCGCCGTCAAGGCGGATCGTCTCGCCGTTCAGCATGTCGTTCTCGACGATCGCTTTCACGAGCTGCGCGTACTCCGGTGGCTCGCCGAGGCGCGGCGGGAACGGGACCTGTTTGCCGAGTGACGCCTGCGCTTCTTCGGGGAGACCCGCGAGGAGCGGCGTCTTGAAGAGCCCCGGCGCGATCGTGACGACGCGGATGCCGAGTTGCGCGAGATCGCGCGCGATCGGCAGCGTCATGCCGACGATGCCGCCCTTCGATGCGCTGTACGCCGCCTGACCGATCTGGCCGTCGAACGCCGCGACGGATGCGGTGTTCACGATGACGCCGCGTTGACCGCCGGCGTCGGGGTCGCTCGCGCCGATCTCGGCGGCGGCGAGACGGATCATGTTGAACGTGCCGATCAGATTCACGGTGATCGTTTTCACGAACGGCGCGAGGTCGTGCGCGCCCGTCTTGCCGACGGTCTTGATCGCCGTGCCGATGCCCGCGCAATTGACGAGCCCGTGCAGGCCGCCGAACGAACTCTTCGCGCTCTCGACGGCGCTCTGCCCGTCGGATTCTGACGAGACGTCGCAGCGCACGAACGTGCCGCCGATCTCCTTCGCGAGCGCTTCGCCGAGGTCGGTGTTGAGGTCGACGATCGTCACGTGACCGCCGTTCTTCGCGAACATGCGCGACGTGGCGGCGCCGAGACCCGACGCACCGCCCGTGACGATGAAACTCTTTCCTTCGATATTCATGGCGTCGCGCTTCGGCGCGGCGCGCGCGCACCCCTCAGTGCGCGACGGAGACGGGCGCCTTGTCCTGCAACTGATCGGGCCGCGTCGCGACGATCGTCATGCCGTCGCGCACGTTCGGCGATACGATCTCCACATACGTGTTGCTCTGCAATCCCGTCCGGACGCGGATCTTGCGCGCGTGATAGACGGGCGCGGCCGAGCCGGACGGCGCGGGCGACGCGTTCGTCTCGTCGACCGCGAAGATCTCGCCTTTGCCGTCGTTCTGCGTGACGGCGTCGCGCGGTGCGACGAGGACGTCACGTTTTTCTTCCTTCGTCACGCGGACGCTCACGAGCATACCGCCGCGCAGCGAGTAGTCGGGATTTCGCATGACGACGCGCGCGCGATAGGAGAGCGTTCCGCTGGTCGGCACCGCGTTGACCGTCGCGACCGTTCCGGTGTAGCGGCGATTCGGCTGGGACGACGTCGTGAACGACACGATCGAACCTTCGTGCACGTACGCGAGATCGACGTCCTTGAGATTGAAATCGACGTACGTCGGGTCGATCTGCGAGATCTGATAGATCGCTTGATTCGAGCTCGCATACGCGCCGGGATCGAGGAGGCGCGACGTGATGACGCCCGCGAACGGCGCGGTGAGGACCGTCTCGCCGAGTTGCGTTTGCGTCAACTTCTCCGAACCTTCGGCTTGCGTGACGCTCGCGCGGTTTTCGTCCACGACCTGACCTTGCAGGCGTGAGTTGAGCAGATTCCGCTTCGCTTCCGTGACGGCGGCCTCGGCTTGCGTGATCTTCGTCGTGTCCGCCGCGAGCAGCTGGCGCGCCGCAACGTACGTCGCACGCGCCTGCTCGAACGCGGTCTGCGAGACGTAGCCTTGATGCACGAGCTGGTCGTCGGCCGAATACGTCGCGCGCGTGTTCGTGACGTTCGCGCGATCCGCGATCGCCTGGTAGCGCGCTTGCGACAGGTTCTCCTCCGCCTGCGTGAGCGCGCTCGCGTAGAGCGTGTTCGTGATCGGGAGCTGCGTCTGCGCTTCGGAGAGCTTCGCGACCGCGGCGCCGCGCGCGCCCTGCTGCTGCGTGAGCGTCGCACGTAACGGTGCGTCGTCGATCTTCGCGAGCGGCTGTCCCTCGCGCACGCGGTCGCCCTCGTTCGCGTAGATGCGCACGATCGTGCCGCCCTGTTCGGTCGCGATGCTCGATTGCAAGAACGGGTCGACCTGACCGTTCAGCGTCGCGTACGTCGCGATCGTCGCGCGTCGCACGTGCGTCGTCGTGACGGCGAGCGGCGGCGGACCTTTCGGCGGCGCGTTCGACGCGCAGGCGGCGAGCGAAAGTGCGAGCGTGCCGAACGGGACGGCATTCCGGGTGCGCATGCGGTTATCTCTCCACGGGGACGGAGCCGGGCGCGCCGGCGGGCACGTCCCGGCGCGGTTCCGGCGGCTTCGACGGTTCGTGGCGGCGATCGAAGCTCGCGACGATCAGGTACAGTGCCGGAATGATCGCGAGATTGAGAATCGTCGAGACGATCATCCCGCCGAAGATCGCGGTGCCGAGCGAGTGGCGGCTCGACGCGCCGGCGCCGCTCGCGACGACGAGCGGCACGATGCCGAGGATGAACGCGAGCGAGGTCATGAGGATCGGGCGCAACCGGATCTCGGCGGCTTCCGTGACGGCTTCGAGCGCCGATTTCCCCTCGGATCGCAACTGATTCGCGAACTCGACGATGAGGATCGCGTTCTTGCTCGCGAGGCCGATCAGCAAGACGAAGCCGACTTGCGAGTAGACGTCGGTCGCGAGGCCGCGCAGGTGCAGTGCGACGAGCGCGCCGAGCAGCGCGACCGGCGTCGCGAGCAAGATGATGAACGGTTCGGTGACGCTCTCGTATTGCGCCGCGAGCACGAAGAACACGAAGAGCAAACCGAGCGCGAAGATGATCGCCGAAGCGCCGCCGCCTTGGATCTGCTCGAGCGAGATGCCCGACCACTCGTGCTGGAACGTCCCGGGCAAGCCTTTCGAAAGATCTTCCATCTCGTCGAGCGATTGTTTCGTTCCGAGGCCGGCGGGGGTTTGCCCCGTGATCTCGATCTCGCGGAAGAGATCGTAGTGGGTGATGATCGGCGGGCTCGTCTCCTGACGCGTCGTGAGAAAATCCGTGACCGGCGACGTCGCGCCGTTCGGGCTCGTAACGAAGATCTTGTCGAGGTCGTCGAACGTCGCGCGAAAATTCGTATCGCCCTGCACGTAGACGTGATAGGTATGGTTCTGATACGTGAAGTCGTTGACGTACTTCGATCCGAGCTCCGCTTGCAGCGCATCGAAAAGATCGGAGACGTTGATGCCCGCTTGTTCCGCCTTCCCGCGGTCGACGTCGATGACGTAGTGCGGAGCGAGGTTGCTGATGATCGTGTTGGCGTGCACGACCTTGCCCGAGCCGTTCGCGCGGTTGACGAGGTCGCTCGCGGCCGCGGTGAGCTGGTCGAGCGGGCCGTTCGACGGATCTTCGAGCTCGTATTGGAATCCGCCGACGGAGCCGATGCCTTGAACCGCCGGCGGATTGAAAGCGAGAACCTTTGCGGTCGGAATCTTTGCGAGCTGCGGTTGCAACTTGGCGAGGATCGCGGGCAGCTGTTCGTCGGACGCCGTCCGTTCGCCCCACGGCTTGAGCCGCACGACGACGAATCCGACGTTCGGGCCGTTTCCGGAACCACCGATTCCCCGTCCGTTGATGTCGAAGACGAGCGCGACGCCGGGAAGTTTGTTAACGATCGCATCGATCTTGTGCGAGATCGCCTGCTCGCGCTGCAGCGAGATGCCTTGCGGCGCCTGGACCGAGATGTAGAAAAGGCCGAGATCTTCATCGGGCAAAAAGCTGGACGGCGTCGCGAGATACACGACGGCCGTCACCGCGAGCGATGAGGCGAAGAATGCGGCGACCCAATACTTGTGCGGCAGCATCCACGCGAGGAAGCGGGCGTATCCGCCGCGCGTCGCGTCGATCGCGCGATTGATCGGCTTGAAGAACGCCGCCGGTTTGTCTTCCTCCGGTTTGATGAAGATGATCGAGAGCGCCGGCGTCAGCGTGAGCGCGACGAACAGCGAGATCGAGATCGAACAGGCGATCGTCAGCGCGAACTGCTTGTAGAGCTGACCCGTGACGCCCGGAAAGAAGCCGACCGGCACGAACACCGCTAGCAACACGAGCGACGTCGCGACGACCGCGCCCGTGATCTCTTTCATCGCCGCCGCGGCAAGGTCTTCCGGATCGCGATCCTTGCTGCCCTGGATGAAGCGCGCGATGTTCTCGATGACGACGATCGCGTCGTCGACGACGAGTCCCGTCGCGAGCGTGAGGCCGAAGAGCGTGAGCGTGTTGATCGAGAAGCCGAGCGCCTTGACGAGCCCGAACGTGCCGATCAGCGACACGGGAATCGTGATCGCCGGGATCAGCGTCGTGCGCCAGTCCTGGAGAAAGATGTAGATCACGAGGATGACGAGCACGATCGCGATCGCGAGCGTCACGATCACCTCGCGGATCGACTCGCGCACGAAGTCCGTGTAGTCGAAGTTGAGACCCCAGTGCACGCCGGACGGGAAGCGATGCGCGAGGACCGCCATTTCTTTTTGCACGCCGTCGGAGACGGCGAGCGCGTTCGCGGACGGCGTCTGCTGGATGCCGAGCCCGATGTTGAGCGCGCCGTTGCGCGTCGACGAGTTCGCGTATTGCTCCGCACCGAGTTGCGCGCGGCCGACGTCGCGCACGCGCACGTAGCCACCGTTCGGTTGTGCCTTGACGACGACGTCCTCGAATTGCGCCGGACCCGTCAGCTGCCCGTTCACGTTGACGCTGATCTGATACGGCTGACCGGCCGGTGCGGGCTCGGCACCGAGCGATCCGGCGGGGACCTGAATGCTCTGCGCGAGCAACGCGTTCTCGACGTCGAGCGACGTCACGTGATTCTGCGCGAGCTTGAGCGGGTCGAGCCAGAGCCGCATCGCGTACGTCCGCTGGCCGAAGATCGCGATGTCGCCGACGCCGGGAATGCGCTTGAGCGGATCGACGACCTGCAGCGACGCGTAGTTCGAGAGAAACGTCGGATCGTATTTCGGATTGTCCGAGAAGAGCGACACGCTGAGCAAGAACGATCCGAGGACTTTCTTGACGGTGACGCCTTCGGTCTTCACCACGTTCGGCAGCTCGCCCGACGCCTGCTGCACCGCCACGAGCACGTCCGCCGCCGCGCGATCGATGTCGCGGGAGAGATCGAACGTGCACGTGATGACCGACGTGCCGTCGTCGCCGCTCACCGACGAGATGTAGCGCAAGCCTTCGGCGCCGTTGACGGCCTCTTCGATCGGCGTCGTGACGGCGGACTCGACCTCCGCCGCGTTCGCGCCGGGATAGGTCGAGCTGATCGTGATCGTCGGCGGCGAGATCTGCGGGAATTGCGCGATCGGCAACGTCGGAATCGCCACGATGCCGATCGTGAGCAGAATCGCCGAGCAGACCGCCGCGAAGATCGGGCGCGTGAGGAAGAAGCGAGACATCTAACGGACGCGAAACATCTAGAGGAAGCGTCCCAGTTTCACGCGTTTGGTCTTCGCGAGCAGCGGCGCCCACAGGTCGCCCGTCTTCGCGAAGCGCTCGCGCACGTTGTCGAGGCGAAAATCGTCGATCGCGATGCCGTTCCGGATCTCGTCCCACCCGACCGGCGTCGAGACGGTCGCGCGCGGCGTCGGACGCACCGAGTAGATCGACGCGAGGGTCCGGCCCCACGCGTTCTGATTGTAATCGACGAGGACGCGCCCGGCCGGCCGCTTCGCGATCTTGTACTCCGCCGTGAGTACGTCCGGGTGCTTCGTCGCGAGCGCGAAGGCGAACGCTTTCGCGAAGCGCCAGACTTCCTTTTGCTCGGGCCCGCGTTCGATCGGCACGTACACGTGGATGCCGTTCGATCCGGACGTCTTCGCATACGCCGGCATCTCGAGTTCGTCGAGACCGTCCTTCACGAGAAGTGCCGCCGTACGAACCACGTCGAAGGCCGTCGGGCCGTCCGCGCCCGTCTTTACCGGGTCGAGATCGAAGTGCAGGTAGTCCGGGCGGTCGACGTCGTCGCAACGCGCGTACCACTGGTTGAGATCGATGCAGCCGAGATTGATCACCCAGAGCAGCGCCGCCGCATCGTCGATGACCGGGAACGCGATGACGCTTCCCGAGTCGTGCTCGATCGAACACGTCTCGAGCCATGCGGGCGCCCCCGGCGGCGTCCGCTTCATGAAGAAGAAGTCGCCGGCGGCCCCGTGCGGGTAGCGCTTCATCACCATCGCGCGGTCGCGCAGATGTGGCAGCAGCAGCGGCGAGACGTCCGCGTAGTAGCGCAGCAGATCGCGCTTCGTCAGCCCGGCGAGCGGAAAAAACGTCTTCGAGAGGTTCGTGAGGTGCACGTTGCGCTCGCCGACGCCGAGCACGACGTCGTCGACATCCTGCGGAACGACCGGAATTTTCGCGGCGGTACGGGCGGCCATCTAGGGGTATCTCCTACCCATGCGTGCACTTCGTGTGACGTCGTTCAATGCCAATGGAATCCGAGCTGCCACACGCAAGGGCTTCTTCGCATGGCTGCGGCGCACCTCACCGGACGTGCTCTGCATGCAGGAGACCAAAGCCCAGGAACATCAGGTGCCGCCCGAGGCGCTCGATATCGAAGACTACGCGCGCGTCGCGTTCGTCGACGCGGAGAAGCGCGGGTACAGCGGCGTCGCGATCTACGCGAAGCGCGAACCCGATGCGATCGTGCGCGGTCTCGGAATGCCCGACATGGATGCGGAAGGCCGCTTCGTGCGCTTCGATTGGGGAGATCTCAGCATCGCATCGCTCTACGTTCCCTCGGGAACGAGCGGCGAGCTGCGACAGAACGTGAAGGACGGTTTTCTCGAGCGTTTCCTCTCGCAACTCGCCGAGATGCAGGGCGACGGCCGGCGCTACATCATCTGCGGGGACTTCAACGTCGCGCACAAAGAGATCGACACGTACGATCCGATCCGCAACGCGTCGATCACGGGCTATCTGCCACACGAACGTGCGTGGATGGATACGGTGATCGACGAACTCGGATGGGTCGACGCGTTCCGCGAGATCGATCGCGATTCCAAACGCTACACGTGGTGGTCGAATTGGCCGGGCGCGTTCGAACGCAATCTCGGTTGGCGCATCGACTACCAGCTCGTGACGCCGAGCGTCGCACCCTTCGTGCGGTCGGCGTCGATCTACACGGACGAGCGTTTTTCCGACCACGCACCGCTGACGCTGACGTACGACCTCTCCTTGTAGGTAGGAACGGCCTTCCGAGCGTCGCACCCGTTCGCATGGGTCTCACGCTCGAGCGATCGGACTCGCCCTTCGGACGCTTCACGCACGCCGCGTGGTCGGACCCGTGCGACCCGCTGCTGTCCAGCGCGCGCATCTGGTATTTCGAAGGCACGCTCGCGCACGGGATCGAGCGGCACTATCCGGACGGCACGTGCGGGATCATCGTGCAGTTGGAAACGCCGCACGCTCCGGCGGACGCGCCCGACGGCCGCCGCTTTCCGGCCCTGTGCACGAACGGGCTCGCGACCACGCCGTTCGGCGTCGTGGCGCCGGAGGGCACGTGCCGCGTCGTCGGCATCGTGCTCGAGCCGGGGATGGCGAGTGCGGCGCTCGGCGTGCCGCTCGCGGACTTGTGCGACAGCACGCTCGACCTGCACGATGTGATCGGCGCCGTCGCCGCGCGCGAACTCGGCGAGCGCTGCGCGGACGAACGGGATGCGGCCGCGATTGTCTCCGCCGCGCGGCGCTGGTTGCGCGGGCGGCTCGCTCGCGCGAGCGGCGTCGACCCGGGCGTCGCGCACGCACTCGAGCGCTTGCGGGCCGCGTGCGGCAACGTCTCGGTCGCCGAGCTCGAGCGCGAGACGGGCATCGCCGGTCCGCGGCTCGCACGACGATTCGCCGCGACGGTCGGCACGACGCCGAAACGCTACGCGCGCATCCTGCGCTTCAACCACGCGTTGCAGCTGATCTGCAACGCCACCCGAGCCGATCTCGCCGCCGCCGCGACGACCGCCGGCTATTTCGATCAATCGCACATGTACGCCGACTTCGCGGAGTTCTGCGACCGCACGCCCGCCGAGTTCGCGCGCGCGCTCCACTATCCGGGAACGGTCAACATCGCGGAAAACGGCGACGCGTCTCTTTTTTCCAAGACCGCGTGAGTCCGCAAACGTAGGATCGGCGTATGCCTCGTACGTCCGTCGTCTTCTTCATGCTCGTGGTGCTGATCGATTCGATCGGTTTCGGCATCATCATCCCGGTCATGCCGTCGCTGCTGCGGCAACTCGGCGCGGGCGACGCGCGACACGCGATCGCGTTCGGCGGCGTGCTGACGTTCGGATACGCGATCATGCAATTCTTCTGCGCGCCGATCGTCGGCGCGCTCAGCGATCGCTTCGGCCGGCGTCCCGTGCTGCTCGCGTCGATGCTCGCGTTCGCGCTCGACTACGCGCTCATGGCGGTCGTCCCGTATTACTGGATGCTCTTCATCGGCCGGCTCATCGCGGGCATCACGGGCGCGTGCTATCCGACGGCCAACGCGGCGATCGCCGACGTGACGCCGCCCGAGCAGCGCGCGAAGAATTTCGGCCTGACCGGCATGGCGTTCGGCATCGGGTTCATCCTCGGGCCGCTCGCGGGCGGATGGATCGGGACGCTCGGCCCGCGCGCGCCGTTCGTCGCGGCGGCGATCCTCGCCACCCTCAATTTCGTGTACGGGCTGCTCGTCGTGCCGGAAACGCTCGCGGCCGACAAGCGGCGCGCGTTTACGTTCGCGACCGCGAATCCGTTCGGTGCGCTACGCGACATCGCGCGGCTGCGCGAGATCCGCGGCGTGCTCGTCGCGCTCTTTCTGTGGCAGCTCGCGTTCCAAGCGTTACCGTCGACGTGGGCGTACTTCACGCAAGCCGCGTTCGGCTGGACGTCGTCGGCGGTCGGCACCTCGATGGCGTTCAGCGGCGTGATGATGGCGGTGGTGCTCGGCGCGGTGATCGGTCCCGCGGTCAAACGTTTCGGCGAGCGTCGCGCGGCCGTCATCGGGCTCTCGATGGGCACGATCGCGTACCTGTGGTACGCGTTCGCATCGGCAGGCTGGATGTTGTACGTCGGCATGGCGATGTGGGCGCTCGGCAGCCTCGTCACGCCGTCGTGCAACGCGCTCATGTCCGCACGCCTCGGCCCGAAACGCCAAGGCGAGCTGCAGGGCATCGTCGGTGCGTCGTTCTCGCTCTCCGCCGTCATCGCGCCGATTACGATGTCGCAACTCTTCACGCACGTCGGCCCGTCGGCACCGTGGCTGGTCTCGGCGTTGCTCGCGTGCGTCGCCATCCCGGTGCTCGCCGCGACGACGGCGCGA
>CAJCIN010000012.1 GCA_903970385.1 Rhodospirillales bacterium | reverse complement strand
CGGGTTCGCACCCGTTTCCTTGTAGAGCGCCATCGTCGCTTCGTTCAGTTTTTCGCGGTCGCCCTTGAAGCGCGTCTGCAGCGCCTTGAGCTGCGGCGCGATCTCCTGCGTTTTCTTCATCGCCTTGAACTGCATCGTGTTCAAGTGCCAGAAGACGAGTTTCACCATGCCTGCGAGGATGATCAGACTCCAGCCGTAGTTGTGCACGACGCCGAAGATGTAGCCGAGCACCGCGTGCAGACCGCCGACGATCGGGTCGAGGATGATGTTGGTCGCGAGCAGGGTCGCGATCGGGAGCGCCAAGACGGTCGGCCTTTCAGAGCAACTAGGGGACGAAGTCCACGCCCCCCGCGTTCCACGGGTGACAGCGGAGAAGCCGCCGTACCGCGAGGGATACACCTCGCACCAGCCCGTGTTTCAACACGGCTTCCTTCGCGTACTGCGAACACGACGGATAGAAACGGCAACGCGGTCCGAGGAACGGTGAGACGAGTCGCTGGTACGCGACGATGACGAACGCCAGGAGGGACCGCGCGATCACCGCGCCGGCCTCGCGCCGAGCGCCGCGGCCACGTCGGCCGCGAGGCGAGCGTAGGACGCCGATGCCGCCGCCGGCATCGCCACGAAGACGAAGCGTGCGCCGGGGGCCGGAACGGCGAGCCCGTCGAGGGTGCCCTTGATCCGGCGCCGCACCGCGTTCCTGACGACCGCCCCGCCCACCGCCTTCGAGACGGTCACGCAGACGCGGGTCCCCTCGCCGCCAGCGAGAGCGAAGACGGCCATGGTTCCGAAGGCCGAGCGCTTGCCGCGGCGTCGCACGAACGCGATCTCGCCCGTCCGGCGAAGCGGACCGTACCAGCGCACGTAACCGGCCGCTAGACCGTCAGGCGCTTGCGGCCCTTCTTGCGGCGCGCGGCGATCACTTTGCGGCCGTTCTTCGTGCTCATCCGCTCCATGAAGCCGTGAACGCGCTTGCGGCGGCGGTTGTGCGGTTGGAAAGTGCGTTTCACGGTGAGGGGTGCTCCGGACGTAGAGTCGGCCGCGGGCGAAAAGCGGCGGATGAAGACAGACTCCGCAGTATAGCGAATCCGGGCACTCGGCGTCAATCGTCCGATGAACTTTTGCGAAGCCTTCGCATTCTGTCCACACCTGTGCGTAAAGTTGTGGACACGCATGCGGCCGGAATGGCGGAAAAGCCCGTCCCCTGGGAGATTTCCCGCACGAAACCGGTTGTGGAAGCGCCACGACCGTGGGTCGAAAAACGTCCGTTTGACGGGCATTCCTGCCTCCGCGGACGGCTGTGTATAAGTGGATAAGTTCGTGGAAAATTTCCAGAGGATTCGGGGTGCCGCACTCCAATCCGAACGACCTCATTCGCGGGATACTTCGGTGCCTCGCGGGTCGGTCGTCTCGGCAGCGCGCTACTAAGGTGGTCAAGTAATGGGTCTCGTTGTCGGATCGGCCGGCGTTTCTAACGAACTTTGGAATGCGGCGCTCTCGGCACTCGAGCGAAAATACTCCAAGCCGATCTTCGAAATGTGGCTCAAGCCGATCCGCCCCGTCGCGATGAACGACGTTGAGATCGTGCTGTCGGTGCAGTCCGCGTTCGCCCGCGACTGGGTCGAAAACCGGCTCAAAGGCGACATTTCCGAGGTCCTGACCGAGCTGCTCGGGGCCACGCTCGCGCTCCGTTTCGTCGTCGCGGCCGACGCGCCGAGCGGACCTCCGGACGAAGCGGACATGCCGCCGCAATCGGCGCATCGCGCCCCGCTCGCCGAAGATCTGCGGCACGGGAACCTGAACCCGCGCTACACCTTCGAGGAGTTCGTGGTCGGCAATTCCAACCGCTTCGCGCACGCCGCGTCGCAAGCGGTCGCCGAGGCCCCGGCCCGCGCCTACAACCCGCTGTTCCTGTACGGCGGCGTCGGCCTCGGAAAGACCCACCTGATGCACGCGATCGGCCATCGGGTGATCGCCGCGAATCCGAGCGCGAACGTCGTCTACGTCTCGAGCGAGAAGTTCACGAACGAGTTCATCGTCGCCGTGCAAAAGAACCAAACGCTCGAATTTCGCAATAAGTACCGGCTCGTCGACGTGTTGCTGATCGACGACATCCAGTTCATCGAGGGCAAGGAAGGAACCCAAGAGGAGTTCTTTCACACGTTCAACGCACTGCACGAAGCGCAGAAGCAGCTCGTCATTTCGAGCGACCGCCCGCCGAAAGAGATCCAGACGCTGGAGAACCGGCTCCGCTCGCGTTTCGAGTGGGGCCTGCTGACGGACATCCAGCCGCCGGACCTCGAGACGCGCGAAGCGATCCTGCGCAAGAAGGCCGAGTCGGAAAAGATCCCGGTGCCGGACGACGTGACGTCGTTCATCGCCAAGGTGATCCCCTCGAACATCCGCGAGCTCGAAGGCGCCCTGATCCGCGTCGTGGCGTTCGCGTCGCTCACGAAATCGGCGATCACGGCCGATCTCGCGGCCGACGTCCTCAAGAACGTCGTCGCGACGACGCCCGCGCGGCGCATCACGATCGCGCTCATCAAGGAGCGCGTCTCCAAGGCGCACGGGCTCACGGTCAAGGAGATGGACCACCAGCGCCGCGATCAACGCCTCGCCGCGCCGCGCCAGATCGCGATGTATCTCGCGACCGAACTCACGGACTGCTCGCTGCCGCAGATCGCGCGCGAATTCGCGAAAAAGGATCACACGACCGTCATGTACGCGCGCGATAAAGTGAAGAACCAGATGACGACCGACGAGGCGTACCGCAACAAAGTGCGCGCGCTTCAGGCACTCTGCCAGAGCGATTGACCCCTCCACACCCCCTTGAGCATACCGGATCACAGGGGGTGTTTCGGAACGTGCATAACCTTCGCTCGCGTCGCGATCGGTGCAGATGTGCAGAACCGGGTGCCTTCGATGCACACCTTCTCCGGCGCCCAAACCCACGTCGCAGCACGGTTTGCGGCGTTCTCCGCAGTTTCTACCGCATTACTACGACGACTACGACGTTCTTTTTAACGAAGAGAGTACGACGGATCGCGCGACGGGAGTGGATACGTGAAGTTTAGTTGCAGCACCAAAGACATCGCGGGAGCCGTCGGCGCAGCGAGCAAGGTGGTCAACGCGCATACGACCGTGCCGATCCTCTCGAACGTCCTGCTGACCGCGAGCGACAACTCGATCCGCGTCCGTGCGACCGATCTCGAACTCACCCTCGAGCACGTCTTTCCCGCAGAGATCGCGGAGCCGGGCAGCGTCACGGTGCCGGCGAAACTGTTCAGCGGCTACCTCGGAAATCTGCCGCCCGGAATCGTGGAACTCGCCGGAACGCCGACTCGCGCGAGCGTCAAATGGGAACGCTCGAACTACGATTTCCACGCGTTGCCGCCGGACGAATATCCGCCGCTGCCCTCGTCGCAAAAGGGTGCGTCGTTCGCGATCGACGGCAAGGCGTTTCGCGAGGGCGTGAACGCGACGATCTTCGCGGCGTCGAGCGAAGAGGCGCGCGGCGCCGTGCTCATGGGAACGTTGCTCGAGATCGCGGGCGATTCCATGACGATGGTCGCGACCGACGGCTACCGTCTCGCGAAGTGGCAGACGAAGCTCGCGCGCGGCATCGAGGGCGACGGCACCGCGAAGTACATCGTGCCGTCGCGAGCGTTGCTCGAAGCGGCGCGTAATCTCGGCGGCGTCGAGACGATCGAAGTGAGCGCGCTCGGGCCGTCGGGCAATCAGCTCGCGTTCGCCGCGCAAACGGCGTCGATCGTCGTGCGTCTCGTCGACGGTCAGTATCCCAATTACGGGCAGGTCATTCCGTCGCAATTCGATCGTTCGGTCACGGTGAACACGAGCGCGCTCGTCGCCGGCTTGCGGCGCGCCGAACTCGTCGCGGGGGATCGCGCGAGCATGGTCAAGATGAGCGTCTCGAACGCGCAACTGATCATCACCGCGAACTCCGATACGACGGGCAACGCGTACGAAGAACTCGAGGTCGAACAGACGGGCGACGATCTCACGATCGCGTTCAACGCACGCTATCTCGTCGAGATCCTCAACCACGTCGACTCGCCGCGCATCGTGCTCGAGTTTCTCGGGCCGCTGTCGCCCGCGGCGATCCGTCCGACG
>CAJCIN010000011.1 GCA_903970385.1 Rhodospirillales bacterium | reverse complement strand
GCGAAATACGAGATCTGCCACGCGATCGAGGCGACGAGAAAGAACGCGATCGCGAACAAGACGAACACGATCCCGATGAGAACGCCGACGACGATGCCGACGACGTGCACTGCCGTCGTGATGCCGACGATCGCGAACACGATCAGCACCGCGGCGACCACGATCGCGACGTAGATCGCGAGGCCGGCGAGCAAATACAACAGGTTGACGCCCATGAGATTCGGCCAGCGCGAGAGCGCCGTCCGATACGCGCTCGCGAACGTCGGAAGCCGGCCGAACGACGCGGCCGACGTCGCTTCGATGAGCGCCGCGCCGGCGAGCGGCGAGATGAAGAACGTCATCGCGATGAGCGCGAGCGACCATAGGGGATCCGAGCCGCCGTTCGCCATCGCCGTCGCGAGTGCGTGCGGGTCCGTCCGGCCGCCGGTGCTCTGCGTTTTGAGCTGGTCGGCGAACGCCTGGATCAGCGTGGTCACGCCCCGCGAGGCGAAGTAGTTCACGACGCCGAGTGGGATGCCGTACGCGAGATAGATGAGCGAGAACGGCAAGAAGAACCGCACGCAGAGCGTGACGGCTCGATCGAGCAGCTCGCCGATGCCGAGCGGCCGCAGTGGTGGCGAGACGGGCTCGTTCACTCGGGCGCGGTTCGCTCCGGGCGCGTCGCGCTCCGCTGCTCCCGCGTCACTTTAGATGCGGCAGCGCACCTTTGCGTGCGAGCTGGAACGCATCGTAGAACGGGAGGTCCGGCGGCTTCGCGTCGGGTTCGACGACGAGGAGAGCGTCGATGTCTTTCGACGGCGGCCCGTTCGACTTCGGCCCCGACCACTTTTCACCGCGATACTCCGCGAGCGGCTGGTCGAGATCGTCTCCGTAATACCGGGTCTTCGTATAGCCGGTCGAGCGATCGTACGTGAGATAGACCTCGGCCGACGCGCGCGACAGCTTGCCGCCGATGAAGCACCACGCGTGCAAGACGATCCGGCCGGTCGGCCCGTCCAGGTGCGAGAGATCGGCCGAGACGAGAGCGCCGTGATCGAGCACGATCGTGACGAAGTCGCCCGCGACGAACGTGCTGGACTCTTGCGCGCGTGCGACGGCGCCCGCTCCCGCCGTCATCCACGGCGCGTCGATGCCGCCGACGCGGGCGAGCCGCACGAAGTCGTCCGCGTGCGCGTGCGACCGGTACGCGTTGCAGACGTTGTCGATCGCGGTCGCTTCGGGCGAGTACGTCGAATCGGCGGCCGCCGTCGGCCCCGGTACGGCGAGAGCGCACGCGAGCGCGAACGATGCGACGCCGAACACGCCGCGCATCACAGCGGCCGCCGGCCCTCGAGGGCTTTCGCGAGCGTCACTTCGTCCGCGTAGTCGAGGTCGCCGCCGATCGGCAGACCGTACGCGAGGCGCGACACGACGATGCCGCTCGGTGCGATCAACCGCGAGAGATACAGAGCCGTCGCCTCGCCTTCGGCATTCGGGTTCGTCGCGACGACCACTTCGCGCGGACCCTCGCTCGCGAGCCGTTCGATCAGTTCTTTGACGCGCAGTTGCGCCGGGCCGATGCCGTCCATCGGGGAGATCACGCCGCCGAGCACGTGATAGCGGCCGCGGTACGCGGACGTGCGCTCGATCGCGTAGATGTCCTTGGCCTCCGCGACGACGCAGAGGATCGCCGCGTCGCGCCGCTCGTCCGTGCAGAGTTCGCACGGATCGTCTTCCGTCAGCGAAAAACACCGCGAGCAGAGTTTGACGCGATCCTTGACGGCGAGGATCGCCTCGGCCAACGCCTGCGCTTCCGCGCGCGGACGGTTGAGCAGATAGAACACGAGCCGCGCCGCCGTTTTCGGCCCGACCGTCGGGAGCTTCGAGAATTCGTTGATGAGGCTCTGGACGGGCCCGGCGAGTGCGCTTGCCGTGTCGGCCTACGTCAGACCGGGAATGCGCAAGCCGCCCGTGACGGCGCTCATGCGTTTCGCCGACGCGTCCTGCGCCTTCGCGACCGCGTCGTTGATGGCCACGACGAGCAGATCTTCGAGCGTCTCCGCATCGTCGGGATCGATCGCCTCTTTCGAGAGCTTCACCGACGTCACGCGATAGTCGCACGTCATCTCGACGCCGACGGCCGAGCCGCCGGCCGTGCCGGAGACGACGGTCGACGCGAGATCGTCCTGCGCCTTGGCCATCTCCGCTTGCATCTTTTTCATCTGCGCCATCATCTGCGCTTGGTTCATGAAGTCTCCGTCCTGCCGATCTTCTGCCGGGCGTATGCG
Source organism: Rhodospirillales bacterium (assembly GCA_903970385.1). Lineage (GTDB taxonomy): Bacteria > Vulcanimicrobiota > Vulcanimicrobiia > Vulcanimicrobiales > Vulcanimicrobiaceae > Palsa-1515. The sequence continues at coordinate 1,203 of CAJCIN010000011.1, read as the reverse complement.
AGTAAGTCGATTTCGCCGTTCGGACCGGGTGCGCTTGCCGCGTCGCCGACCGCGGCCGGCGACGGTGCGGGACCGCCGCGCTGACGGTTGCGCAACACGAGTCGCAGCGGCGCGCGCAACGCGTCGGCAACGGCGGCCTCGATCAACGCGAGCTTCGGTCGCAGCAGCGACTCTTGCATCTCGTCCGGCACGCTGATCGTCAGCGCGCCGCCTTCGAGCGCGTCGACGGTCGCGCGCGACAACGGCCCGCGGAGCGGCTTCGACTGTTCCTCGACGCGAAGCCGGATCTGATCCCAGAGCGAACGGACCTGTTGCAACGTCGGCGCGGCCGGTTCGGCGGCGCGCGGCGCGACGGGCTCCGGTTTCGGTTGTGCTACCGGCTCGGGCTTCGGCTGCGCCACGGGTTCCGGTTTCGGTTGCGCCACGGGCTCGGGCGTCGGCGGCGCGACGGGCTCCGGTTTCGGCTGTGCGACGGGCTCGCGTTTCGGCTGCGCGCGCGGCGGTGCGATCGCGACGGGCGGCGCGCCGCTTTCGAGGAGCGCGACGCGCGTCGCGAGCGCTTCGAGACTCGGATCTTCGCCTTGCACGATCAGCCGCAGGACGGCCGTCTCGAGTTCGAGTCGCGGATTGCCGGACGCACGGCCCGCGGCGAGCGCGTCGGCGAGCAGACGCAATCCGCGCACGACGCGCGGCTGCGCCGTCGACGCGGCGAGCAGAGTGACCGCTTCGGCGTCGGCGTTCGAGAGATCGCGGCCGAGGAGCTCGGGATCGATGCGCGCGACGAGGAGGTTGCGATATTCGCCGATCGCGCCGCGCACGAGCCCGAGCATGTCCGCTCCGGCATCGCTCGCTTCGTCGACGATGCGTAACGCGGTTCGCGCGTCTCCGCCGAGGATCGCGTCGACGAGCCCGCGCGCGTACTGCCGCCCGGTCGCGCCGAACGCGGCCTCGACGGTCGCGGCGTCGACCGCGCCGCCGGCATACGAGGCGACCTGTTCGAGCATCGTCAACGCGTCGCGCAAACCGCCGTCGGCGCGATACGCGATGGCGCCGAGCGCGCCATCGTCGATCGCGATCCCCTCGGCATCCGCGATCTCGCGCATGCGGGCGATCATGACGGCGACCGGGATCCGGCGGAACGCGTAGCGCTGGCACCGGGAGAGGATCGTCGCCGGCAGCGCTTCGGGCGCCGTCGTCGCGAGG
>CAJCIN010000010.1 GCA_903970385.1 Rhodospirillales bacterium | reverse complement strand
ATCGGGGCGGCGTGCCCCCCGACGGCCCCCGGGACCGCACTCGCGCTTTCGGTTGAGATCGGGGCGGCGTGCCCCCCGATGGCCCCCGGGACCGCACTCGCGGTCCCATTTGTGGCAGCGTCGCGGTGAGCCATGGGATGGTCTTCGCCGGACGTTTCCGCGATACCGTCGTCGCGGCGGGTTGCCGGGGTGAGGGTCAGCGGGAGTTCGAGGGACTCGGCTTCCAGGTCGACGGCGGGGAGTTCTTCGAGGGAGCGCAGGCCGAACGATTCGAGGAAATCCGGGGTCGTCCGGTATTCCATCGGGCGGCCCGGGACGTCGCGGCGGCCGGTCTCGGCGATGAAGCGGCGGTCGAGGAGCGTGCTGACGACGCTGTCGACGTTGACGCCGCGAACGGCTTCCATCTCGGCGCGCGTCACCGGCTGCAGGTAGGCGACGATGGCGAGCGTCTCCATTGCGGGGGCGGAGAGGTTCGTTTTCGCCGGCAGCAGATACGCCTCGACGACGTCGCGGGCGGCGGGCGACGTCGCGAAACGGTAGCCGCCCGCAACCTCGCGCAGCACGATCCCTCGCTCGCCGTACTCCTCGCCGATCCGCTGCAGCGACTCGGCGACCTCGACGTGCGTGGCCTTCGTCAGCTTGACGAGCGCGTCGATCGAGAGCGCCTCGCTCGACACGAAGAGGAGCGCTTCGAGCGAGCGTACGAGGCTGCCGGTTTCGATCAGCTCAGTTTGCATGGACCTCTTCCGGAACGAACGGCAACAGCCGGAGCGGCTGCTCCGCGGTCGATTGTTCGTAGGCGAGCCGGTGCTGGCGGATCAACTCGAGGATGGCGAGGAACGTCGCGATGATCCCGCCCCGATCGAGGTCGCGGCAGAGCGCGGCGAATTCGACGGATCCCCGTTCGCGTACGACGCGAGCGACGAAATCCATCTGCCGCGCGATCGAGAAGCGTTCGCGTGCGATCGTTCGCCGTTCGGGCTTCGCTCCGCGCATCGCGGCCACGAGCGCGCGGGCGAGCTTGTCGGGCACGATGCGATACCGCTGCTCGACCGTGGCGCTCAAATCGCCGGCTTCGCGGAAATAGAAGGCGTCGGCGTCGGCCGCCCGCGAGCGCAATTCCTCCGCGACGCCCTTGTATTTCGAGTAGGCGATCAGGCGCCGGCGGAGGCCTTCTTCCACGTCCTCGGCCGACTCTTCGCCCTCGGCCACGAAGTCGCTCGGAATCGGCGGCAAGAGCGATTTCGACTTCAAAAAGACGAGCGTCGCCGCGATCACGAGATACTCGGCCGCGACCTCGACGTCGAGCGCGTCCATGACGGCGATGTAGTCGAAATACTGTTGCGCGACCGTCGCGAGGGGAACCGTGGCGATGTCGAGCTGGCGCTCGCGGACGAGCGTGAGAAGCAGGTCGAGCGGCCCGTCGAAAACGTCGAGGGAAACCCGCAGGGTCGCCGCGTCTACAGGCTCGCGGATTCTCGCACCACGTCGACGTCATCGGAAGCCGCTTCGGCCACGACCGTCGCGTCGAAGGGATCGTCCATCTTCGCGAGTTCTTCGAGCCCGAGATCGATCAGGCGCTTCTCGTTCACGTATTTCAAGGCTTTCTTGGCCGCCATGATCTCGAACCACGCCGCCTCGTCGACCTCGTGGTCGTGGTTCGCCGTGTCGCCCGACAGATAATTCATCAGATAAAAGTGCACGGATTTCTTGTGCTTCGTGCCGTTCAGGTAGAACCAATACGAGATTTCGGAAAGCTTGACGAGGACCTCGGCCCAGCAACCCGTCTCCTCACGCACTTCGCGGAGGGCGGCCTGCTCGTGCGTCTCGCGGTTCTCGACGTGGCCCTTCGGCAACGACCAGACCCGGGGCATCCCGCGGCCGATCAGCAGGGCGTCGAGCGACGACCCGTTCCTGCGTAGGACGAGCCCACCCGCCGAGACCTCGTACTTGATCCGCATCTGCCGCTTTCTGTCGAAGGCGCCCGGTTCAGAAGACCGGGCGCTGCATACTCAATTCTAGCAACCCCCGCCAAGAGGCAACAGGTGCGGAAGGAGGCGCCTTTAACAACGGGGCGGCACGGCCCATTGACAACGGGGCGGCACGGCCCCCCGTTTCCCCCCGAGCCCGCACTCGCGGGCTCTTTGACGAACGTCGCGCCCCCGGGCCGGAAACTATCTCGGCTTAGCCGACCCAGCGCAGGTCGGGGTGTCTGGCGGCTCTCGTCTCGTCGATACGGCCTACGACCGTGTGCACCGGCGCGTCGAGGATCGCTTGGGGGTCGCGTTTGGCGGTTTCGACGACGTCGCGGAGGGCCGCGATGAAGCCGTCGAGCGTCTCCTTCGATTCCGTTTCCGTCGGCTCGATCATGAGGCACTCCGGAACGAGGAGCGGGAAGTACACGGTCGGCGCGTGGTAGCCGCGATCGAGGAGCGCCTTCGCGATGTCGAGCGCGCGGACGCCGGTCTCGCGTTTGAGCTCCTGCGCCGTCGCGACGAACTCGTGCCGGCACGTCTCGTCGTACGGCGTCGGCAGAAATTCCTTGACGCGCGCGCGCACGTAATTCGCGTTGAGGACCGCGAGTTGCGACACGCGCGTGAGGCCCTCGCCGCCGTTCGCGTAGATGTAGGTCAGCGCGCGCACCGCGTGCGAGAAGTTCGACCAGAACGAGCGCATCGTGCCGATCGCGTCCTCTCGCTCGTGCTCGAGGTGATACGCGCCGCTCTCGTCGAGCGTGACGATCGGCACCGGCAAGAACGGCACGAGCCGCTCCGCGACGCCGACGGGCCCGTGACCCGCGCCGCCGCCGCCGTGCGGAATCGAGAACGTCTTGTGCAGGTTGAGGTGCATGAGATCGAAGCCCATGTCGCCCGGCCGCGCGTTGCCCATGAGCGCGTTCGCATTCGCACCGTCGTAGTACATCAAACCGCCGACCGCGTGCACCGCTTCGGCGATCTCGTGGATATGATCCTCGAAGAGTCCGAGCGTGTTCGGGTTCGTCATCATGCAGACGGCGGTATCGTCGCCGATCGCCGCCTTCAATTCTTCGAGACCGACGCGTCCGCGCGCGTCGCTCGGGAGCGAGATGACCTTGTAGCCGACCATCGCCGCCGATGCGGGGTTCGTGCCGTGCGCGGTATCGGGAACGATCACGGTCGTCCGCGACGCGCCCTGACCGATCTTCGCGAAATACGCCTTCGCGATCAGCAGCGCCGTCAGCTCCGCGTGCGCGCCGGCCGCCGGATTGAGCGAGAACGCGCTCATGCCGAAGATCGCCGAGAGCGATCGCTCGAGTTCGTACATCACGCGGAGCGCGCCCTGCGCGAGCGGATCGGGCGCGTACGGATGCAAGTCTTTGAAGCCGGGCTGCGAGGCCATCGCTTCGTTGACGCGCGGGTTGTACTTCATCGTGCACGAGCCGAGCGGATAGAAGCCCGTGTCGATCGCGAACGTCTTCTGCGAGAGCCGCGTGAAGTGACGCACGACGTCGAGTTCGCTGTTGTCGGGCAGCGGCAGCGCGTCGCGCAGCGCCGACGCCGGCAAGAACTCGTCCGCGGTGCGGCCGTTCGGAAAGTACGTGTTCGCGCGACCGGGCTGGCCCGTCTCGAAGATCAGCCGTTCAGACATGGACCGCGGCGCTTTCACGGGCGGCGGCGGCGATGTCGCCGAGCGCGACGCAGAGCGCGTCGATGTCCTCCGGCGTCGTCACTTCCGTCGCGTTCATGAGGACGCAATCGGCGAACTCGGGATACCAGCGTCCGAGATCGACGCCGCCGAGGATCGAACGGCGCTCGAGTTCGGCGAGCACGCGTGCCGCGCCGAACGTCGCCGGAACGCGAACGGCGACTTCGTTGAAGACGGGCGCGCCGAGTGCGCGCGAGAAGCCGTCGATCGCCGCGACGCGTTCGGCGAGCGCGTACGTGCGTTCCACGTTTAACACGGCCGCGCGCCGTAAACCGGACGCGCCGACGGCCGCGAGATAGATCGTCGCGACGAGCGCGCAGTGCGCCTGATTCGTGCAGATGTTGGACGTCGCTTTTTCGCGGCGGATATGCTGCTCGCGCGCCTGCAGCGTCAGCGTGAACGCGTCGTTGCCGCGATTGTCGACCGAACGGCCGACGAGCCGGCCGGGGATGCGCCGCATGTGTTCCTTCGTCGACGCGATGAAGCCGACGTACGGGCCGCCGTAGGCGACGGGATTGCCGAACGATTGGCCTTCGCCGACCGCGATCTCGGCGCCCCACGACGCGGGCGTCGCGAGGACCGCGAGCGACATCGCTTCGGCGACGACGCCGATGAGGATCGTGCCGGTCGCTTTGATGGCCGCGACGACGTCGGCCGCGGGCGCATCGATCGAACCGAAGAAGTTCGGCGACTGCACGACCACGGCGGCGAAGCGCTTGTCCGCGAGTCGCGCTTCGAGGTTCGTGGTATCCGTCGTACCGTCCGGCGCGACGGGCAGCTCCTCGACGTCGAGCTCGAGACCGCGCGCGTAGGTGCGCAGCACCGCGCGATAGTTCGGATGCACGGCGCGCGAGACGAGGATCGCGCGTCGGCCCGTCGCGTTGACGGCCATGATCGCGCCTTCGGCGAGCGCCGTCGCTCCGTCGTAGACGGACGCGTTCGCGATGTCGAGACCCGTGAGGAGGCAGACGTAGGTCTGCCACTCGTAGATCGCTTGCAGATACCCTTGCGAGACCTCGGCCTGATACGGCGTGTACGCCGTCAGGAACTCGCCGCGCATGGCGAGCGACATCACGACGGGCGGGCAGTAATGGCGGTACGCGCCGGCACCGAGGAACGACGTATATCCGACGGCGGTATTCGCCTTCGCGTATCCGGCGATCTTCGCCGCGAGCTCGATCTCGGGCAGCGACGGCGGCACGTCGAGCGGCCCCGCGATCGCGACCGCATCGGGAACCTCGACGAGCTCTTCGAGCGACGAGACGCCGACGACGGCGAGCATCTCGGCGATGTCCGAGTCCGTGTGCGGAGCGTACAAGGTGCGATCAGCCCTCGGCGACGAGCGACTCGTAGGCGCTCGGCGCGAGCAGTTGCTCGAGCTCGGCCGGACCTGCGAGCTTCACTTTGTAGAGCCAGCCTTCGCCGAACGCGTCGCGATTCACGAGCGCGGGGTCCGCTTCGAGCGCCTTGTTCACTTCCGTGACGACGCCGCCGACCGGCGTGTACAGATCCGAGACGGCCTTCACGGATTCGACGACGCCGATGCTGCCGAATTGTTGGATCGTCTGACCCTCGCGCGGGAGCTCGACGTACACGATGTCGCCGAGCGAATTTTGCGCGTAGTCCGTGATGCCGACGACGCCGACGTCACCCTCGACCTTGAGCCACTCGTGTTCCTTACTGTAGAGCAACCCCTCGGGCTGAGCCATGACGATCTCCTATGTTCCGCGCTTGTAAAATGGAAGCGGTACGACGTGCGCCGCGTGCAACGTGCCACGAATTTCGACGTCGAGCGAGGTCCCAACTGCGGCGGCGTCCTTCCGTACGAGCGCCGTCGCCACGTTCTTGTTCCCGTAGGCGGGCGCGATCGAAGCGCTCTTGACCTCGCCCACCCGCTCGCCGTTCGCGAAGACGGGGTAGCCGCCGCGCGCGGGCACGCGACCGTCGAGCACGAGTCCGGCGATGCGATCGTAGTCGTCCGCCTCGAGTTGCGCGACGAGCGCGTCCTTGCCGACGAAGGCGGCCTTCGCGGTCTTCACCGCCCACGTCTGACCGCCGGCGAGGGGCGAGATGTCTTCCGTCAGCTCGAAGCCGTAGAGCGGCATGCCGGCTTCGAGCCGCAACACGTCGCGGGCGCCGAGACCCGCCGGTTCGATTCCCGCGCTCGCACCGCGCTCGAGCAGCGTCCGCCACAAGCGCGGCGCGTCGTCGCCGTCGACGAAGAGTTCGAAACCGTCCTCACCCGTGTAGCCCGTGCGAGCGATGACGGCGCGCGCGCCGTCGACGCGGCCCTCCGCGCAAAAATAGTAACCGAGCGCCGCCGCATCGATGTCGCAGAGCGGCGCGACGATCTCGACGGCACGCGGTCCCTGCACCGCGACGAGCGCGCGCGAGCCCTGATGGCTCTCGAGGCGTACGTCGTCGCGGCCCGTCGCCGCGTCTTGCAGATACGGCCACATCTTCGTCGCGTTGCCGGCGTTGACGACGAGCAGCCAGCGATCGGGAAGCCGGTAGAACAGCACGTCGTCGTGCGCGCCGCCGCGCGGGTTCGTGAAGATGTTGTAGCGCGCCTGATACGGCTTCATCGTCGCGACGTGGTTGACGGTGAGCGCATCGGCCCACGCCGCCACCCCGTCGCCGCGCAACTCGTATTGCGCCATATGCGAGAGATCGAAGATGCCGGCGCGCGTCCGCACCGCGGCGTGCTCGCGCAGGATGCCCGCGTACTGCACCGGCATGTCGAAACCGCCGAACGGCACCATGCGCGCTCCGAGCGCGACGTGTTCCGCGTACAGGGCCGTACGCCGGAGCGCCGCGTTCTCGAAGGTGCTCAAAACACGTCGCCGTCGCGCGCGAGTTCGCGCCGGAGATAGAGCGGCAGGCTGAAGAGCCGCGCGTGCGTCTGCGCATCGTAGAAGTAATTTTCGCCGCGCAGCCCGGCGACGTAGGCGTCGATGCGCTCGCGCGGCAACGACGCGACGTCGACGGCGTCGCTGCACGCGATGAACGCCCAATCGTTGTCGAACGCCGGTACGTGCGTGTAGAACGACGTCACGTGCTCGTAGTAGCCGCGCAGCGTCCGAGCCATCTTCGCGTGGGTGCTCATGTTGTGAAACCCCGCCGTACTCGCCTGGAGGACGTACACGCCACCCGGCGCGAGGCGTCGCTTGATGTCGCGGAAGACGGCGTCGCAGAACAACGGATTGCTCGGCGAATCCTCGAGCGGTTCGGTCAGGTCGGAGACGATCGTCCCGTACGTTCCCGCGTCGTCGCGCAAGAACGCGAGCGCATCGCCGATGATCACGCGCGCACGCGGATCCTCGAACGCGCCCGCCGACCATTCCGGCAGATACCGCTTCGAGAGTTCGACGACGTCGCCGTCGATATC
>CAJCIN010000009.1 GCA_903970385.1 Rhodospirillales bacterium | reverse complement strand
TCGAGGCGGGCCGGCGCGTTCTCGTGAACGGCGCGTCGGGCGGCGTCGGCGCGTTCGGCGTCCAACTCGCGCATCACCTCGGCGCGCACGTCACCGCCGTTGCGAGCGGTGCGAACGAAGAAACCTGTCGCGATCTCGGAGCCGATGCGTTCGTCGATTACACGCAGAGGCCGAACGTACCCGAAGGTCGACCGTTCGACGTCATCTTCGACGTATTCGGCGCGCTCCGCTTCGAGGAATGCGCGCACGCATTGACCGAGTCGGGGATCATGGTCACGACGGTACCGACCGCATCGAACCTCGCGGCCGTCTCCGCGACGGCAACGGCTCGTCCTGGCGAGCGACGCATGAGACTCGTCGTCGTCACGTCGCGAGCGGCGGATCTCACGACGATGGCGGAGCTCGTCGATCGCGGCGCGGTCACGGCCGTGATCGACCGAATCTATCCGCTCGCCGAGATTCGTCGCGCGCACGAACACGTGGAGACCAAACACACGCGAGGCAAGGTCGTCGTCGAGGTCACGCCGGCTACGGCTTCGCCTGATGGATGCTGATCTTGTTTCCCTCCGGATCCGTCAGGCTGGCCATCGTGCAGATCGGGAATTCGACCGGATCTTCGACCGTGACGCCGCGTTCGCGTAGATTCGCGATCATCGTGTGGATGTCGTCGACTTCGAACACGATGCCGGCGCCGCTGCCTTTCGGCCGGTCCGACCATTCCGGCATGAGCAAGGCGACCAACTCGTGCCGATCTGACCCTCGATGTAGGCGGCCTTTCCTTCGAACTCAGCGGCGACACCGAGCGGAACGCCGAGCACGTCGACGTACCAGTCGCGCAGCGCCGTCACGTCTTCCGGAGGGTAGGCGGACCTCCCCGGGTTATCCCTATGGCCAATTCGTTATCGGCGAAAACGGGCAAAAGGCGTCATGAGATATCGAATCGTCATGTCCAATTACACGATCTCGGTGCACGCCGACATGTTCCAGACGCTCATGTCGAAACTCACCGAACCGGAGGGCCGCTGGCAACCGCTCGAGGTCGATGAGGGCAAGTGGGTCATTCCCACGCACATCATCGCCGTCGAGACCGTCGCGATCGCAGACGCTCCGCCGCCGGTACTCGCTTTCGCGTCCGATACCTAACGCCCGTCGCGGGACGGAACGACGGGCTCGATACTGATCGTCTCCGGGCCGGTGGGCGCGGGGAAATCCGCCGTCGCCCAAGAGCTCGTGCGTTCGTCGGCAGGCCCGACGGCGTACATCGAAGGCGATCTGTATTGGCGCTTCTTCGCAAAACCGCGCAGCGACGGCGATGCCGGTCGCGCGTTCCGGACGGTCATGCGCGCCATGATCGCGTCGGCGCGGCATTTCAAGCGCGACGGCTACGACGTCGTGCTCGACTTCTCGATCCCGCCGTGGTATCTCGACGCGACGCGCGCGCTGCTCACCGGGGAGCCGTTCGACTACGTCGTGGTCTGCCCGAGCGAGGCGGTCTGCGCGTCGCGCGCCGCGTCGCGAGCCGAAGGCCGCATCGACGACTACGCGCCGTATCACGATCTCTATCTGTCGTTCGATCCCGAGGATCGTCATGCAATCGCCGACGACGAAAGCGATGCGGAAACGATCGCAGCGCTCGTCAGGTCGTCGCTTTCGTCGGGATGCTTTCGCGTAGAATAACGACATGAACGCGCATCAGCATTCTCGATTCCGACGCCCCTTGCGCGCTATAGTCGCGCTCGCGATGTTCGCCGCAAGCAGCGTGGTCGTCGCACGCGCGGACGACAGCAACGAACCCGTGATGCCGGCGGGAACGCACGTGCGTTTTCACGTCGACGCGCCGATCTCGTCGAACGACAGCAAGACCGGCGACACGTTCGCCTTCGTCTTGCTCGCGCCGATCGTCCTCGTCGACCGCACGATTCCCGTCGACGGGACGACGGGTTCGGGTACGATCTTCCTCGCCGGTCATGCCGGTTCGCAAGGGCACGAGGGCGACCTCACGTTGCGCCTCGATTCGTTGCACACCGCGGACGGCCGTACGTTCACGTTCGACGATCAACGATTCGAGATCAACGGCCGCAACCGGAAGGTCGTCTCCGGCGTCCTCGGCCTCATTCCGTATGCCGGCGTCGGCGCGCGATTCATTCGCGGCTCCGACGTCCGCGTCGAGCCGACGACGCCGATCGAGACGGTGCTCCTGCGCTCCGCGACGAGCGCCGTCATCACGCTCGATCCGCTGCGGAACCCACGACCGAGCCCGTCCAGTAATCGGTAAAACCATCCGTATCCGATGGATAAATCGATTTCACATGTCGGTTATAACGTGCTACCATTCTCTCAAACGCGCCCAACAACACGTACGTATGGAGAAATGAATGCTCGAGAAGGATGTAGAGAAGAGCGGTGAGTGTCCGGTCGTTCATGGGGTGCCCAAAGGCACGCACATGCCGTCGGGCCTCCGAACCAATAAAGACTGGTGGCCCCATCAGCTGAACCTCAAGGTCCTCCAGCAGAATTCTCCGCTCGCGAATCCGATGGGGGAGGCGTTCGACTATGCCGAGGAATTCAAAAAGCTCGACCTGGAAGCCGTGAAGAAAGACCTCTTCGCGTTGATGACGGTCTCGCAAGAGTGGTGGCCGGCCGACTTCGGTCACTACGGCCCGTTCTTCATCCGGATGGCGTGGCACAGCGCGGGTACGTATCGCACGGGCGACGGCCGCGGCGGCGCGTCTTCCGGCACGCAGCGCTTCGCGCCGCTCAACAGCTGGCCCGACAACGCGAACCTCGACAAGGCGCGAAGACTGCTGTGGCCGATCAAGCAGAAATATGGCAGCAAGCTCTCGTGGGCCGATCTCATGGTGCTCACCGGCAATTGCGCGCTCGAATCGATGGGTCTGAAGCCGTTCGGTTTCGGCGGCGGTCGCGAAGACGTTTGGGAGCCCGAGGAAGACATTCACTGGGGTAGCGAGAGCACGTGGCTCGGCGACGAGCGGTATTCCGGCGACCGCGAGCTCGAGCATCCGCTCGCAGCGGTGCAAATGGGCCTCATCTACGTGAACCCGGAAGGCCCGAACGGCCATCCGGATCCCGCCGCGTCGGCGCGCGACATTCGCGAGACGTTCGGACGCATGGCGATGAACGACGAAGAGACCGTCGCGTTGATCGCGGGCGGCCACACGTTCGGTAAGGTGCACGGCGCCGCGGATCCCAAGCAGTACGTCGGCCCCGAACCCGAAGGCGCGAGCATGGCCGAGCAGGGCCTCGGCTGGAAGAACAGTTTCGGCACCGGCAACGCCGATGCGACGATCACGAGCGGCCTCGAAGGCACGTGGACGACCAAGCCGACCACGTGGACGAACGAGTACTTCGACAATCTCTTCAACTTCGAATGGGAATTGACGAAGAGCCCCGCCGGTGCGAACCAGTGGACGCCGAAGAACGGCGGCGGCAAGGATACCGTTCCCGACGCACACGACGCATCGAAGAAGCACGCGCCGATGATGCTCACGTCGGACCTCGCGTTGCGTGTGGATCCGGCGTACGGGCCGATCTCGAAGCGCTTTCACGAAGATCCCGCGGCGTTTGCCGATGCGTTCGCGCGCGCGTGGTATAAGCTCATGCATCGCGACATGGGGCCGCCGTCGCGCTATCTCGGATCGCTCGTTCCCACCGAAGAGCTGCTCTGGCAAGATCCGATTCCGGACGTCACGCATCCGCTCGTCGATGCCGCCGACGTCACGGCGCTCAAAGCGAAGATTCTCGCATCGGGCGTCTCGATCGCCGATCTCGTTTCGACGGCGTGGGCGTCCGCGTCGACCTTCCGCGGCTCCGATAAACGCGGCGGCGCGAACGGCGCGCGCATCGCGCTCGCACCGCAAAAAGACTGGGCGGTCAACGAGCCGGCGAAACTCGCGAAGGTGCTCGCGGCGCTCGAGGGCGTTCGCAAGGCGTTCAACGACGGACAGTCCGGTGGAAAGGCCATCTCGCTCGCCGACACGATCGTGCTCGGCGGTAGCGCGGCCGTCGAACAGGCCGCGAAGGACGCGGGCTTCGACGTCACCGTTCCGTTCACGCCGGGCCGTGCCGATGCGACGCAAGAGAAGACCGACGTCGAATCGTTCGCGGTGCTCGAGCCCGAAGCGGACGGTTTCCGGAACTACGTTCGAGCCAACTACATCTACTCAGTCGAAGAGATGCTCGTCGACAAAGCGCAGCTGCTCACGCTGACCGCGCCCGAAATGACGGTGCTCGTCGGCGGTCTCCGCGTGCTCGGCGCGAACACGAATGGTTCGAAGGACGGCGTTTTTACGACCGAGCCCGGAACGCTGACGAACGACTTCTTCGTCAACCTGCTCGACATGGCAACGACGTGGAAGAGCACGTCGGACGCCGAGGAAACGTTCGAAGGCGTCGACCGCACATCGGGCGACGTGAAGTGGACGGGCACGCGCGCGGATCTCGTCTTCGGTTCGAACTCGGTGCTCCGCGCGATCTCGGAAGTCTACGCGAGCAGCGATTCGAAGGAGAAGTTCGTACGCGACTTCATCGCCGCTTGGACGAAGGTGATGAACCTGGACCGGTTCGACCTCGCGTAGTCCGCGCGCGCTCGGGCGGAAGCGCCCGCGTCGGAGTTCTGGAACGGCCGGATCGAATACGCGATCCGGCCGTTTTCTCATCGTTTCTGCGGCGACGGCGTCGCATGCGGAGGAGGTCCGCAGGCGGCGAGCGAGTGAGATGGCCGCATGCCTAACGAATCCGGCGGCCGCGTTCTTCGAGCGGAACTCATCATCGCCGCGCTGGCGCTCATCGCAAGCGCGTGCGCGAGCGTCGCGGCCATCGTCCAAAGCCGCGAGTCCGCGATCGAGACGCGGGCGACGCTCGAACAAACGAGGATCGTCTCGAAGCAACTCGGATCGTCGCTCTGGCCGTACGTGACGTTTCGAAAAGTGATCGGTCCGCATAGCATGACGATCGGCTATGCGAACGACGGGCTCGGGCCGGCACTCGTACGATCGTTCTCCGTGTTCGAAGACGGCCGGCCTCAGGGACGTCTGCGAGAAATCGGTAGTCTGTTCGACGCGAACACGTCGAAACGCGTCGGAGAGTCGGACCTCGGCATCGGTTCGGTGTTGCGCCCCTCCGAGTCGATCACGATTCTCACGATCGAAGACGACCGTTTCAACGTGTCGCGAGCCGAAGCCGGAACGGCCCGCGCGCGGTTCCAAATCTGCTACTGCTCGCTGCTCGGCGATTGTTGGTCGCTACGATCGGAGGACACGGAGCCGCAAAGCGTGCACGCGTGCCCCCGGCAGCGGCAACGCGTCTCGCTGTAAGCGCTTGCATGGTTCGCACGTCGTTCGCGTACGCGTGCTTACGGGCAATTCCCCTTCACGATCGCACTCGTGCCGGCGGTGACGCCGGCGACCCAGCGGCGTTGCGTATCGACCGAGTCCGTCACGACGGTTCCGTGCGTCTTGCCTCGGAGCAGATAAAACGTCAACGCATTTCCGCTCGTGCAGAGATCCGTGCGGGCGCGCTCGGTGTTGGGAGCCGACACGATTTCGTCCGCGTCACCTTGCAACAACAGGATCGGAACGCGGGCGACGATACGATTCGCATCGTTCTTCAGAAAGTCGAGCGCGAGCGGCCGGATGTTCGCCTTCGACTTGAAGACGAACGACGGCGGAAGCGACGTCCAATACTTGTCGTCGATGAGCGAGTCGATACACCGCTGTTGGAGATCGGGAAGTCGCGACAGCGCGTCGTGCGTCAAGAGATCGGAGAGGTCGATCGCGGGATCCGAGGATGCGACGCCTTCGATCATGTCGAGGATGAGCGGCAGGCTCTGCGTCACGTCGCCTCTCTCCGGCAACGAATAGATGAACGGCGCGAGATGCGTCGGCGGCGCGAACGAGACAGCGCCTTCCAACGTCAACTCCGGCGCCCAGAATTGCCCGAGCATCGCGGTGAAGAGTGCCGCGGAGCCGCCTTCGGAGTGACCGAACGCGAACCAGCGCTCGCCGATCGCCGGATACAATGCGCGCGCCGCGCGAACGATGTCCGTCACGTCGTGCGCGGCAGCGGAGCCGACGAGATACGGGTGCAGCCCGGGCGTCCCCTGACCCTCGTAATCCGTCTGCACGACCGCGTATCCGCGCGCCACCCATCCGGCCAGATACGATTGCTCGAAGTCCGCCGCGCCCGCACGCGTCGGCGCGCACTGCGGCGCGTTCCCCGTCGTACCGTGCGCCCAGCTGATCACGGGCCACCCGCCGGGCGGCGCATCGCCCTTCGGAATCGCGATCGCACCCGAAACGGCGACGTCTCGCCCGTTCGGCGCGACGGTGTGGTAGAGCACGAGCGTGTTCGTCGCTGCGCCGTCGATGCGCGTCGCGCCGCCGAGCGGCCGCGACCAGATCACGTCACCGTGCGTCGCGCTCGGGAGCGGTGACGGCGGCGAGTAGAAAGCCGTCCCCGGAGGTCCCTCCGTCGCGGGATCGGCGCGTGCGCCCACGGTTGCGGCGAGCGCGACGAGCGCGATCGCTGCGATGCGTGCGCGCGCCGTTCGGCGCTTACGAATGCTGTGCGACGTACGCTTTCGGGTCTTTGTCGACCGCCGGCACGCCGGTCACGTGGTTCGCTTCGAACACCGCGAACCGAACCGCGAGATCGTGCCGTAACGCGAGATCGGCGTGCTCGCGAAAATCCGTGAGGCCTTCGCGCTCTTCTTCCGCCATGTGATCGCTGTTCGCTTCGTTCGCCGCGGCGACGGCTTCGAACCATTCGGAACTTCCGACCTTCTTGCCGCCGACGGCCGCGACCGCGTCACGGATCTCGTTGTGATCTTTGATCGCGTCGATCGTTTCGTCCGCGGCGCTGTCCTTGTCGCCCGCGCCCGTGCCGACGCGCAGCAGCTGCGGGTAGAACAGCTCTTCTTCCGCGAGCGCGTGCACCTCGAGAAACGTGCCGAGCCGGCCCCACACCGCCGTGAGCGCGGCGACGTCGTTTCGATCGATCTGCTCGAGGATCGCGAAAAGGCGACGCTGTTCGTGATGGTCGTCCAAGATCAATTGCGTGATATCCAAAGTTCGAACGACGTTCCACGCGCGTGGAGGTTCTCCACCTTTGTTTTGCGGGCCACGATGCTGGGCAACCGGTTATGGAGCCGGCCGTTCTGCTGCCGGTCTCTATGGTGATGAGGAGTATTGCTATGCTTGATGATGCTGAAAAAGATCCGGCGGACGGGGGCGCAGCCGGAAGCCACGGACACGATGGTGGTGCCGACGGCGGCGCTGACGGCGGCGCCGAAAAGGGCCCCGCGGACGGCGGCGCGGCCGGTAGCTCGGGTCACGACGGCGGCGCCGACGGTGGTGCCGAGGGTCCCGCCGACGGCGGTGCGGCCGGTAGCTCGGGTCACGACGGTGGAGCGGACGGCGGAGCCTAGCGACCCCTTACGCCGCACCACGGATATGTCGGTGCGGGAATTCGCAGCATCGCACTGGGGCGTTGCGCCGCTACTTCGTAGAGCGGCGCAACTCCCGGGCGGCCGTTTCGACGATCTGCTCTCGCTCGATGCGATCGACGAGTTGTTGTCGCGCCGCGGACTGCGAACGCCGTTCGTACGCATGACGCGTAGCGGCGACGTCATCCCGGCGGCGCGGTACACGCGCGGCGGCGGCGCCGGAGCCGAGATCTCGGATCAAGTCGCCGACGACAAGGTGCTCGCCGAGTTTTCCGCGGGCGCGACGCTCGTGTTGCAGGGGCTACATCGCATGTGGCCGCCCATTCAAGATTTCGCAAGCGAGCTCTCGACGCAGCTCGGACATCCGGTGCAAGTCAACGCGTACGTGACGCCGCCGATGAACACGGGATTCTCGCCGCACTACGACGTTCACGACGTCTTCGTGCTGCAGTTCGCCGGCCGCAAACATTGGAAGGTCCACGAGCCCGTGTGGACCGCACCGCTGCGCGATCAACCATGGAACGAGCGCGAGGCCGCCGTCGCGGCGCGTTCGGCGGAGACGCCGCTGATCGACACCGTGCTCGAGACGGGTGACATGCTGTACCTACCGCGCGGCTACGTGCACGCGGCGTCGTCGCTCGGCGACGTATCGGGCCATCTCACGGTCGGCGTGCACCCCGTGACGCGCCGGTTGCTCGTCGACCAAGTCTTCGCCGCGCTCGCCGACGACGTCGATCTGCGCCGCTCGCTGCCGCCCGGCGTCGATCTTTCCGACGAAACCGTGCTCGACGGCGAACTTGCATCGACGATCGCCGCGCTGCGTGCCGCACTCGATCGCATCGATCGCGGCGCCGTCGCACGCGGTGTCGGCCGTCACCTCGCCGCCACGACGCGTCCCGCGCCGCTCCGTCCGCTCGAACAGCTCTCGCTCGCGGCGACGCTGACGCCCGAGACGCGCGTGTGCCTGCGCCCCGGCTTGCGCTTGACGTCACGGACGGAAGGCGAGCACGTTCTGCTCGGGCTCCCCGATAAAGAGGTTCGCCTTTCGATCTCCGTCGCGGACGCGGTGCGCGCCGCAACCTCGGGTTCGATCGTCGCCGCAAACACGTTACCGCATATCGGCGTTACAGAAGGCGTGACGTTGCTTTCGCAATTGCTGCGCGACGGAATCGTCGTCCCCGCATGACGCTCTGCGCCGAACGATCCGCGGCGCGCGGCGATTCTATGCTCGGCACGGCGCCGCCGCAAACGCGCGTGCTGCTCGTCCATCAGCCGGGGCCGTGGGGCCCGCGCGGATTTACGAGAGCCGTTGCGATCCCGCCGTGTCACGGCGGCTCGATGCCGCAGCTGCGAAAGCCGGCATGCGCCTGCAGGCGATCCGCCGGCCCGGCAAACACGAAGTCGGCATGCCGGCGGGCGGATACCACGTCGGCATCGCCGATACCGCGGTCGGAGCGGCGACGATCACGTGGTGGCGCGTCGACGATCTCGCGGATATCGCGGCGGAACTCGAACTCGGCTGGCCGACGCGGCCGCCGGCCGAGATCGATGACGCCCCATTGTATCTCGTGTGCGCGCACGGACGTCACGACGCGTGTTGCGCGCTACGCGGCCGGCCGGTCGCGCAAGCGTTGCAGAACGTGCGACCCGGACGCGTGTGGGAAACCACGCATCTCGGCGGCGATCGCTTTGCCGCGAACCTTCTCGTGCTCCCGACGGGTGAGTTGTACGGACGCGTTCCGCCCGCGCTCGCGGCAGACTTCGCGGACGCGGTCGACGCGGGAAACATCGTGCCCGCGCTGATGCGAGGCCGGATCGGTCTGCAACCGATCGCGCAGGCCGCACTGATCTACGCGCACGACCGGCTCGGCATCCCCGCGCGCGATGCGCTGTCCGTGATGTCCGTGCGGCAAGTCGATGCGGCGCTCGCGCACGTCGACGTCATGACGCCGAGCGGCAGCGTCGTCGTCACGGTCGCCGCCGAGACGAAAGCCCCGGCACAATTGACGTGCCGCGGACCGCTCGGTGTGAAGTCGCGCGAGTATCGCGGCGTCTCGATCGGCGCTCCTCAGTAGTCGAGTCCTCGGGTATCGCGACGGGGGACCGATGTAGATGCGACTCTCCGCACTCTGCGCCCCGCGATGCGTATGGGTGAAAACACTACCTTCGCCACAGATCGGGACGATCGGAAAGGCCGCTGAGCCTAGACCATCGAACGATCTAGTCAGAATGAATGATCAATGTTATAATATCGCGGAGGCGAAGATGCACTTGTCTCGTCTCATCGAGCGTGTCGAGCGCGGCGAGACGATAACGATCGCGCGGAACAATAGACCGGTCGCGGTCGTCTCGCCCGCGAAACGCACTCCCGCAGACATATTGACTGCCGTCGATGCACTTCGCGAGCGCATCAAAAAGCGAAACGGCGGCAAAAACGTTCTCAAACGCGGTGACACGTGGCGTTCCTTCATCGATGAAGGCCGCAAGCGATAGTGCGCGTCGTGCTCGACGCGTCCGTCGCGCTAGCCGCGGTCCTTCCCGATGAGGACTCCACGTTTGCCCGTTCGGCACTCGCGATGGCTGCAAACGACGGGCTCGTCGTTCCGGCGCTTTGGGCGTACGAAATTCAAAACGGATTGGTCACGGCGATCCGCAGAGATCGAATCGACGAGCCCTCTGCCATGGAAGCGTTGCGTGCGATCGGACTTCTCGGCGCCGAGGTCGATTGCCCGCGTGAGTATGGACGCGAAGCTGAGATCGCTCTACGACACGGGCTCACCGCGTACGATGCCGCTTACCTCGTCGTAGCGCTCAAAACGGGTGCACACCTCGCCACCACGGATGCCACGATGCAGCGTGCCGCGAAAGCCGCTGGTGTCTCGCTCTTCGTGCCGCCGGTCTAATTCGATCTCAAGGTAATGCCACGAGCGTGCTCTGCCACCAATCGAGCATCTTGCTATCGAGGTAGCGTTGGCTCGCCGTTCCGCGCGGCCCGTGGCGCGCGCCCGGGAACACGAAATAGTCGACTTGTTTCCCGGCGTTGACGGCGGCGGCGAGCAATGCCATAGAATTCGCGAGGTGCACGTTGTCGTCGGACGAGCCTTGCAGCACGAGCAGATGCGCGCGAAGCGCCGGCACGTACGGCAAGACGGCTGC
>CAJCIN010000008.1 GCA_903970385.1 Rhodospirillales bacterium | reverse complement strand
CGCGTTCGCGCCGAGCGGTTTGCGTTCGCCGGACGAGCGTTGCCAGAGCACCGTGCGGCGTACCTGCGGCGCGCCCGCAACGGCATCGTCGAGGATCGTGCGCAGATCGACTTCCTTGCCGCGGCGGTACGTGATGTCGTTGCCGATGACGACGCACGCGCCGGCGTCGTCGATGCGATCGCGCAGCGCCGTGGCGCCGAGGCCCGCATAGACGACGCTGTGCACGGCTCCGATACGCGCGCACGCGAGCATCGCGACGATGCCCTCGATCGAGAGCGGCATGTAGACGCACACGCGATCGCCCGCGGCGACGCCGTCGGCGCGCAACGCGTTCGCGAAGCGGCACGTCTCGGCGAGCAACTCGGCGTAGGTCACGGAGCGCTCGAAACCGTCTTCGCGCAAATAGAGATACGCGACGGCTTCCGGCGTTTCGCGCGCGTGCCGATCGAGGCACGACATGGTCGCATTCAGGCGGCCGCCGACGTACCAGCGCGCGTCGCCCATCGTGCCTTCCATCGTCTCCGCGGGCGGGGTCGCCCACGCGAGCCGGTCGCCGCACGCGCGCCAGAACGCGAGCGGATCGGCGGACGTCTCGTCGTTCCAGCGTTGCTGATCGGCGATCGCGGACCACGCCGCGGCCGTCGCCGGCGCCGCAAAGCGCTCGCCGGTGGCGAGGAGATTCTCGATCGGTGCGTCGGCGCTCATCTCAATTTCCAACCTTGACGATCGAATGCGCCGCGATCAGTGCGGCGCCCGTCGGCGATCGTTCGACGGTATATTGCGCGGCATACGACGTACCCGCGGACGTCAGGTCGACATCGACCGTTATCACGTCGCCCGTACCGTGCACGTCGATACTCCGAATCTGCGCGTCGGCGCCGACGACGCCTTCTTCCGCGAGCGGTCCGGACGGCGCCGTTTCGAGTTCGGCCACGGCGGATTCGCGATCGCCGCGGCCGACCGCCGTCAGATACACGCGCACGACGCTCGCGGCGAGTCGCGCGAACGGCGACGTCGCACCGTGCACGAGCGATGCGGCCGTCGGCGTTGGCGAAGCGATCGGCGGCGGCGTTGCCGTCGGCGGCGGCGTCGGGCTACGCTCGGCATTCGCGAGCGGCGTCGGTGTCGCGGGCACCGGCGGCGCGCTCGCATCGGGCACGGGAGACGCCGTCGCGTCCGCGGAGCCGTGCGGTGACGGCGACGACGCCGGCCGCGGCGATACGACCGCGACCGATGCGGAGTGCGATGGCGCGGGAGACGGCCGGCGCGACGCGCCCGGCGAGGGAGACGGCGACGGCGACGGTTCGTCCGACGGCGATGACTCCGGCGTGGGCGTCTGCGCGACGAGCGGCGTCGGCGATGCCGGCGCGCCGAGCGCGGGCGGTATCGTCGCGGCTCGCGTCGGCGCCGCATCGGGCGACGCATGTTTGCCCGCGAGCGATAGCCCGGCGCCGATGACGAAACCGAGCACGATCACGCCGATCAACACGGGCACGAGAGAGAACGCCGGACCGCTTTTTTGCGGCGAGCGGCGCGATCGTCTCGGTGGTGTTCCTTGCATCGGCCACTCGTTTTCGTCGTCGCCGCAACGCCGCCTCGCCTCTCGCGCGCGGAATGGTCGGCGATGCGGCGACGCGAAGGCCGCGCGCGTGATCCGCGTATCCATCCCGATCGACGTCGGAACCGTCGCCGCAACGGCGAGCTCCGCGTTCGCGCACGCGACGCCCATACGGGTCGATCGCCTCCTGGCGCTCGCCGTCGGTCAGGCGTGCGGCGCACGC
Source organism: Rhodospirillales bacterium (assembly GCA_903970385.1). Lineage (GTDB taxonomy): Bacteria > Vulcanimicrobiota > Vulcanimicrobiia > Vulcanimicrobiales > Vulcanimicrobiaceae > Palsa-1515. Next base: position 6,068 of record CAJCIN010000008.1, on the reverse strand, counting down.
GCGCCGCAAGACAAGCGCGATCGCTCGATCCGGGCGGCCCTGGACGGATTCCGCGCCGGCAAGTTCATGATCGACATCGACGGGCGGCTCTTCGACCGGCCGGAAGCGATCGTGGTGTGTTCGGGAAGCGCGACGCTCCGATTTTTCTTCGCCGAACCCGCGCGTCGAGCGACCGAACCCCTCGGTTGACTACGTAAGATACGGCCGAAAGGCCTACCGCTCTCTACGGGAATTCCGGCCGCGAATCACAGAAACGTTCCGTAACGACCTCGCCGCGGAGCTTTCTATGAAGCGCTTGCCGATTTTCGCACCCCTAGCCGCCTTAACGATAGGCGCGGTTTGGTGTGCCGTTCGTCCGGGAGAAGCGCAGACCACGCTCGCCACGTTCTTTCCGACGCGTCCCGTCCACGCGGGCGTGAAGTGGGCCAAGGGCGTGCTCACCGCATACGATCGCGGCAACACGTTCGGCGGCTTCAATCTGCGCGACGACGTGACGGGTCGCATCGATCGGTTTTCGATGGCGCGGCGCATGTGGATCGGCGGCCGGTTCGTGACGTGCAGCGATCCGCCGCAACCCGGCTACGATCACTTTCAACCGGGTCCGACGTGTCCGGACTGGCCGCGCGGCGTCGTCATCGGCAGCACGCACGTCGTCGTGACGTATTGGGCGATGACCGATCCGCAAGGGCGCGCGACGTTCGTCTCCGACACGATCGCGGTGCGCGGCTCTCGCTAATTCACGCTCCGAAGGAGCATCTTCTAGTGAGCGGCGCGCTCTCGCATGACGAGTTCGCCGTACAATGCGTTCGGCCACGCGAAATCGTCGCGCGTGAACGACTCGGGCCAATCGGCATTGAACGATTCGTGGAGCCGGTGGTCGCCGATGTCCGACGCGGCGATGTAGCCCATCACGCGCTGCACCTCCGCGGGATCGCTCGAGGTGATCGCCTGAACGATGAGCGACAACGGCCAGATGTAACCGTGCGGCGTATGCGGGCTGCCGACGCCGCTCGCGTACTTGCCGCGATAGAAATACGGATTCCGATCCGACAACGCGAACCGGCGCGTGTTCTGGTAGATCGAGTCGCGTCCGCCGAGATAGCCGAAATACGGAATGGAGAGCAGCGACGGAATGTTCGCGTCGTCCATCACGTTCGCGTGGCCGTAGCCGTCGACTTCGTAGGCGTAGATCTTTCCGAACGGACGTAGCGTCAGCTTGCCGTATTGTTCGATGCCGGCCTGGACTTCGACGGAGAGCCCCCACGCGTTCTGCGCGTCGCGCCGGTTGTGGTAGACCTGACCTTCGATCGCGGCGAGCCGGCGCAGGACGACGGATGCGAACATGTTGTCCGGAATGTTGTATTGATAGCGCGCGGGGTCGTCCGAGGGCCGGAAGCCGGTCCAGATCATGCCGGTGTAGCGGACCCAACTCCCCTTCCCGCCGTTGATGAGATCCGGGTGACGGTACCGTGAGCGGCGATCGTGATGCTGCTCGGCGCGCAGCGTCGCGAGTACGCGTTCGAACGCGCGGTTCACCTTCGGCGTGAAAATCGACCGGTCGCCGGTCGCGCGCCAATAGCGGTCGGCGAACCAGATCGGATACAGCAGCGAATCGACTTCGAACTTCCGTTCGACGACCTTGTAATCCGACGAGAACGCATTCGCATACGGATCGATGAGGATGTAGCTCGCTTCGCGCGCGACGACGCCGCGCAGCGCTTCACGAATCCGCTCGTCGCCGGCAGCCTGTCCGATGTACGGTTCCATCACCGCGCTCGCGTCGCGCAGCCACTCGGCTTCGATGTCGCCCGTCGACACGTACGTCGTGCCGTCGGCTTGACGGCTCGCATGCCGGTTCAACGCTTCGTCGAATGCGGTCAGGTAAATCTTCTCGAGCTTCGACGAGAGAACCGGGGTTTGAGCGGCTCCTGCTGCGGTAAAACCTGGGTTGATCGAGGCCGCGGCGGCGACCAGGACCAGAATGCGCAAGAACTTCATCGACCCCTCGTACATCGTCGCCTTCGCCGCGCAAACCTCTTGCGGCGAAGCGCCTCTCGCTTTCTAGCGGAACGGATCGTCGTCATCAGACCGCTCGTCTCGGTATTTCTGCTAGCGGTCGTCGCATGCGAACTCGGGGCGGTCGCGCGCGCCGACGAGAACTATCGCGTCTCGGGGCGCGACAGTTTCTCGATCGGCGAAAACGGTATCTCGAGTGAGGTCGCCTACGCCGGAACGCAGACGCTCGGCGTCGTCCGCCGCGAGCATGCGACCCGGTATGTGGCACACGTCACCTACGTACGCCGCGACGGCGGGGCGTCGACGAAGGCCGTCGCCGACTACGTCTCGGACGTCTCGGCGACCGGCGCGCCGATCGATGCCGCCAATCACGATCCGGACTACCTCACCGTGCTGAACCAGCCGTTCGCGGCGAAGCTCGATCCGGCGACGCTCGGCGATCTCCGTGCGTTACGCGGTTCCGTGCCGTTCGAGTTTCCGTCGCCCTTCTCGGGTGCGTCGCTGCACGGGTATCTGCGCCACGTGCCGAGCGGCATGGTCGGGCCGCGCCGCTCGATCGGCGTCACCTTCGAAGCGGCGGGCGCGATGCGGGGCGCGTTGCCGGATCGGCCGGAACTGCTGCTGCGGGGCACGATCGCCATGCACGGCACGGCGTTCTACGACGCACGCACCGCGCTCATGGTCTCGCTCGAGACGACGGTGACGATCTCCGGCAACGTCTCCAACCGCGCGGGAAAAGACCCGGTAACGATCACGTTCGAGCGGAGCCTGCGCGCGGTGCGGTGAGGGGACTTTCGGAACGGCAGAGAATGCGCGCAACCCCATGCTTTGATCAGGAGTATCGCGTGTCCGCAGAAGCGGGGACCGCCGAGCGGAAGCCGGCAGCGGCCGCAGAGACCCCCTCGGTCGACCGGTTCGAACGCATCGTCGATGAGTTCCAGCGGCGGTTGTACGGGTTCGCTCTCCGGATGACGGGCAATCGCGAAGATGCCGAGGAGATCGTGCAGGACGCGTTCGTCCGCGCGTTCCGCGCGCTCGGAAAAATGAGCCCCGAGCAACGTTCCGAGCTCAGACTGCAACCGTGGCTGTACACGATCACGTTAAACGTCACGAGGAACCGATTACGGTCCAAGCGCCCGACGAACGTCGCGCTCGATTCGCTCGCCGATCCCGATGCGTTACTCAACAACACGCAAGAGGGTCCCGAACAACCCGAGCAAGTCGTCGAGCGCGGTACGGATCTCGAGCTCGTCGAACAAGCGCTGCTGCAACTACCGATGCATTTACGCGAGGCGGCGACACTCCGGTTCATCGAAGGCCGCAGTCACCCCGAGATTGCGGAGATCCTGGATCAACCGATCGGGACGGTGAAATCCCACGTGCATCGCGCCGTGCGGATTCTGCGCCGAATTCTCGGTCCGGAAGTCGGACGAGTCGTTAAAGCCGAGGAAACGATCAATGCGGTGTAGTGATGTCGAAGCGCTTTGGGACGACGTACGGACGGGCCTCGAACCCCGTAGCGAACACGCCACCGCGCATCTGCGTTATTGCAAAGATTGCCAGGCCGTGTACGAGCAGTACGAAGGCGTCGCGTACTGCCTGACGTGTCTGCCGACGGTCGAACCGTCGGCGCAACTCGTACCGCGCATCTACGATCACATCAAAGCACTCCGCAACCGCTATCGCTCCAAACTCTCCGACAGCATCTCTCGTTTCGACTCCCCACTCGGCGTCTTGTGGGTCGCTTGGCGGACGTCCGGGATCACGTTCATCGGCATCGATCGCGGCCAAGACGAAGAAACCGCGATCGCGGCGATCGAGCGCCGCTTGAGCCGCCCCGTGCGGCTCGCGGACGTACCGCCGTGGGTCGCGGACGCGCTGCGCGTCTTCTTCTCGACGTGGCGCGTCGACATGACCCGCATCGATATTTCCGGCCTCAGCGCGTTCGAACAAGCGGCCCTTCGGAAGGCCGCCGAAATCCCGCCGGGTGAGGTCCGTTCGTACGGCTGGATCGCACGCGAGATCGGCCATCCTCAGGCCGCCCGCGCCGTCGGTCAGGCGATGGCGCGCAACCCCGTCGCGCTGTTGTTCCCCTGCCACCGCGTCGTCGATGCGAGCGGCGCCCTGCACAATTACGGCTACGGCGTCGAGGTCAAGGCCCGCATCCTCGAGATGGAAGGCTACGTCAAAACCGGGCGCTAGCGCTCCTTAGGAATCGCTCTCAACAGAGGGTTTGCATCGCGCCTCCGGAATACGAACTCCATAACACGTCCGCAGCTCCTTCAGAGAAATACGAATGAAGGTACAGACGGGCAAAGGGAGGTGATCATCGTTAGTTCCGAAGGTAATCAACGACCCAGTTTTCATACGATGATTGGAGGTGCGCGGACCTAGTCCGCGCACGAGTCGAAACCCCTACGTCCGCCGGCTGCGAGCCGGCTTTTTTTTGGGCCGAACATCCCGCTCGGGATGGCGCGGCCGTACCGTTCGCGAAACGCAACGGTCACTAAAGAACTATCGTATTCGATGCTGCGATAGCGAGAGCACAACAAGTGACGGAAGATCCTCGGATCGGTGCCCTGCCCGACAGCCACGGGCATGCGAAGGGCGAACACAAGGCGTTCGCGGACGAGCGACCCATCCCGTATACGGCGCGGATGCTTTTCCTTTGGTTCTACCACGCCTGCCGTCGCGGCGCTCCGCGCTTCATGATGGTCGCAGACCACATCAACTACCTCACGTTCGAGGATCCCGCCGCCGTGCACGTCGTGCGCCGCGCGCTCAAGCTCGCGCAGGCGGGCGATCTCTACGGCGCGGCGGAGACGGCCGGCGTCGAACTCGGCCACGCCTCGGTCGTCTCGGAAGGCTTGCGCAAGGGGATGCGCTATTCGATCGGCGCCGAGATGGACAACGACCCGCGCAGCCGTCCCGACGCGCAGAACATCGTCGATGCCATGAAACCGGACGGCTTGATCCGGTCCATCCACTTCTTGCCGATCACGCATCCGCAGCACGGCGAAAACTGGATGTGGGCGTTCGATAACCCGGAATTCAAAGAGTTCTACGACGTCGTCGGCACCGAGCGCGTGTGGGAGCTCTACATGGAGACGCTGCTCGATGCGGTCGAGAAGCAGCCCGGGCACATCGTCGGCCATTTCTACGTGCCGGCGAAATTCGGCCATTGGCCGGACGACGCGGTGCTCGAAACGTACGAAGACCGTCTGATCGAGGCGTGCGCGGCGCGCGGCATGGCCGTCGAGATCAATTCCCGCTACCTCTACAAGTACTACGCCGGCGACGACGCGCAGCTCGAGAAATACCGCGCCGTCCATCTGCGCTTGATGGCCAAGGCGAAGGCGCGCGGCGTCATGATCGCCGTCGGCTCCGACGCGCACAGCCCGCGCGATCAGGGCGGCGCGTTCGACGCGGTGCTCGCGCTTCTCGACGAGGCGGACGTCAACGAGATCGCGTTCCCGCTCGGCGACCGTCTCGCACGCGTCGCTTTGCGCGCGACGGAAGAGATCTTGCGGCAGCACAGCGCCGCGCTCGCAGCGCCGCAAGCCGGCCGCGTGCGCTCCGGAACGCCGACCGATCCCGTCGATGAGGATGCGGACGACGAGGGTACCGAACCGCGCGTGGAATCGCCGAACGAGGGCGCGGAGATCATCTTGCCGCCGGAACCCGAAGCCGAGCCGGAGCCCGAACCCGTGGCCGCCGCACCCGCGAAAGCACCGGCGAAGCCGCGCAAGTCGCGCGCGAAGCCGAAGCCCGTCGTGACGGCGGACGCACCCGTCGCCGAGGAGCCCGCGCCGGAACCGGCACTCGAACCCGTCGCCGCGCAAGCGCCGGCACCGGAATCCGCGACGAGCGGCCTGATTTCCGAGCTCGTGGCCGCGGCGAAAGACGTCGTGGCCGCCGTGATCCGTCCGAAGCGACCGTCCGCGAAGCCGGCGACGCCCGCAGCGGCTCCCGCGCCGGTCGCGGCGCCGGTCGACAAAGTCGACAAAGCCGCCCCGACCCCGAAGAAGGCGGCTCCGAGCGCCGCTCCCGCA
>CAJCIN010000007.1 GCA_903970385.1 Rhodospirillales bacterium | reverse complement strand
ACGGCGCCGGCGAGCAAGCCGAGGTACGCGACGCCGCGATACCGCGTCTCGGCCGCGGCGTTCGCCGCGACGACCGCGAGCGGGACGGCGAGGCCCATCTGCAGGTTGTGGATGAACGTCCCGCCGCACAGCACGGCGGCGGCCGGAAACAGGACGGCGAATTCGGGCGCCGCGCGCCGCCGCGCGAGCGCGATCCCGCCCGCGAGGCCGAGCGCGAGCGCGACGACGTACGAGACGCTCCCGGCGAGCAGCGCGCCCTTCCCCGGAACGCCGAGTTGGTAGAGGATGGACGTCAGCGAGTATTGATCGTTCGCGGGAAACTCCGACGCGGCGTGCGCGGGGAGCACGAGCGTCGCGTACGAGACGACCGTGCCGGCGCCGACCGCGGCCACGCCGCCGAGCACCGCGAGCCCGAGCGCCGCGACGAGCGCGAGGCGCGCGCGCGGTGCGGCGATGAAGACGCCGAGCCACGCGGCACCGCCGACGTGCGGTTCGAACAGCGCGGCGATCGTGACGCACGCGACCGCCGGAACGATGCGCCCCGACCGCAGCGCGAGCGCCGCGGCGGCGAGGGCCCCGGCGACGAGCGTCGGGATCTCGCCGTAGTACACGTTGAAGTAGAGGACGCCCGGTAACAGCGCGGTCCAGATCGCGAGCGGCGGAACGCGGGGTGCGAGCCGCACGAGCGACGCGCCCGCGACGAGAAACGACGCGACGAGCACGAGCGCCCACAGCGCCGAGGCGATCGCATACGGCAGCACGGAGAGCGCGGCGAAGAATCCGAGCGTCGGCGGCGGCAGCGGCGCGGGCTCGACGACGTTCGGGGGAATGACGTGGGCGCGCGCTTCGCACGTCCGCAACGGCTCGACGAGGTACGGATCGCGGCGCTCTCGCACCGCCTCGCCGGCGCAATAGAATACGGCGAATGCTTCGCCCGAGTAGACGTCGCCGAGCGCGTGATGGCGGCGCAACGAGACCGCGATCGGCAACACGATCACGACGACGGCGACGAGCCACGCGAGCCGCGTTGTAGCGCTCATGCCGCTCCCTGTACGACGCGCCGTCGCGCTACTGCTGCTGTTGCGGTTGCTGCTGACGCCGCGCTTCGGGAGCGGGCGTCTGATAGCCGGCGAGCACGTCCATCGCGACGTTCACGCTCATCTCGCTCTGCCGGCCGCCGCGGTACACGCCGCGCACGGGGCTCACGTCGCGATAGTCGCGGCCGAGCGCGACTTTGACGAAGTGATCGTTGATCGCGCGGTCGTTCGTCGGATCGAAACCGACCCAGCCGTACGGCGGCAGATACGCTTCGCACCAGGCGTGCGACGCCTCGGCGCCGAGGACGCGCGATTCCCCGCGAAAGATGTAGCCGCTGACGTACCGCGCGGGAATGCCCGCGGCGCGCAAGACGGAGATCATGATGTGCGCGAAGTCCTGGCACACGCCGGCGCGTCGCGCGATCGCTTCTGTGACCGTCGTGCGCACCGTCGTCGCATCCGTATCGTACGAGAACGACGCGTGGATGTGATGCATGACGTTCGTGCACCACACGCCGAGCGACTCGCCCGGATCGCCGAACTCCGCGCGGAACGTCGCGCCCTCGTCGACGAAGCGCACGAACGAGCTCTCGTGCAGAAAATCGTAGAACCGCTCGACCTTCGGATCCGCTTCGAGCATGGCGCGCGTCGCGTCGAACGGCGGCATCGGATCGTGCTCGAGCATCGTCACCACGTTCGAACGCGTCGTGATCGACAGCGCGTCGTGCGGCGGCAGGATCGCGAAGTGCTGGACGTCGTTTCCGAAGCGGTCCGCATACGAGTTGATCCGCGCGTGCGGCGTCACGTCGATCGCGAACTTCGTGCAGAACTGATGCGGATCGCTGCGCGGTTGGAGGTGGAGGACGGTGTAGCTCTCGTTCACCGAATCGGCGTAATAATACGTCGTCTGATGAGCGATCGTGTATTCCATGCTCACGCCGGCACCGGCAATCGCGGGAAGTACGTCGTCTCGATATCCTGCGTCAAGAGCTCGTACTCGCGTACGAGGCCGCGTGCGAACGTCTGGACGCCCTCCGAGAGCATCTCCTCGATCGAACCGAAGTCGAGCTGGGACCGCAAGCGTCCGACGCGGCGCTCCGCTTCGATCGCGAACGTGCCGCGCGGGCTGCGCGAGACGCGGTGCATCGCCTCGTCGATCTCGCGGGTGCAGAAGCGCAGCGACCGCGGGAAGTTCTCGGCGAGCACGACGAACGACGTCGCGTCGCGCGGATCCGGCGCCTGATGCGACGCGTGCGCGAACGGCGCGCTCGCGCAGCACATCTCGAGCATGCGCTGCGACTCGTGCCACGGCTCGTTCGCGACGTCGATCGCATCGAGGATCCGGGCGGTCATGTACGCGCGCTCGAGATAGCGGCCGACTTGGATGAAATTCCAGCCGTCGCCGTGGGTCATCGTCGCGTCGCTCACGCCGGCGAACGCCTGCGCCCGGTCGCGGACGCGTCGCAAGAACTTCGACGGTCCCTCGCGCATGACGGAGCGCAGCTTCTGCTCCTCGACGTAGAGGTACAGGACGTTGATCAACTCCCAGACCTCCGTCGTGATCTCGGCGCGCACGCCGAGCGCGTTCGCGCGCGCGATGCGTACGGCGGAGACGATGGAGGTCGAGTTCTCGGCATCGAACGCGCAGAATCCGAAGACGTCGTTCGCGGATTTGCCGGTGACCGGCGGCTGCGGATCGCTCACGAAGCCGGCGCAGTGCATGACGGAGCGCCACAGTTTCTCGGAGCGGCCGTCGCGCTGCGAATAGAGATCCATCGCGCGCGTGTAGTTCACGTCGAGGATGCGCGCGATCGTCTCGGCGCGTTCCACGTTGCGCCCGAGCCAGAAGAGCGAGTCGGCGACGCGGCTCAGCATCGCGCGCGATCCGTCACTGCAGGACCCACGTGTCTTTGCTGCCGCCGCCCTGCGACGAGTTGACGACGAGCGAACCTTCGCGCAGCGCGACGCGTGTGAGCGCGGCGGCCGGTACGTCCACGCCGCGGCCGTAGAGCGCGAACGGCCGCAGATCGACGCGACGACCCTCCATGCCGCCCTCGACGAGCGTCGGCGACGACGAGAGCTGGATGACGGGCTGCGCGATGAAATCGCGCGGGTTCGCCTCGATGAGATCCTTGAACCGCTCGCGCTCCTCGGCCGGCGCGTACGGTCCCATCAGCATCCCGTAACCGCCGGACGCGTTCGTGTTCTTCACGACGAGCGAATCGAGATTGCCGATCACGTGCCGGCGCTGCACGTCGTCCGTGCAGTCGAAGGTCGGGACGTTGTCGAGCAGCGGTTCCTCGTCGAGATAGAAGCGGATCATGTCGGGCACGAAGCGGTAGACGGCCTTGTCGTCGCCGACGCCCGTGCCGATCGCATTCGCGATCGTGACGTTGCCGGAGCGATAGGCGTTCATCAAGCCGGTGACGCCGAGCGTGGAATCGTTCTTGAAGTAGAGCGGATCGAGATAGTCGTCGTCGATGCGACGGTAGATCACGTCGACGCGCTCGAGGCCGCGCGTCGTCTTGAGGAACACGACGTTGTCGACGACGATGAGATCGCGGCCCTCGACGAGTTCGATGCCCATGCGCCGCGCGAGCAGCGTGTGTTCGAAGTACGCCGAATTGTAGATGCCGGGCGTGAGCAGCACGACGTTCGGTTGCGAGCTGCCGCGCGGCGCCACGTACCGCAGCACGTCGAGCAGCCGGCCGGGGTAATCGTCGACCGGGCAGACCGCGTAGTCGGCGAAGAGATCGGGAAAGCTGCGCTTGAGCACGTCGCGATTCTCGAGCACGTACGAGATGCCGGACGGCGTCCGGCAGTTGTCCTCGAGTACCATGAACGTGCCCTTGTCGTCGCGGATCAAGTCGATCCCGGACACGTGGATGTACACGTCGTGCGGTACGTCGACGTTGATCATCTCGCGATTGTAATTCTTCGAGGAGTAGACGAGCTCGCGCGGCACGCGCTTCTCGCGCAGGATGCGCTCGCTGTGATAGACGTCGTAGATGAACGCGTTGACCGCGCGAACGCGCTGCTGGATGCCGCGCTCGATGCGCGCCCATTCCTCGGCGGTGAGGATGCGCGGGATGATGTCGAACGGGAAGACGCGCTCCGTGCCCTCGGCATCCGCGTAGACCGTGAACGTGACGCCGCGTTGCAGCAACGCCGTGTCGACGTCGGCGACGCGCGCGAGGATCTCGTCGCGACCGAGCCGCCCGAGCGTGCGCGCGAGCTTCTCGTAGTGCGGCCGCGGCGTTCCGTCGGCGCTGTATAACTCGTCGTAGTGGTTCGCCACCCCGTACGGCGGCTGGAGATCCAGCATGGACGACGCGTTTCGGCTTCGCGGCACGCGTGGTCGTTAGCCAGGTGGATAGAGAGGACCCGCTATCGCGTCGCGGCGATCCGCGTGCGCACCTCGTTCGCCACGGCGCGCGCGGCGACGGCGTCGCCCGCCTCGAGCCAATGCATGTTCTGCCGCTGGTAGTCGCAACCGTTCGCCTTCAAAGCGGAGCGGAGGTCGAGAAACGCGACGCCGAGACGACGGGCCGTCGCGGCCGCTTCGCGCTGCGGGCGATCGCGGTCGTACGGCGGCGACGACAGATCGACGAGGGCGCCGCGCCGGTAGTCGGCCGGCGAGCACACTTGCGCGCGCGACGGGATCATCACGAGCAGAAACGACGCGCCGGCGCCGCGCGCGACGTCGCGCGCTTCGCGAACGCGCTGCTCGTACGCCGCGACTTCGCCCGCGTTCGCCGGGTCCGGCGCGAGGAACGCCGACGCGTCGGAGAGCCCGACGTCGCTCGGGTCGGTGCGCCCGGTGACCCATTCTTGCAGCGGACCGAGGACGGCGATCGCGAGCGCGAGACGCAGGTGCGAGAGGCGCAGCGTCGCCGATGCGGAGCCGGAACCGGGTTGCCCGAACCCGATCTCACGACGGATGTCGTCGTCGGATTCGCCGAGCTTCTCGAACGCGTTGACGAACGATTCGAGGATGACGACGTCGGGTTTGAAGCGCGGCACGTATTCGCGCAAGACGCGCGCTTCCTGATCGGGGCCGTAGCCCGTGATCCCGAAGTTCAGGACTTGAACGTTTCGCCGACCGTCGCGAGCCAATTCGTCCTGCAGCAACGCGGGCCACGCGGCGCGCGTTCCGACGCCCTCACCGCTCGTGAACGCATCGCCCGTGACGAGCACGCGGAGCGTGTCCGGCGGTTTCTTCGCGTCGACGTCCGGTCCCGGAAACCCGAGCGCGTTCGCCCGAACCGTGTAGTCGTAACCGACCCAGCGCAGATGCGTCGTCTTCGACGGAACGAGCTTCCACCCGACGTCGGCGGCCGGCATCAGCGACGGCCGTTCGCCCCAACCGTTGATCTCTTGCGGCGACACGCGAGCCGCGGCGACGTCCGCGACCACGAGCACGAGGTAACACGCGACGACGACGACGATACCGGCACCGGCGACCGCAAAGGGACTCTTGCGCGCGGCGCAGGCGAACGCCGACGTCACCGCACCCACCGCGATCTCAAGCGCGCTCGCCGCGGCGGACGTCGACGCGAGCGCTGCGGCGATGCCTTCCCAGGCGATCGCGAGCGGCGCTCCCGCCGGCGGAACGAACGCTTCGACGAACGGTTGGTGCACGAGATAGAGCGCGTACGAATTCCGGCCGGTCCACGCGAGGGCGCGCGGCGTCCGGCCGCCGTGCAACGCCGCGACGAGCAACGCGAACGCACCGGCGCCCATCAGGAACGGGGCGACCGCCATGCCGAGCAGCGTGAACGCGCAACCGAGACCGGCGCAGAACGTGGCGACCGCCGCGAGCACCGACGCGGGCCGGCGCAGCGCGCGCACCGCGGTCTCCGGATCGGCGGCGTACAGCAGTGCGAAGCACATGCCGAGCGCGAACTCGGGGACGCGCGTCACGAAGATCGCGCCGCGCGACCACGGGTCGACGAATCCGTGCAACGTGAAGAGCCCGGCCGCGCGCGCGATGAAGCCGATCGCGCACGACCACGCGAGGACGGGCCACGGACCGAAGCGTCGCAGCGCGGCCCACAGGAGCGGCGCGATCGCATACAGCTGCAGCAGCAGACCGACGTACCACCACGCCGGCACGAACGCGTAGATCGTCTGCGGCAAGAAGCGAATGCCGAGCGCGCTCAGGAGGAAGCCGGCGCCGATCTTACTCCAGGTGAGGTAGAGACAGACGAAGAGCACGGCGTGCGCGCCGAGCCACAGCGGATACACGCGCGCGGCGCGGGCGCGATAGAACGAGCCGAGATCGATGCGACCGATGCCTCGCGCGTTCAGCCCATACGCGAGCCCGAAGCCGCTCGCGATCAAAAACAGCGTGACGCCCTGATCGCCGAGCCACCCGATGTCGCGCACGATCGTCGCGATCGCTCCCGTCGCCCCGGCACCCGCGGGTGCGAAGAACTGCGCGACGCGCGCGCCGAGCGGCGGCCAGTGCGCGTCCGGATTGCCGACGAACTCTCCGCCCGCGATCTGCTCGACGACGTGGTTGAGCACGATCCAGAGCAGCGCGACGCCCTTGAGCGCATCCAGCCAAACGAGAGCCGGCTTCGGACCGGCGTCTTTTCGGGTCACTCCGTCAGTATGGCGTGCGCGTCGTGCGCGCACATGTGCTGGCGGCCCGCCTTTCGGGGGCCGGAGGACTCATTTCTCGAAGACCGCTCGCGGAGGACTCGCACATGATTCGCGATCTCGGAACGCTCGTCGCGCGGACGGCCGTCGGCCTCGCATTCGCTTCGCACGGCTCGCAGAAGGCCTTCGGCTGGTTCGAGGGTCCGGGGCCGGCCGGCGCCGCCGGCTTTCTCGAAAGCCTCGGCTTCAAGCCGGGAGCGAGGTTCGCGACCCTGACCTCGTATACGGAGATCGCGGCGGGCGCGCTGATCGCGACGGGTCTCGGCGGCCCCGTCGGACCCGCCGCGCTGCTCGGCGTCATGCTCGTCGCGCAGACCACGGTGCACGCGAAGAACGGCTTCTTCGCTCAGAAGGGCGGCATCGAACTCGGCGTCATCTACGTCGCGGCCGCCGTGGCGCTCGCATCGAGCGGCTACGGACGCTTCTCGCTCGACGCGCTCTTCGGCATCGACGAACCCCTCGAAAGCGACACGTTGCTGGCGCTCGCACTCGCGGGCGGTACGCTCGGCGGCGTCGCGGCGCTCGCGCAACGCGAGGCGACGGACGCACCGTCGTAAGAAAGTTGCTCACACACGTCCACAGGCTCGTGTGGAAAGCTCAAGCAGTTTAATAATCCGATAATGTGAAGCCCCCGGCGTCACACCCCGTCTTCGGCCGCCCACGGATCGACGAGCACGATGCGCGGCAGATGCTTCGGATACGTCTGCCGGTCCTCTGCAAGCCAACGCTCCGATCGCACGGCGATCGCCTCCCAGTGCTCGAACATCGACGGTCCGGTATGGCGGCGCATGACGGCGATGAGGGGTGCGCAGTCGTGCCACCACCGCAGGATGACGGGCGCCCATTGATCGCAGACGAGGTCGGCCGGCACGATGTTGCGGCTCGTGTAGTTCCCGAGCGTCTCCATGAGCCGCATCATCGGAAACAGAGGCCGGATCCACGGCGCGTTCGATCCCGCTAGTTCTCGTCGGTCGTCCGTGCGCGCGACTCGTTCGAGGGCGCCGGGCAGCGCCTCCAACGTTGCGGCCTGCACGCGCTCGTACTCCTCGCGGAACGCCGCCAACACCATGACGCCGTTCGTCACGCGCATGTGCCGCAGCTGAACGAACGCGGCCACGGCCGTCGCCAAAATGACGACGAGCGTCCCGACACTCGCAAACGCACTGATGTAATCGGCCGTCACACGAGGTCCTCCGTCAGGCGCCGTCCGGCGCGGCGACACCGTCTTCCACGGCCCATGGATCGACGACTTCTTCCCGCCGGCGCTCGGACGCGACGACGAGACCTTCCCAATACTCGAAGAGCGCGGGACCGCCGCGACGCCGCATGACGGCGACGATCGGCGCACACGCCCGCCACCAGCGCACGGCGACGGGCGACCACAGACCGTAGAAGACCTTGCGTGGTACGAATCCGCGCGTCGCGTAAGATCCGAGCGTTTCCATGAGCCGCATCAGCGGAGAGACCGGCCACAGCCACGCAGGCGTTCCGGCGAGCAACTCGCGGCGCGCGCCGGCATCGCCGAGCCGCTCGAGAATCGCGGGCAACGCAGCCGATGCCGCCGCCTCCATCCGGTCGTACTCAGCGCGGAACACCACGAACACCGCGACCCGATTCTTCGTCTTGAAGCCCGGCAACCGAACGAGCCCGACCACCGCCACGACGAAGACGGCGAGAAAACCGACGCCGAAAAACGTATTCGCATCGACGAAATCACGCGGCACACCCAAGCCTACTCGCCCCGGCCGCCGTGGCCCCCCGCCCACCCAGAAAAGCAAAGAGCCCGGCATGACTGCCGAGCTCCCATAGCGTTCGGATCGACACACGCACCGCGAGCCGCGGCACGGTCGTTTTTCATTCGTTCGGCCGCGTCGGGCGAGGCGCCGGAGGGCGAAGTGTGCGCGAGCACATGAGCCCTTCGGCAACGAAGCCCGGCGCGCGCCGAACGGATGAAAAACTACATCATGTCGTAGCCGCCGCCCATTCCGCCCATGCCCCCCGGCGCGCCGCCGCCGCCGTTTTGGCCCTTCGGCTCCGGCTTGTCGGCGATCAGGGTTTCCGTCGTGAGGATCAGCGAACCGATCGACGCGGCGTTTTGGAGCGCCGAGCGCGTGACTTTGAACGGCTCGACGATGCCGGCTGCGAACATGTCGACGAGCTCGCCGCTCATCGCGTCGAAGCCCTGGCCCGGCTGCGACAGCTTGACCTTCTGCACTTCGACCGAACCCTCGAAGCCCGCGTTCTCCGCGATTTGGCGGAGCGGCTCTTCGAGCGAGCGGCGGATGATATCCCAACCGATTTTTTCGTCGGCCGCGCCGGAGTTGCCGTTCGTGTGCACGTGCGCTTCGAGCGCCTTGACCGCGTGCACGAGCGACGAACCGCCGCCGGGGATCATGCCTTCCTGGACCGCAGCGCGCGTCGCCGAGAGGGCGTCTTCGATGCGGTGCTTCTTCTCTTTGAGCTCGGTCTCGGTGGCCGCGCCGACCTGGATGACCGCGACGCCGCCCGAAAGCTTGGCGAGGCGCTCTTGGAGCTTTTCACGATCGAAGTCGCTGTCGGTCTCTTCGACCTGGCGCTTGATCATCTCGATGCGACCCTTGATCGCGTCTTCTTTGCCCTTGCCATCGACGATCGTCGTCTCTTCCTTGGTGATCTTGACCGTTTTGGCCTGACCGAGAAGATCCGGGGTGACCTTGTCGAGCTTGAGCCCGAGCTCTTCGCTCACGACCGTCGCGCCCGTGAGGGTGGCGATGTCCTTGAGCATCTCTTTGCGGCGGTCGCCGAAGCCCGGCGCCTTGACGGCGACGGTCGTGAACGTTCCGCGCAGCTTGTTGACGACGAGCGTCGCGAGCGCTTCGCCTTCGACGTCTTCCGCGATGATGAGGAGCGGCTTCTGAACCTGGACGATCTTCTCGAGCAGCGGGAGGATGTCGGCGATCGCCGAGATCTTGCGCTCCGTGACGAGGATATAGGGATCGTTGAGCGTCGCTTCCATGCGCTCGCTGTCGGTCACCATGTACGGCGAGATGTAGCCCTTGTCGAACTGCATGCCGTCCTTGGTCTCGACGTCCGTCTTCGTGGACTTGGACTCTTCGACCGTGATGACGCCGTCCTTA
>CAJCIN010000006.1 GCA_903970385.1 Rhodospirillales bacterium | reverse complement strand
TGCGCTGTCTAGCCGAAGTGTAGCGGCATCGGGGCGGCGAGGCCCCCCGATTTCCCCCCGAGCCCGCACTCGCGGGCTCTTTGACGAGCGTTGCGTGTGTTTGCGGATGTGTCGGGATAGCTCGGCTATCTCGCCTCAATTTTGACGAGGTCAACGTTCACGCTCTATCAGTGGCGTTGCGAGCGGCCTCGAAGATTTTGCGTTTCAGTTTCTCGGGTTACTTTCCGCGACGGCTGGGCGCCTCGGAGTAGGCGTGCAAAGCGGCCGAGCCAGCCGAGGAAGTAGCCCGTCATGAGGCCGGCGACTGCCACGTCTAACGTTATGAGCGAGGCGCGTTCGCTTGTCGTTGCTGCGAACGCGCCGGCGACCGCGAGACAGTAGCGCGCGATGAAGATCGAGACGTTGCGGATCAGCGGGACCGGGGAGCCGGGGAGACTGACGGTTTTTCGTTGCCGGTGAAACGAAACACCGTCGAGGCGCGGCAAGAGCCAGCCGAGTGCCGCGCCGGCGACGAGCGCGCCGATCCAGTCGATCGAAAGCTTTGGATCGGTCGCGCTCCGTTGGATGATGCCGGCGATGCCCCACACGATGAAGATGCCCGGGACGAGGAAGACACGCCAGAGCGGAACGTCACGGGCGCGGAGGGCCTGCACGCCCGTGACGATGAGAACGGCGAGGATCGCGAACACCCAGCCCGGCGTATGTCGAACGATGGCTGCGAAAGTCTCCACGTGTGAAGCTCCTTACTGCAGGGTCATCGCAGGTAGAGAAGCCGGGACGATTTTGTTTCGATGCTTCAGGCACTAGGCGATTAGGGAAATTTGAGCGGCAGTTGTTGCGAGCCGGGTCGCGATGCCGAATCTGCGCCTGAAGCGAGTCGATGACGAGTGCGTACCTTGGCGAGCATCTCCTTGTCCGCTCGCGGGAGCATCGCATCAGTGGCAACCGACATCCGCTGACCGACCGAACCGAGCGACGTCGCGATGATGCGGTAGTCGAATGCGAGCGTCGAACGTCCGCCTTGCGTTTCGCGAACGATGAAGCCGGCGGGCGCTTTCGTTGCGACGTAGAGTCCGCGCGTGTCGCCGTCAGGCGTTAAGAAGACGCGATACGCAACGTGCGGATCGATCGACGACGCGAATGTCGGATCGAGTCGGACCGCAGCGGCTCCTGCGATCAACTCCGCCGATCCGCTATCTTCGACTGTCGGTGTTGTCGATTTCGGGCCGAAGGCTCGAACTTTCGTTCCGCGAGCCGCGCTCGAAACCGAGTTCAAGCTTCCGGCGTAAGTGACGTCGCCCGCCGCATCGACCTCGAAAACGTTGTCACCTTGATTATCAGCCGCCTCCAACGGAATATTTGCTGAAAGCGTATAGGTACCGATCTTCGACCCGACGACGAAAGCGCCGGAATAAGCGCTGCCGTCACTTTCGGCATAAAGCCCAGTTCCCGTGGTCGAAAAACCGGCAAGTGCATCATCGCTCGTCGAGTCGCCTTCGACCCCGCGCCCGCTAGACGAGCCGCCGTAAACGCCGTCATTCGAGTTACCTATGCCCTCGACTCCCGTTCCGCCGCCGCTGGCAGTACCGACTATGCCGTATCCATCTTTCGTTTGACCCTCGACGCCCGTCGAGGAACCTTCGATAGGGCCGACTTCATTCGAGACACCGTAGACGCCGACGGCTTTTGCATTGCCGCTGGGGGTAAGGCCGACGACGCCGGCTGCAAAGGAAGAACCGGTATACGTTTCGGTCCCCATCACGCCGAACGCGGGCGCTTCGCCGTACACTCCCCCGCCTGTCGGCGACTCCCCGAAGACGCCGATGTACGGTGATGCACCTTTGACGCCGAATGCCGTCGTTTTCGAGGATGTCGATGAGCCGGAGATGCCGTTCGACGTACTCGAGATGCCTTTGAGGCCGTCGTTCGATGTCGACACGCCCTCGACGCCGTACGACGATTTCGAGGTGCCTTCGACGCCCGGTCCGTTGCTCGTGTTCGTGCCGCTCACGCAGGCCGTCGTCGTCGCGCACGAGACGGCGCTCGTGACGTTCGCGAGCACCGAAGCCGCTTGCGCGGGATGAGTCGCTGCAAGAGCGGCAATCGCGGCGCCGGCAAAGGCGACGATGCCGAGCGATGCGCGGAAGGGGACGGATGTCTGCACGAATTCACTCCTCACGATGGGCCGACGGAGCCGACATCGCGCGAACGCGCCGGCCTCGATGACGTCATGATAGGCGCGTCAGCCGCCCATCCGCATCCGTAGAATTATTGAGTGAGCCGACGCCGTGAACGCGGCGAACGACGACCGTCGGACACCGCGAAGCTCGCTCTGCGCGTTAGGGACGCGCGAATGTCATCGGTGGCAGCAAGGCGGCGCGTGCCTTCGGCGATGCGAACGGTGAGTGTGAAGCTTGCAGGTGGAGCATCGACCTGTGTTCGCGAGGTAGCAGCGTGTTTGCGATGGACATTCGTTTGCCGACCGCGCCGAACTTCGTTGCGATGATGCGATAGTCGAACGCGAGCGTCGAGCGTCCGCCCTGCGTCTCGCGAACGACGAACCCGGCGGGTGTTTTTGTCGCGACGTAAAGCCCGCGCGTGTCGCCGTCCGGCGTCAAGAACACGCGATACGCGACGCGCGGATCGATCGACGAGGCGAACGTCGGGTCGAGTCGCACGGACGCCGTTCCCGCCACGAGCTCGGCGGAGCCGCTATCTTCGACGGTCGGCGTGGATGACGCGGCTCCGAACGTGCTCACCTTCGTCCCGCGGGCAGCGTCCGAAACCCCGTTCAAGCTTCCCGCGTAGGCGACGTCTCCGGCTCCGTCGACTTGAAACGTGATGGAAAATTGGCTGCTGCTTACGAGTTCGCCTGATTCCAACGGATACGAGCTCGCGTCGGTTATGGAGAGAACGCCGATTCCTCTGTCGCTGTTATCGTTCTCGAAACTACCGGCGGCGGAGGTGGCACCACTCGAATATCCTCCGATTCCGCTTCCAGTGGATGACGTGCCGAAAACGCCGACTCCCGAGGGACTCTTTCCGTACACGCCGGCGCTGGAGGTGCTATCGCCGGTGACGTCTCCCTCGACCCCGTAAAGGCTCGCCGAGGTACCGTTCACACCGTCTCCGGAGCCGCTCCCGCCTTCCACTCCGGTTCCCGACCCGAGATAGCCCTTGGCATTCAAACTTTGGCCGACGACACCGACCGTAAACGACGCGTCGCTTTCGGCGGAACCAATGACGCCGTACCCGCCGTTCGGAGCTGACGTGCCGCCGGCAATCCCGACTGCCGGCTCGTTCTTGGGACCTTTCGTATTGATCCCCTCGATCGCCGCTGCTCCCGTTGCCGTCGATGCGTAGACGCCGAGACTCGTCGACGATTCGCCCTTGACGCCGTACGATGAGGTCGACGAGGCCGAGAGGCCGTTCGACGTACTCGAGATGCCTTTGAGGCCGTCGTTCGACGTCGACACGCCCTCGACGCCGTACGACGATTTCGAGGTGCCTTCGACGCCCGGTCCGTTGCTCGTGTTCGTGCCGCTCACGCAGGCCGTCGTCGTCGCGCACGAGACGGCGCTCGTGACGCTCGCGAGCACCGAAGCCGCTTGCGCGGGATGGGTCGCTGCAAGGGCGGCGATCGCGGCGCCGGCGATCGTAACGACGCCGAGCGATGCACGGAGAGGAAGTCGGTCGGGCTTCTGCATGGATGTACTCCTCATGATGGGCGAACGAAGCCGGCATCACGCGAACGCGACGGCCTCGACACCATCATTATGTAGGGGCCGGCCGCCCGTCCGCATCCGTAGAACTACTGAGTTCGCCGCGGGAGGTGAAGCGGGCGAACGATGCGGCCGCGCTCGCTTTGAGCATGTCCGTGCCGTCGTGGACGGGCCGGTCGAGGATCTCGCCCAGCGTCGAGCGGTCGCCGTAGTTCGCGTCCACGATCGTCGAACAGTGCGTCAGCGTTCGGCGAAGTTCGGCGTCGGCAAACGTCGCATGCGGCGGCAGCGCGCTCAGCGTCGCGGCCGGTGGCGGCGACGACGGTTGCCAAACGCGCGTGCCGAGGCTTGCGGCGAGACGTTCGGCGGTCGCGCGCGTGCGATTCCAAAGGTAGGTCGCGGCGCCGGCTGCTTCGAGCGCGACGATACACGAGCGCGCGGTCGGGCCGGCGCCGAGCACGAGAATCATCCTGCCCGCGACGTCGTCGAGTCCGGCGGCGCGCAGTGCGCCGATCGCGCCGATGCCGTCCGTGTTGTAGGCGACGATCCGCGGGCCGAGGACGAGCGTGTTCGCGGAGCCCGCCGCGATCGCGGCGGCGTCGCGCTCGTCGGCACGTGCGTACGCTTCTTCTTTTAACGGCGTCGTGACGTTGAGCCCGGCATAGCCGCGCGACCGCAAATCGTCGATCGCTCGCGCGCCGTCCCCGGCGAGGACGCGGATCGCTTCATACGTGCCCTCGATGCCGGCTTCGGCGAGAAACGCGCGATGCAGCGCCGGGCTCGCGCTGTGCGCCACCGGATCGCCGATGACGGCGAGCTTCACGGGCGGCGGCCGAGCACGACGCGCTCGAGCATGCGCAAGACGCGCGTGCCGAGCCAGTCCTTCGCCACGATCGGCTCGGTCAGGATCGCGTGCAATCCGAGAAACTTCGCGCCGAGGACGTCCGTGAACAGTTGATCGCCGACGACGACTGTGCGCTCTTTCGCGGTTCCGAGCACGGCGAGCGCGCGCGAGAAACCGCGCGGCAGCGGCTTGAGCGCGCTCGAGATGGCCGGCACGCCGAGCTGCGACCCGACGCGCGTCACGCGGCCGTTGAAGTTGTTCGAGACGAGGCAGACGCCGAATCCGCGCTCCCGGGCCGATGCGATCCACGCCGCGTCGACGTCGGCGAGGTGATCCTGACCGTAGCCGATCAGCGTGTTGTCGAGGTCGACGATGATGCCGCGAAAGCCGGCCGCCGCCAGTTCGTCGAGCGAGACGTCCGACAGACGCCGGGCGTACGAATCGGGTCGAAACACGTGCGGGTCCGTTGCGCGCCGCATCCTCGCTATCCTCGAACTCATGAACAGGCCATCCACGGGCGCTCGATTCATCCTCGGCGGCTCCACAGAATTCGACACTTGTCCACCTGGGAGCGTGCGTTGTTCGCAAGGATGGACACACAATATCTTGTATGCCGTTCTCAGGCGGTGTACAATATGACGTACTGAGCGTCACCATCACCTCGTTCTTCGAACAGGTGTTCGATCGCTGTCCTTCGAAATCCGCGCCTTCGCTGGAGGTCTTTGATGTCCGAGAATCCCTCGTCGCCCGCAGTCCCCGTTCCGGCGGGTCTGGCCGAACCGGCGTTCGACGCAAACGCGATGCGCGTGCTCAAGGAGCGGTATTTCGCGAAGAAGGCCGACGGGTCGGCGGAGACGCCGAAAGAGTTCTTGTGGCGGGTCGCATCGTCGATTGCGAAGCCGGAGCGCCCGTACGCGCAGAGCGGCGGAAAGAACGCGGATGCCGTCGTCGAGGGCGTGGCGCACGCGTTCTACGACATGATGTGCGCGCGGGATTTCTTGCCGAATACGCCGTGCCTCGTCAACGCGGGCCGGCCGCTGTCGATGCTCTCGGCCTGTTTCGTGTTGCCGGTGCCCGACTCGATCGAAGGCATCTTTTATAATCTGAAGGCGATGGCGCTCATCCAGAAGTCGGGCGGCGGAACGGGATTCTCGTTCTCCGAGCTGCGCCATCAGGGCGCCGAGGTCTTCTCGACCGGGAAAGACGCGTCGGGCCCGGTGTCGTTCATGAAGGTCTTCAACGCGGCGACCGACTCGATCAAACAAGGCGGCGTGCGGCGCGGTGCCAACATGGGCGTGCTGCGCGTCGACCATCCCGATGTCTACCATTTCATGAGCTGCAAGAAAGAGCTCGACGCGGAAAATCGCGCGCTGTGGAATCGCATGAGCGACACGGGCCGCTACTCCGACGCGCAGCTCGCGCACATGAAGCAAGAGCTGCTCCAGACGCAGATCAACAACTTCAACATTTCGATCGGCGTGACGGACGCGTTCATGACGGCGGTCAAGGCCGACGGCGATTTCGAGCTGCGCGATCCGCGTACGAAAGAGGTCGTCCGCACGGTCAAAGCGCGCGAGATCTGGGACGCGATCGTCGAGGGTGCGTGGCAGAACGGCGAACCCGGCGTGCTCTTCCTCGACCATCCGGACGTCAATCCGTTGCCGGGCCTCGGCCCGATCGCGGCGACGAATCCGTGCGTCACTGCCGACACGTGGGTGACGACATCCAATGGAGCGCGGCGCGTATCGGATCTGGTCGGCACACCGTTTGAAGCGATCGTCGACGGTGCGGCGTACGCCAGCACGTCGGCCGGCTTCTTCTTCACCGGAATCAAGCCGGTGCTTCGCGTTCGGACGAATCGTGGCTATTCAATCGACGCGACCGCTAACCATCAACTGCTCGTCGAGCGCGACGGTAAGCGCACGTGGATCGAAACGGGCGATCTCGCGATCGGCGATGATCTTGTTCTCCATAACCATTCCGGCAGGGAGTGGTCCGGTGCCGGAACGTTCGACGAGGGCTGGCTACTCGGAAATCTGCTCGGCGACGGTCATCTGCATGTCACCGGTCGGGCTCATCTGCAGTATTGGGGCGAGTCTCGAACGGCCGTCGCGGCGAAAGCCGCCGAACGCTTGCGTTCGACGGTCGACGTCCGTGGACGCGGCCTCGGCACGGTCGTGCTCGATCGCGCGATGACGAGTTTTAGTAGTGTCGGACTCGCTCAACTCGCGCAGACGTTCGGAATGCAGCATGGCGTTAAACATGTCGGCGATGAAATCGAGCGGGCCTCATCCGAGTTTACACGCGGCTTTTTGCAGGGCTGGTTCGATGCGGATGGCTCGGTGCAAGGCTCATTGGAAAAAGGCATATCAGTACGGCTCGCATCGAGCGAACTCGACGATCTGTCCGCGGCGCAGCGTATGCTCGCGCGGCTCGGAATCGTCTCGACGATTTACTCCGAACGCCGGCCCGCGCAATCACGCATGCTGCCCGACGGAAAAGGCGGCTTAGCCGAATACGCGTGTGCTGCGCAACACGAACTCGTCATCTCGCGCGTCGCGGCTTCGCGTTTTGCCGATCGGATCGGATTCAGCGACGAGACCAAACAGGCACGTCTGCGTTCGCTCGTCGATTCTCGCCGGCGCCACTATCGCGACCGCGACGTAGCGAGCGTTACGGCGCTTGAACCGATCGGCGAGCGTCCCGTTTTTGACTGTACGATCCCTGGTGTCCATGCGTTCGACGCGAATGGCATCTACGCTCACAATTGCGGGGAGCAATTCCTGCACGGATACGATTCGTGCAACCTCGGTTCGATCAATGTCGGCAACTTTTACGACGAGACGTCGAAGAGCGTCGATTGGGATCGGCTCGGCCAGACGACCGCACTCGCGCTGCGCTTCCTCGATAACGTCATCGACGCGAACATTTATCCGATCGTCGAGATCGAAGAGATGGTCACGAACAACCGTCGCGTCGGTCTCGGCATCATGGGATTTGCGGAACTCTTGATCCGCCTCGAGATCGCGTACGGCTCGCCGGAAGCGATCGCGTTCGCCGGCAAGCTGATGGCGTTCATCCAGAAGCACGCGGAAACGACGAGCGAAGCGCTCGCACGCGAACGCGGCGACTTCCCGAACAAGCATCTCTCGATCTGGGCGGACGACGCGCGGCCGCGTCGTAACGCGGCGTTGCTCTCGATCGCGCCGACGGGGACGATTTCGATGATCGCCGGTTGCGCGTTCGGGTGCGAACCGTTCTTCGGCATGGCGTACACGAAGCACGTCATGAAAGACGCCGAAGGCCGTCCGCAACATCTCTATTACGTGGTCCCGCTCTTCGAAGAGATCGCGAAGCGCGAGGGCTTCTTCTCCGACGCGTTGCTCGGGGAGATCGAAGAGAATCGCGGGTCGCTCAAGGGTCTGCAGGCGGTGCCGGAGCATTGGCAGCACGTCTTCACGACGTCCGCCGACGTGACGGTCGACCAGCACATCGACATGCTCGCGGCGTTCCAGAAGAACACGTGCAACGCCGTTTCGAAGACGATCAACGCACCGAACGACGATACGCGTGAGAACGTCGCACGCGCGATTTTCCGCGCGTACGAAGCCGGCTGCAAGGGCTTCACCTACTACCGCGACGGTTCGCGCACCGAGCAAGTCGTCACGTTTTCGAAAGACAACGACCTCGCCGGCGGCAATCGCGATATCGCCGCCACCGCGGCCGCACCGGCTCCGGTCGCCGCTTCGCCCGCGCCCGCCGCGGGTATCACCACCGATCTGGATATCGCAGCGCTGCTCGCGAAGGCGAATGCGTTGCTCGAGGTACGTTAGATGGACGACACCGTCAAGACCACGATGGCCGCGCTGATCGCGCGCCTCGAAACGCTCCAAAACGAAAACGCGGAACTCCGCGCCACGAATGCCACGTGCGCGGAGACGGTCGCGAAGCTCCTCACGAAGGTCGAGAACCTGCAGGCGCAGACGAACGAGCTGCGCGTCGCGGCAAAGCCGATCTCGTACCGCAAGCGGCCGCCCGTGATGCGGGGCCGGACCGTGCAGTCGAACGTCGGCTGCGGCCCGCTCTACATCACGCTCAACGAAGACGAGTCCGGCCGCCCGTTCGAGGTCTTCTTCAAACTCGGCAAGAGCGGCTCGTGTCAGCAGTCGTATCTCGAGGCGCTCGGCGTCACGATGTCGGTCGGCTTGCGCTACGGCGCCGACCCGCAGAAGTTCATCGAAAAACTCGAGGGCATGCGCTGCCCGAATCCCAAGATGCGTGACGCCGGTGGTCCGACCACACTCTCGTGCGCGGACGGCATCTCGCAGGGTCTCGCGAAGGCGCTCGCGCTAGCTCTGCCGATCGCGGACGTCAATCCACGCGGCGAGGCCGACGTCGTCGCCGTCGCGGAGCCGCAGGTAACGCTCTCCGCCGAAGAGCGTGCCGAGATCGAGGCGAATCAGCTCTCGATCGATCTGATCTCGCATCCCGCCGCGAACGGCAACGGAAACGGCAACGGCAACGGTCACCACATGCCGTCGCTCAAGACGTTGACGGAATTGCCCGAACCGAAGATCCGCAAGGCGATGATGACCGGCGTCGGCATGTGTCCGAAGTGTGGCGGCAACCTGATCTCCCAGGGCGGCTGCATCCAGTGCCTGCAGCAGTGCGGCTACGTCGGGAAATGTTCGTAAAGAGCAGAGGCAGCACGAATGAAACGGGTCGCTTTCCAGCGGCCCTTTTTTTCGAATCGGCCGGTGCATCGAATCGAGCAAACCACCTTCGATCGCCTCGTCGCGCTGCTCGAGGCGAACTCACGCCGGGCGAGCGCCGGCGACTCGTCATCGACGGCGGCGCGCTGACGCCCGACGCCGCCGTCGCCCTCGCGGCTGGATCAGAGGATCCCGAGCGATAAAGGTTCGTATGCGGTCGCGCTCACCGATTGGGGTCGACGAGAATCGGCGTTCGCCGCGGCCGGGGAATGCCCGAGATGGTCGCCTGCGGCGCAGGCGTGGCCTTCGGCGCGAACGTCGGTAACGGGCCCGGCGGCGGGACGTACCCGGCGAACGGCGTCATCGTCGCGACGGGCACGGGAACGAGGGTCACCGTCATCGTGCGTGCACGCGGATCGTAGGCGACCGACGCGCCGAGTGCGCGCGCGATCGCGCCGAGCGGCACGAACGTCGTCCCGTCGCGCTCGAACGGCGCGACCGGCAATCGTTCGACGCGGCCGTCGTCACGGGCGTCCGGCGCACCGACCGCGACCTCGATGCGCCGCGCCCCGCGCACGATCGTGAAGCGTTTCGCGCCGGCGCGGTCGACGCTCGACGAGACCTCGCGCACGAACGGCACGAGCGGTCCGACGACCGTCGCGCCGTCCAGGTATGCTCCGTCCGTCGCATCGATCCGGCGCCCGTCGACGACGACCGTGACGGTGGCCGGCGCGCTGACGCTCATGCGAACGGTCTCATGACGTCGACGATGGTTCGACGGCCGCCGGTCCGAACCGTGCACCCGTCATGCCGATCTTCTTCCGCCTCTCGTCGTTCGCGCTCGCGTTCGTCTTCTGTGCCGGCACGGCGACGGCCGCGGTCGACGCGTTTCCGCCGCCGGTCGTCGTCGTCTACCCGTTCACCGTCTCCGGAAATACGACCGTGGCGGGTGCCGGCGGTAATGTCGCGGTGTTGCTCGCGGAAAAGCTTCAGGCGCTCGGCGGCGTCGAGGTGAAGCCGTTCACGCCGGGGACCGAGCGTCGCGACTACCTCACCGCCGCGCAGAAACAGAATGCGGATTATTACGTCAGCGGATTTCTGACGCCGATCGGTTCCGAAGTCTCGCTCATCACGCAGGTCGTATCGATCTACGGCGGCACCGTCGTGTGGAGCAACACGAGCACGATCCGGACGTACGCGGACGCGCTCGCGGAAGCGAGCGACCTGCACGAGGCGATCCTCCGTCACGCGGGGCGCAGTCTCTCGTCGCTCGGCGCACCGCCGCCCGCATCGACACCCGAAGCGACCACGAAAGACGCCGCGGGCGTCAACCTCAGCAAGGCGTTCGGGCGGCATCGCAAAGACCAAAGCGTCGCGGCAGCGCCGACGCCGGCGGCCGACGGCAGCGCGCTCCTGAGCGCGGTCGGCGGCGGCGCGGACGCGACGTCGCGCGACTATGCCGCGAAATCGCTCGCCGCATCGCTCGCGAAGAACGCGTCGCTGCGCGCGACCGCCGTGAACGTCACGGCCGCCGATGCCGCCGCGCACGCGGGCGATCTCTGCAAGGCGAACGCGACGGCGAAGACGCTGTACGCGAGCACGCTCGACATCGACGCCGCGCACGGCGTCGCGCTCGACGTGACGGCGTACGACTGCTCCGGGAAGAAGCTCGGCGAAAATCGCGCGACGACGACGATCGGTAAACGCGACACGGTGCAACGAGCCATCGATCGCGTCACCGCGCAGGCGATCGATGCGATCGTTCGCGCGCAGGCGACGGCGAAGCCCTAGACCCTAGACCGTCTCGATCAAGCCCTCGGGCAAGTCGACGGCGATCGTGCCGCCCGCGACGTCGACGTTGCGAACGAACGCTTTGACGAGCGGCACGAGCGCGCCGCCGGGGTCGACGACGAGGCAATCCTGCGCGGGAAAATGCTGCACGCCGACGACGCGCGCGATCTCACGGCCGTGCGGATCGATGAGGCGCAAGCCGACGAGATCGGCATCCAAATATTCGTCGCGGCCGAGTTCCGCGTCCGCGATGTCGGCGAACAATTCGGAGCCGGCGATCGTGCGCGCGTCTTCGGGCGTCGTGATGCCGTCGAATGCGACGAGCAAACGCTCGTGATGCCGCCGCACGCCGCTGCAGCGAACGTGTCGCGCGCCCGGCGCGTTGCCGAGCGCGAACGATGCACCCGCGACGAGCGCGTCCGCGTGGGCGGGCACGGCGCGACATTTCAACTCGCCGCGAATGCCGAACACGCCCGTGAGCTTCCCGACGGCAACGCGCTTCACGTGACGCGCCGCGAATCGCGTAGCGACGGCAGCGCGATCGCCGCGAGCCCGAGCGCGATCGCCGCATCCGCGAGGTTGAACACGTAAAAATGCGGCACGGCGATGTAGTCGACGACGTAGCCGTGCACGAGGCGATCGACGACGTTTCCGAGCGCGCCGCCGGCGACGAGCCCGTAGCCGGTTTGCGCGAGCCACGACGTCGCGAGGATCGGCCGCAAGAGCAACCACAAGCCCACGAGCACGATCGCGGCGAGCGCGATCAGCAGCGCCGGCCGATCGCCGAAAAGGCCCATCGCGCCGTAGCGATTCTCGACGTACGTGAGGTCGAGCGCGTGCGCGACGACCGTCCGCCGTTCGTCGACGACGAACGAGGCGACGATCGCGCGCTTGGCGATCAGATCGACGATACCGACGAAAGCGAGCGGCAACGCCACGCGGTCGAAGACCGCGCGCGATCCCGCGCTATTCTGCTTCGCTAGAATCCGTCGCGGCCTGCGGTTCGGCGTGCGCGTCGATCGCGCGGTCCGCGTCGGTTCCGCCGTCGTCTTCATCGTCGTCTTCGTCCGAATCGACGATGTCGATCGTGACGCGGCCTTCCGCACCGGCGCGCACGATCGTGCGCAGCGCCTGTGCGACGCGTCCGCCGCGACCGATGACCTTACCGAGATCGTCCGGATCGACTTCGAGTTCGAGCACGGCGCCGCGCGCGTCCGGAATCAGATCGACGACGACGGCATCGGGCTTCCTGACGAGACGCTTCGCGAGGAACGTGAGCAACGCGACGGCGCGGGGATGCGCGATCTCGTCGGGCAGCGGGTCGCGTTTGACGGGTTCGCGACGGCGGCGTGCCCAAGGCGTTCCGGACGCGGTCGCGCCGGGAATCGGCGTGAACTCGCGTTTTTCGGGCGCGCCGGAACGCGAGCGGCGACGCATCGGACGCTCGTCCTCGGGCTCGATCTCGTCGATGATCGTCTCACCCGTCGAGATCGTGCGCGCGCCGAGCGTCGATTTTCGCTCTTCTTCTTCGACCTTGTCGTCGTCGCCGAAAAGTCCGAACTCATCGTCGAACGCGCTCACGGACTAACCCTCGCTCTTGTCGGATTTCGCCTTGCGCTTCGTCTCGGGAACGAAGCCGCGCTCCACGAGCCCGCGTTCGGCGAGCAGGCGGCGGACCGGATCGGACGGCTGCGCGCCCTTCGCGAGCCACGCCTTGACCTTGTCGTCGTCGATCACGACCGTCTTCGGTTCCGTGCGCGGATTGTAGTGGCCGAGGATTTCGATGAACCGCCCGTCGCGGGGCGAGCGGGCGTCGGTCACGACGAAGCGATAGGTGGGTTGTTTTTTCGCGCCCATGCGGCGCAGGCGGATCTTGACCATGTGGGTTCGTGCTCTTTCGTTGTTGCTCGGTGGCCCATCGCGCGCGGCGCGTGGGAAAGTGTGGGTTAGCGCCCGGCGCGCAGGCCGGGTATCGTCGGCAGTCGCGGCCGTTTGCCGCCGCCCATCTGCTTCATCATCTGCCGCGACTGTTCGAACTGCTTGACGAGCCGATTGACGTCGGCGACCTGCGTGCCGCTCCCGAGAGCGATCCGCCGGCGACGCGACGCGTTGAGGATATCCGGCTTGTACCGTTCCTGGCGCGTCATCGAACAGATGATGGCTTCGACGCGGTTGATGTCCTTGTCGTCGATCGCGAAGTCTTTCGGGAGCGCCTTCGACATGCCCGGGATCATCTTGAGGATGTCCGTCATCGAGCCCATCTTGCGCACCTGACGGAGCTGCGAGAGGAAATCGTCGAGCGTGAACTCGTTCTTGCGGAACTTCGCCTCGAGTTCTTGCGCCTGCTCCATCGAGTAGACGCTCTGCGTCTTCTCGATCAGCGTGAGGACGTCGCCCATGCCGAGGATGCGCGACGCGAGCCGGTCCGGATAGAACGGCTCCATCGCGGCGAGTTTCTCGCCGACGCCGACGAATTTGATCGGCGCACCCGTGATCTTGAAGATCGAGAGCGCCGCGCCGCCGCGGGCGTCGCCGTCCATCTTCGTGAGGATGATGCCCGTGATGCCGAGCCGATCGTTGAAGCCCTTGGCGACGGTCGTCGCCTCCTGGCCCGTCATGGCATCGGCGACGAAGAGGATCTCGCGCGGCTTGGTCTCGGCTTTGATGCGCTCGAGTTCGAGCATGAGCGCGTCGTCGATCTGCAGACGGCCCGCGGTATCGACGATGACGGTCGGAATGCCGAGGCGTTTCGCCTCCGCGACGCCGTTACGCGCGATCGCGACCGGATCGTTCGACGTCTCGGTATAGACCGGCATGTCGATCTGCTTGCCGAGCGTCTGCAATTGCGCGATCGCGGCCGGGCGATAGACGTCCGCGGCGACCAGCAGCGAGCGCCGGCCCTGTTCCTTGAGACGGAGCGCGAGCTTTCCGGCGTGCGTGGTTTTGCCGGAACCCTGGAGGCCGACGAGCATGATCGTCGTCGGCGGCGCGTCGCTGAAGAGCAGTCGCGCCTGCGCTCCCCCCATCAGCGCGACGAGCTCGTCGTGCACGATCTTGATGACGGATTGTGCCGGAGTCAGGGAGGCGAGGACGTCGGCGCCGACCGCCTTTTCCTTGACCGCGCTCACGAATTCTTTGGCGACGGAGAGGTTGACGTCGGCCTCGAGCAGCGCGATGCGAACTTCGCGCGCGACGTCGTTGACGTCCGCTTCCGTGAGCCGTCCGCGGCTGCCGAGCCGCTGGAAGATCGCTCCCAGCCGTTCGCCTAAGGCTTCGAGCACGCTACCTCACCATACGCGAGCCGTTACGACGACTTGGCCGCTTGCGAGTCGTCGATCTTCTTGACCGCGTCGCCGACCGTATTGATCTGCTCGGCTTCCTCGTCCGGAATGTCGATGCCGAACTCGGTCTCGAAGGCCATGACGAGTTCCACTTGATCGAGCGAATCCGCGCCGAGATCGTCCGTGATGGACGCTTCCTGCGTGACTTCGTTTTCCTCGACGCCGAGTTGCTCGACGATGATTTTCTTGACTCGATCGAAGGTATCTGTTGAGGCCATGTTCTCCCTATGTACGCGCGAAGCGCGATCCTACATCAAAAAGCCGCCGTCGACCACGATCGTTTGACCGGTTACGTATCGGGCGGCATCCGAGCATAAAAACGTGACGACCCCACTGACGTCGTCCGGGGTCCCCGCCCGTCCGAGCGGGATCGTGGCGAGGTAGTGGGCCCGGGCTGCTTCCGGCATCGATTCCGTCATTGCGGTTTCTATGAGGCCCGGCGCGACGGCGTTGACTCTTACGTTCCGCGAGCCCAATTCCTTCGCTACGGACTTCGCGAGGCCGAGCAGCCCGGCTTTGGATGCCGCGTACGCCGCCTGCCCCGCATTGCCCGCGACGCCGACGATGCTCGAGATCAGGACGACGGAGCCGGAACGCTGCTTCATCATCGGCCGTGCCACCGCGCGAACGAGGTAGAACGCCGATTTGAGGTTCACGTCGAGCATCGCGTCGATGTCGGTCGGCTTCGACCGCACGATCAGTCCGTCGACGGCTTGTCCGGCGTTCGCCACGGCGATATCGATGCGCCCGAGCGTCGCGGCCACGTCGGCGACGAACGCGTCGACGGCTCCGGCATCCGCGACGTCGGCGACGATCGTATGGACGCGCGCTTCCGCCCGAGCCGCGGCGACGGCCGCCGCCGTTTCCGCGAGCGCCGCGGCGTCGCGCCCGACGATCGCGACGTCGGCGCCGTGCGCGGCCAGATCGACGGCGATCGCCCGGCCGATCCCGCGGCTCGCTCCCGTGACGAGCGCGACGCGGCCGCCGAGCTCGAGCGACGCGGTCACGGAGCCGCCGAACGGGCGTGGAAGGACGCCGCGAGCTTCGCGAGGCCGCCTTCGTCGCCGACGTGGACGGCCGGCGGCGCCCCGGGCAGACGCTTGATCAGCGGCGCGAGCACCGCGGATCCGCCGAATTCGACGATCGAATCGACGTGCTCGGCGACGAGCCGCTCGGCCGTCGCGTGCCAGAGCACCTCGTGCGTGATCGAGTCCACGAGATTCTTGCGGATGGTCGCGACGTCGCCGTACGGACGTGCGTCGACGTTCGAGACGACGGTGAAGCGCGGCAGCGCGATCTCGGCGCGCGCGACGAACGGCGCGAAGCGCGTCGCAGCGCCGTCCATCAGCGCCGAATGCCACGCACCGGAGACGTTGAGCGCCACCACGCGTTTCGCGCCTGCGGCCGTCGCGAGCTCGCCCGCGCGAATTACGGCGTCGCGGTCACCGCTGATGACGATCTGCGCGGGCGAATTGAAGTTCGCAAGTTGCACGCGACCGATCTCGCCGGCTTCCGAAACGGCGCGTCGCACGGCGACCTCGTCGAGCCCGAGCACGGCGGACATCGCGCCGGGGGCCGTCTGTGCGGCCTCGTGCATCGCGAGCCCGCGTTCGCGCACGAGCGTGAGTCCCTCGTCGAACGAGAGCGCACCGGCGAGCGCGAGGCTGCAGATTTCCGCGAACGAATGTCCCGCGCTCGCGACGACGTTCAAACCGTCCGCCACGGCCACGGCCGCGAGCGCGTACCCGACGGCGAAGATCGCGGGCTGGCTGTAACGCGTCTCGCGCAGCTTTTCCTCGGGTCCGTCGCGGACGATCGCGAGCAGGTCGTAGCCGAGGATGCGGTCGGCGCGTTCGAAGAGTGCGGCGGACACGGGATGGTCGCGCAGCGCGCCGCCCATGCCGATGCCGTGCGAACCCTGGCCCGGGAACACGGCCGCGACGCGCGTCACGCGCTCCACCGCCAAGCGATCGAACCCCACGAGAGGCCGCCGCCGAAACCCGTGAAGAGGATCACGTCGCCGTCGCGGATCCGCCCGCGTTCGATCGTTTCCGACAGCGCGATCGGAATCGAGGCGGACGACGTGTTCCCGTACCGCTCGATGTTGACGACGATGCGTTCGCGTGCGACCTCGAGACGCTTCGCCGCGGCTTCGATGATGCGCAGGTTCGCCTGATGCGGGATCATCCAATCGACGTCGCCGAGCGTCAGACCCGCGGCGTCGAGGACGTTCCTCGACGTTTCGACCATCTTCGTGACGGCGTATTTGAAAATCTCGCGGCCGCTCATCTCGACCTTGTCTTTTTTGTGCGCGAGTTTTTCGGCGGTCATCGGATGACGCGAGCCGCCGGCTTCGACGTACAACAATTCCGGGTTCTTGCCGTCCGCGCCGAGCTCGCAGGCGAGGAAGCAATCCGACTCGACGGGGGTTCGCTCGACGATCGCGGCGCCCGCGCCGTCGCCGAAGAGAATGCACGTGCTGCGGTCGTCGAAGTTCATGATGCGCGACAGCGTCTCGACGCCGATGATCATGACGCGGCGGAACACGCCCGACCGCACGAAGCTCGCCGCCATGGGAAGCTCGTAGATGAAGCCGCTGCAGGCGATCTCGATGTCGAACGCGGCCTTGCCGACGGCGCCGAGGTTGGCCGCGACGATGCACGCGGTTGCGGGGAATTGATAGTCGGGGGTGACCGTCGCGACGATGTAGCAGTCGATGTCGGTTGCCGCGAGGCCGGCGCGCTCGAGGGCGTGCCGTGCGGCCTCCGTCGCGAGGTCGCTCGAGGCTTGTCCGTCCGCCGCGTAGCGGCGTTCGCGCATGCCCGTGCGGGAATGGATCCACTCGTCCGAGGTCTCGAGGATCTTCTCGAAATCCGCGTTGCTCATGATGCGGTCCGGGACGTAGTGCCCGACGCCCGCGATCCGCGCTCCGAAAAAACCGGAGCCCGGAGACGCGCTACTGGTGGTTATGGCCGGCGTGCTCGTCCTTCGGCTGGACCACTTGGCGCCCGTCGTAGAAGCCGCAGTTCTGGCAGACGAAATGCGGGCGCCTCGCCTGATGGCACTGCGAGCACTCGACGGCGGTCACCGTCGCGAGCTTCCAGTTTGCCGCGCGCCGGCTTCGCGTCTTCGATCGCGGGGTCTTCCATTTTGGGTTTGCCATGTCGTTACTCCGGATGCGCGCAACGGCAGATGCCGTCGCGCTTGTGACCACAGGTCGTGCAGAGCCCCGCGCACGCCTCGCCGCAGAGAACCGCGAGCGGGAGAGCCGAGTCGATGACTTGCCGCACGAGATCCTGCAAGTCGAGTTGGTCGCCGTTGAGAACGTTGTTTTCGCCGAGGGGATCGCCCGTATCGGAGCCGGGTTCGAGGCGCTCGTCGACGTCGAGCTCGAGGTGGACCTTCACGTCGTCGAGGCAGCGGGCGCAGGCACCCTCCGCCGAACCGTCGACGGTGCCCCGAACGTCGAGTCCGCGCCCGATCCTGCGGATCGTGAACGTCACGTCGACGGGAGCGGGAAACGAAAACGACCCGAAATCGGGGAGAGCGAGTGCCTCGCGGACTTCGAGTTCGCGACCGGTATGCAGGACGCCGCCGACGTCGACGCTCGCGCGAGTACCCTTCATGCCTGTCCGACCCTTGTCCCCGAGACGCGCGTGCTCTCGAGTCCCGCACGCGGGCGGAGACCCTCCAGCACAACCTCTCGATTGTATAGGGGGAGCCCTCCCCTTGTCAACGAGCCGCCTCGTCGCGATCCGTTCGGCGAGGAGGATCGGCATGGACGCACTCGGGGGCATTCGATTCGGGCAGCAGATTTCGGTCGCGGCGCGCGACCACGGGCTCGATCCGCGACTACTCGCGGCCGTGGCCGCCCAGGAGACGGGCGGCCCCGGCGCGAGCTCCGGCAACAACGTCGTCGGCGACGGCGGGCACGGCCGGGGCGTCTTTCAGATCGACGACCGGAGCTGGGCCTTCGCGAAGACGGCGGCGGCGATGGATCCGGGCCGCAATGCCGACGCGGCGGCCTCGCTCCTCCGCGACGATCTCGACCGCTACGACGGCAACGTCCGCGCGGCGCTCTCGGCGTACAACGCCGGCTCGCCGACCGCAACCGGCACGACGACGACGTGGGCCGACGGATCGACGCTCGGCTACGCCGATTCCGTGCTACGCCACTACGCCGGCCTCGGCGGCGACCCGGAGACGCTCGTCGCCGACGCTCGCGGCGCGGCCTCGGCGAGCCCGCTTGCGGCGCTCGTCGCCTCCGCACCGCAGACGCCCGCCTCGACCGGGACGTCGACATCCGTGGATCCGTACGCCGCCTTCGCGCCGCCCGTCGTCGGCGCGAGCTCGCAATCGCCGTTCACGGCGCCCGTCTCGTGGGCGAACGAGATGAGCTCGACGGGTCCGGCCGGCGGGAAGGAAGCGGCCGACGCCGATAGCCTCGTCGCCGCTTCGATCGATTCGAACGACGGCATCTTCGACGACCGCGACGACGCGTAAGCCGCACCTCTCCCACACGAAAAGGAACGACTACCATGGGCAATTTCCTCGGCAGCATCGTCGGCGGCATCACGGGCGCCGCGACCGGACTCTTCACCGGCGGCCCGGCCGGCGCGGTGGCGGGCGGCGTGAACGGGCTCGTCAACGGCGGCAACGGGCCGGCGGGGCTCGGCAACATCTCGTCGAGCACGGACCCGACGCTCCCGATCCAACAGGGTATCGATCAGGCGTACGAATACGAGAATCTCGCGCTGCAGACCGAAGAGCTGCGGCATCAGACCGACATGCAGATCCAGTCGCAGCAATTCAACGACGTGCAGGACGAGAAAGCGGAGCAGATGCGCGAGATGAACTCGCTTCGCGACGTCGCGATGAAGCAGCACGAAGCCGACGACAAGATCGTCAAAGAGTTCATCCGGACGGCCGGCGGCGAGTGAACCCGCTGCTCGCGACCGGCGTGGCGACGGCCGCGCCGGTCGCCTCCGCCGCGGCACCCGAGCCGGCCGTCTTCGACGAGCTCGCGGAAACGCCGGAGGCCGCGAACGCTCTCGCCGACACGCTGACGCGCCGCGCGGAGCTCGTCCTCCTCGCGACGCAGGGCGAGCAACAGCAACTGCAGGCGAAGCTCGACCGCATGCGTGCGACGTTCAACGCGGCGCAAGAGGTGCGTTCCGAACGCCTACGTCAGATGAACATGCTGCGCGACATGGCGATGGAACAAGCCAAAGCCGACGACGAAATCCTCAAGAAATACATTGCGATGATCTGATGCGCGAGGCGGCAGGGCCGTTCGCCGGGCGCCCTGAACAGGGTGCGGTCGCGGCGTCAGGCCGTCGCGGGCCATTAGCTCAGTTGGTTAGAGCGCATGCTTGATAAGCATGAGGTCCCTGGTTCGAACCCAGGATGGCCCACCATCGACACCGCTCGAAAAAGTTCGCGAACGCGGACTTTTTTCAATCGCACAACCCGTCTTTTTTTGTGTTGGCGCACCAGACGAACTTCGGCTTCGTCAGCGTATAGGG
The DNA here is from genome assembly GCA_903970385.1 of Rhodospirillales bacterium. Taxonomy (GTDB): domain Bacteria; phylum Vulcanimicrobiota; class Vulcanimicrobiia; order Vulcanimicrobiales; family Vulcanimicrobiaceae; genus Palsa-1515. The sequence goes on along the minus strand of CAJCIN010000006.1, from coordinate 9,123 downwards.
GAAGATGTAGTCGGCCCTGCTTTGTTTTGCGATGCCGACGCGTGCCGCGAGCGTCTTCCATGGATCCGTCTGCGAGAAGGCCGCGTAGGCTTCGCCGCCTTGGTATTGGATGCTGATGCCCGGACCGTCGTCGTACGCCGAGTCGCGATCGAAGACGCCGTAGTGAGCGCAGTCCATCGTGCGATACACGACTTTCTCGTCGTCGCGATAGGACGTCGCATTGATCTCCGCGTCGGTCATGTTCAGACAGCCACGCGTGCCTTCGGCGATGCGCGTCGACGACGTCCCTTGGCCGCCGCCGCACTGTGCGTCCGACGCGGTCGCCGGATATTCGACGCCGCTGCCGTTGCACGCGAGCGCGATCGAAACGGCGTAGGGCAACGTGCAGGACGACGGACTCGAACTGTCCTCCAAACAGTACAGAATATCTTCGGCTCGGACGAGACCGAGCGTGGCCGCGATGTTCGTCGCGACCGCACCGCCGCAGCCGGAACCGGATCCCGAGAGCGCGCATTCTCCGCCGCCTCCGACGGCCCACGTGGCGCCGGACGACGATGGAATCGGGCGTCCTTCCCAGATGTCGTCTTCGATGCCCGCGACGACGTCGATGTTCACGACGTGGTGGTCGCTATCGCCTGCCGTGATCGCACCGAGCGGAATTTTCACGGTCGCACCGCTCAGCGAACGGACGTTGGCGGTGCTGTTGCAGCTGTCGTGCGAGTACGAGTATTTGTCGCAGTCGAGCTTGTAGCCGGTGCCGTCGCCGTTCGTGTAGGTCGTCGGATCGCTACCGTCGTTCCCGTTCGTGCCGTCTTCGGAGATCGTGATCGAACTGAAATCGTCGGATGCTTGCATCGCGTTCCAGGCGGCGGATTGCGACGACGAAACGAGCGCGGGACTGTTCGGAAGCGTCTTGCGATACGGAGAAGACGGGAAGTACCCGAACGAGCCTCCCGCCGGCGTGTGCCCCGTGCGTGAATCGTACGCGCCCGACGTCGTCGGACTCGGCGCCGGCGAGGCGGTCGGTTTCGCGCTCGCCGTCGGCGACGCGGTCGGCTTCGACGTCGGCGACGCCGTCGCCGTACCGGCGGCGATTTCGAACGAAGCCGAGATCACGTACGTCTCGTCCGTGAGATGGTAGCTCGATCCCGCGACGGATGACGGGTGTGCGAACACGTCGATCTGATTCAAGCCGTTTCCGGCGCCCTTCGATCCCGGCGGGTAGTAGTCGGTCCATCCGCTCGGCACCGCATCGCCGTCGAATGCGAACCCGTACTTTTCACCGAACGCGTCGAAGACGATCGCGTTCGCGGACGCCGTGATCGCGGGCGCAGTCGCGCTTTTCGCCGAGGTGAAACCGGTCGGGGTTCCGCCGTTCGCGACGTCGAGCACGACGACGTGCGCGTCGCTCGCGGATGCGAACGCCAGCGTGATGGCCGAAAGTCCCGGCGACGCGTCGTACACCGTGAAGGTCGACGTGCCGTTCGTTACGGTACCGATGGTACGATACTCGTTCGGGGTCGACGCGGGAGCTCTCGACCCGACGACGACCAGCGTTTGATCGCCGGATCCGACCGCGCTCGCGAGCGTACACGTCAAGGTCGTCACGCCCGAATCCGTGTTGCACGTCTTCGATTGTCGTATGCTCGGCGCGCTCGAAACGTCCGGTACGACTTCCGTCGCCGCGACATCGCGTCGCGCCGAATCGATCGACGCGACGTTCGAACTAGCGCTCGACGTTTTCGGGACGAATGCCGGTATGGACGAAGACGAACATGCCGTAAACGTCGCGATCGTTGCGAAAGCGATGCACGCGGACGAGCGCCGACATTCGAGCGTACGGCCGAAAAGCCAACGCCGAAGAAGCTTGCGCATAAGCGCGATAACGATTTCCTCGTGAGCGGGCCGGAGAATTCTTGCGCGTGGCCCGAATGCCGTCGGCACGAAAGTACCGGACGACACGCTCGTATCGTGAGCGATGCGATGCGCGAGACGTGTGATGCGTGCCGGGCCTGTTACATGATCTTTACAGAGTTCCTTCGGCAGCTTGGACAACGGTTATCGATGCTCGCGCGCGAGCGTTGCGATCATGCCGGCGTGCGTGTCGCATATCGCTCGTCCGAGCAAGCGAAACGAGCGAGCGAAGATACGTTACCGTATCGATCGCTTTGGTACCGTAATAAAACGTTCGTCTTCGCGAGTCGCTGCGTCGACGCGCGATGCCCCGGCGTGCGACGCGTGGCCCGCAACGCTCGGCAGGGGCTCGCGCCGGGTCGCGCAGAAAACCTTACGGGTCGGGACGTTCTGCGGGGATGTAGCTCAGTTGGTAGAGCGCCAGCTTTGCAAGTTGGATGTCGTCGGTTCGAGACCGTCCATCTCCACAACGTCCGAAGCCCGCTCGCCGCGGGCTTCTCTTTTTCTCGTCAGGCTCTGGCGGCTCGGCGCAAGAACGGGTCCATCTTTTCCGCAACGGCATCCCAGTTCAGCCGGCTCGCGACCGCCGAACGCGCGCCGTCAGAGAGCGACCGCAGGCGCGGCTGATCGGCGAGGAGCGCGCGGATGCGTGCGGCGAGCCCCTCGGGCGTCGCGTCGGCATCGGAGATGACGAGACCCTCGACGTCCGCGCGGACGAGATCGCCGAGACCGTCGCGATCGCGAACGATCGGGGGCGTGCCGTGCGCCATCGCTTCGAGCGCGACGTCCGGAAGCGGCCCATGCGCCGCGGGCGCGAGCAGCACGTCGCTCGTCGTGTACAGTTCGCGCAACTCGTCCGTCTCCACGCGGCCGCGGTCCTCGATGCCGTCCCCGTCCGCGTACGTGCCCGGCAAGGCGTCGCCGATCGTGACGAGCACGGCCGACGGATCTTCGCGGCGCACGAGGGCGAACGCGGACATGACGAGGTCGCCGCCCCGGCGCTCGAAATCCGAGGCGTTGAAGAGGATTCGTTTCGTGCCGAAGAGCTTCGGCATGTCGGCGACCACGATCGTCGGCCCGGCTCCGACCACGTCGATCTTCTCGGCGTCGACCCCGTAATCGTCGACGATCGAATCCCGGACGAACGCGTTCGTGACGAAGAGACGGGACGCCGCGGTATACGCGCGGCGCTCGAGTTCGAGAAAGCGCTCGGCGTCGCTCGGCGGGAGCGATCCTCCGACCGTCGGATCGTCGCGACGCCGCAGCGCGAGCGTATCGTCGAGGTAATGGGCGTACGGCACGTCCGTCGGCGACGCGAAGGGCGCCGAGAATCCGAAGAGATGCAAGACCGCGGCGGGACGGACGCGTTGGGCGTGGATCTTCGTCTCGAATTCGTGCGATTTCGACGCGAAGGCATCGGGACTGCGGTAGAACGCCGCACGAATCTGCTGCGGGTTGGTTCGCGTGCCGGCGACGGCGGCGGTCGCGGCCGCCCGGAGCGCGAATCGCGCCGCGATGACGGCGTACCGCGCGGACGAGGACGCCGGTTTCTCGCCGAGATCGAGCACCAGCATGTCGAACCCGCGCTTCTCGAGCGACTGCTGCAGCAAGGCGTGGCGCTGTAGGAGCGTCGTCTCACCGGTGAGGCAGAGGCGTATCATCGTCGCATCGGCTCCGTCAAATGCAAAGACGCACGGGCATCAGCCGGTGCGTCTTCGCGCGTGTAAGCGGGGTTCGGACCTATTTCGTGCAGGCGAACGAGGCGTTCGAGCCGGCCGAACACGGCGGTACGGTCGTTCCGCCGCCGCCGTGCGAGAAGCCGGCGATGGCACCCGCGATCGCCGCGGGGATGAAGAAAAACGCTCCGACGGGGTGCGACGACGCGGCGGCGGGCGCCGCCTGGGCGACGGTCGGCGCGGTCTCGATCGGTGCCGCTGCCGTCTCGACCGGCGGCGTCATCTCGACGGGGGTCTCGGCAACGGCCGGCGTGTAGGCGGGTGCGTGATAGTACGTGTGCGCGACGTATTTCTTACGACTCTTCGGGACGACGGCTTGCGCGACCGCGGCGTGGCGCAGCAACGAAATGTTGCCGCAAATCTGCGGGACGTACACGACGTTTCCATCGGCGAGGGCGACGCGCCAGCCCATGATCGGCTTCGACATGACCGCGTTCTTGACCGCATACACGCGGCCGCGGTGCGAGCCCGACATCGCGTCGACGCGACGCGGGAGCTGCAAATACACCGCTTGCCCGTCGAGCAGACGCGTGCGGAACTCGCGATATTCGCTCGGGGTGAGACCGATCCGGTTCGCCGCGTCGAGAAACATCTTCGGGTGCTCGCGCGTCGCGTTCCACACTTCTTCCGCCGATTCGGGCGAACGCGGCATGAGGTGGTCGACGTACATGTTGACGATCATGAGTAGGTTCCTAGAGAACGATTCAAAGAGGGTGACATCGAACTAGTTATACCGGCTCACGAATCCGACGCACAGGGTCTAGGCGACGGAGAGCCTAGGACCAAGGTCCCAAGATTCGCTCGCCGGGCGTCGAGACGCATGGCCTCGAGGAGAATTGAGACCGTCTTAGCCACGAGAAGCGTACGATCCCACAGCGATCCCAACGAAAGGCGGGACGGAGACGTTACGCGCTCGGCCGGCCAGACGAGTGCGGCGGGGATCTCGACGACCGTTCGGCCGCCGGCGATGAGCATCGCGACGGCCCACGCGTTGAACTCGCCCTCGGGCAGGGTCGCGAACAACCCGACGAACGCCGCGCGGTCGTAGGCGCGAACCATGCCGGTGAACGTGTGCAGGCGCCCCGCCGCGCAGCCGGTCAGAAGCCAATTCGCGACGCGGCTCGCGGCGAGCCGGACGAACGGAACGTTTGCGACGCGGCCGCCCGCCATGTAGGGCGACGCGAGCGCAGCGGAAGCTCCCGATCCTCGCAACGCGTCCACGAGCGGTCCGGCGATCTCCGGACGGTAGCTGAGGTCGGCATCGAGGAAGACGACCGTCTCGTAGCGCGCGCGCTCGGCGCCCGTCCGCATCGCCGCGACGAGGCCCGCGTTCCGCTCGTGCTCGACGAGCTCGAGCGAACCCGGATGCTCCGCCGCGTACCGGCGGATCATGTCCGGCGTCCCGTCCGACGAACCGTCGTCGACGAGGAGCAGTTCGACGCCGTCGTAGCGTTCGCGCAGGGCGGCCGCCGCGGCGGTCAGCTCGGCAAGCGTAACGTGAATGCCGATGGCTTCGTTAAATGTAGGGACGACGAGAGTGAAAGCGCTGCGGTCCATGGATCTAGTGTACGGATCGACGAGCGAGGCCGCATCGACCGGAATCCAATCAAATCCGGGACCTTGGTCCTAATCTCCGTCTCGACTTCTTCACCATTTACACCTCGCATAACATCGTCGCCGTTGCTAGCATGAAGGGGTCATGGATACAACCCAGTCCGCAACCATCGAGGCCGGCTTAACCTCGGCTTCGGCGATCCGCTCGCGGCCGAGACCGTCGCGTTTCGGTGCCTCGTGGTCGCTCGTTCTGATCGCCGGCGACATTGCGAGCCTCACGCTTGCGGCTCTGGGTGCGGAACTGCTGGTCCATAGCTCGTACGGCGACCTCGGCGCGGTGCCGGGCGCGCTCCAGAGCATCTTGTTCGCCGCCATCGTCTGGCTCATGCTCTTCGAGCGCATCGGCATGTACCGCCGCTCCTTCGCCGCCAACGGCCGGGACGAAGTGTACGCCTCGCTCGCCGCCTCCGGGATGGCGATGGCGCCGGCACTCCTGATCATTCTCCTCGTGCCCGTGCTGCTGCCGTTCCGTCATCTGCTGATCGCGACGCTCGCCCTGACCGCGGTCGGAGTCGGCCTGTCGCGGTTCCTGACGCACACGATTCGCGAGCGGGCGATGCCGCTCCGCACCCGCCGGATCGCGATCGCCGGCACGCCGGAGCGCGTCGCCGCCGTCCCGAGCGAACTATCCCTCACGACGTCCGATAGCGTCCTGACCCTTCCGATCGACTCGTTCGACGATGACGTCGCGGCCGCGCTCGCCGATCGCGACGTCACGCGCCTCGAATGGGTCCGGACGGCCCTGGACCGCGGCGTCGACGAGCTGATCGTTACGGAAGCTCTGCCGCCCGAGATCATGCCCTCGCTCCTGCGGTACCTCGAATCGCGGGGCGTCAAGCTCGCGTTCGCGCCGATGCGCATCCGGCCGCACGCGTGCGACTTCGCGGTCCGCCGCGACGGCGGTCTCGCACTGCTCTACCCGCGCAGTCTCGCGATCTGCACGCCCGGCGCCGAATGGGCGCGTCGCGCCTTCGACCTCGCGATCGCCGCGCCCGCGTTGCTCGTCCTCTCGCCGATCCTCTTCGCGATCGCGATCGCGGTCAAGCTCGACTCCGCCGGGTCGATCTTCTACCGGCAGCGGCGCATCGGCCGCTACGGCGTTCCGTTCGAGATCGTCAAGTTCCGGACGATGAAGCCGGATGCCGAGACCGCGTCGGGCCCCGTGTGGGCGCGGTCGGGCGAAGACCGGACGACGCGCATCGGCAAGATCTTGCGTCGCACGAGCCTCGACGAACTCCCGCAGCTCCTCAACGTCGTTCGCGGCGAGATGTCGATCGTCGGCCCGCGCCCCGAGCGCCCGTTCTACGTCGAACAGTTCCGCAAGATGCTCGTCCGCTACGACGAGCGGCACCTCGTTCGCCCCGGCATCACGGGCTGGTCGCACATTCACATGAAGCGCAACGTCGACACGTCGGCGATCGGCGAGCGTCTGAGCTACGACCTCTTCTATCTGGAACACTGGTCGATCTTCATGGACATCTTGATCATCTGTAAGACCGGGGCCGAGTTTCTCTTTCACTCGGCGGCGTGAGTTCGCAGAGCCTCGCGCGTAAGACGCTCCACACCTTCGGCACGCTGCTCTTCGGGCAAGGCGCATCGATCGCGGCGGGAATCGCGACGGCGCACGCGTTCGGTCCCGTGGGGAAAGGCGTCATCGCGTTCGCGGGGGTGCTCTTGACGTTCGCGATCACGATCGCCGAAGGACTGAAGAGCGCGATCGCGTTTCAGATCGGCAAGGAGCGGCGCGACCCTCGAGCCGTGTGGCGCACGTCGCTCCGGCTGATGGCCGCGCTCGGACCGCTCGGCGCCGCGATCTTCGTCGCGTTGTACCTCCGGTTTCCGGAGCAGCCGGCGTATCTGTACGTCGCGATCGCGTTCCCGTTCGCGATGTACGTGCAGGCGATCGGCATCGTCTACATCCTGCGCGATCGCGTCGAGCAGATCAACATGAAGAACGCGCTCACCATCGGCGGTGGCTACTCTCTCGCGACGCTCGCGCTCGTCCTGCTCTTCCACATTCCGGTCTGGGCCGTGATGGCGGTGTGGATCGCGGCCTACGTCGCGGCCGCGCTGTGGGACACGATCGGGCTCTCGGGTCTGCTCGGCGACGAGCCGGACCGCCGGGACGCGGCGAATCTCGTGCGCGAACAGATCGTGTTCGCTGCCAAATCGGCGCTGTCGGCCAACGTCACGTTTCTCGCGCTACGCATCGACGTCTTCATCGTCAGCGCGCTGCTCTCGCCGACGTCGCTCGGCATCTACACGCTCGCGCTCGCCTCGGGCGAGATCATGTGGCAGGTCAGCCGTTCCGTCATCTGGTCCTCGTCGGGTCGCGTCGCGATGTACGAGATGCGCGAATCGGTCGAGCTCGTCGCCCGCATCGTCCGCTCGCTCGTCGCGGTGCAGCTCGTCGCCGGCATCGTGCTCTTCGCCGTCGGGCCGTGGCTGATCGCGCACGTCTACGGCGCGCGGTTCGCGGAATCGGGGATCGTGCTGCGTCTGTTGCTGCCGGGCCTCGTGCTGTACAGCGCGGACGGCATGCTCTCGTACTTCATCGGCGTGCGCGCGGGCCGCCCGTCGCTCTTGCTCGGCCTCGAGACGGTGACGCTCGTCGTCTGCGGGACGGTGACGTTGCTCGCGGTGCCGAGATTCGGGCTCGCCGGCGCCGCGATCGCGGACAGCGTCGCCTACGTCATCGCATTCGTCGCGAAGGTCGTCTTGTTCGCGCGCATGGGCGATCTGCCGCTCGCGCACGTCCTCGTCGCACGCCCGAGCGACGTGCCGGAGTTCATCGCGCTACGGGTGCGTCGCGTGTTCCCGGCCTTCGCTTCGCAGCGCTGAGAGTTCCCGAACGGAATTCTCGAAGAACGCGCGGCTCCGGAGGACGACGAACTGCCGGTCGATCGCCGGTTGCACGTACGCGCAGCCGTAGGGCTTGTCGTTCTTGAAACAGCCGATGTCGTCGACGAACCACAGGTGCCGGTAGCCGGCGAGCGCGTCGAACGCGCGCTTCGCTTGCGATTCGGAGCGGAGGGTCAGCACGTCGTCGGAATACACGTCCGTGGCGGGGGCGACGGGAAACGGAACGACCGGAAGATCGCCGTGGTATTGCCGCTCGAACGGCGCGACGGAGTCTGCGGCGTAGACGACGATCGCGTCTCCGGGCCGCGCCTCCGCGCGCACGTACGCGGCGACGCGCCGCCAATCGCCGGGCTGCGCGAGCGCCCGATAGCGCGTGACGGTGCCCGCGACGACGAGCGCGGCGCTGAGGCCGAACACGAGCGCGTACCGCGGCCGGCTGCCGCGCAAGATCCCGCACGCGACGGCGTACGTCGCCGCCGCAACGGGAACGTAGAGCGCGACGTAGTGCCGGCTGTTGAGTTCGAGCCGCACGGCGGCGAGTAACGCGAGATACGTCGCCTCGATCGAGACGGCGCACGCGATCCAGCCGAGATCGCTTCGGCGCAGGCGCGGCATCGCGGCGATGATGACGCCGAACCCGACCACGACGACGACGTCGTACGCCAGGCGCACGCCGCGCACTTCGTCCCAGTCGGAATCCCACGGAAAGACGAACTCGGTCCACGGATGCAACGCCGCGTGGCGCAGGAGGGCGCCGAGCGGCGGCGCGACCGTTACGTATCCAGCGACCTGATGGTGCGCGCGGATCGCGAGCGGTACGGCCGCGAGGCCGATCGGCACGCAGATCGCGACGAACGCGCCGAGCGCTTTCCAGCGCCGCATCGCGAGCAGCGCGCAGCCGAATCCGACGAGCGCGAACGCGAGGAAATACTGCGTGTAGATCGCGAGCACCGACGTCACGACGAGCAGGATCCTCGGGCGGGCGCTCGCCCCCGAG
>CAJCIN010000005.1 GCA_903970385.1 Rhodospirillales bacterium | reverse complement strand
TCGAGCCGTCGATCCGTGCGACGACGCCGCCGGCTTCGGCGTCGACCCGCCGTGCGTCGAGGCCCGGCGGACCGAACGTAACGTCACCGTCGCCCGCGAGCGGCACGCCGCCGGCGGCGGCCGCGCCGAGCGCCACGCCGCCGGTGAACGTCGCGCGACCGGGCGCGCCGCCGACGCTGCCGATCGCCGCGACGCGCCCGGCGCCGAGCGGCGCCGCGGATCCCATGCGAGCGACGTCGGCGCCCGCGAGCGAGACGCCGATCCCCCGCGTCCCGGCGAGCGATCCGGCGGCGGCGAACGTGCCGCCCGCCACCCGGGCCGTGGCGGCGTACACGCGGAGGCTGCGGTCGGCGACCGCGATCGTGCCGGCGATCGCGTCAAGCGGAACGCCGCGCACGCGCGCCCCGGCGCTCGCGGCCGACGGCACGTCGACGACGGTCCGGTGCGGATCGAGCAGCAGGGCGACGGGTCCCGCGACGCGTCCGGCCGCGCCGACGTCGCCCGTGAACGCGCGGAGCCGCTCGAAGCTGCCGTCGTATCGCCCGTCGAGCGCGAGCCGGCCCCGCGCGTAGGCACCGGCTCCGGTGAAGCGGCCCCACGGTCCGGCCGCGGCGACGTCGCCGAGCCGCACGTTCGCGAGCGCGCCCGCGACCTCGGCGCGCACGTCGTCGATCGCGATGCCGGCGACGCGGAGCGCGCGGCCGCGAATGCGGCCCGCCACCCGGAACGCCGAGGGCGGTCCGACGCCCGCGACCGCGCCGTCGATTCGGCCCGCGAAGGCCGGCGCCACGAGATCGATGCCCGGCAGACGCGGCCGGCCGCCGAGATCAGCGACGGCGAAATCGCGCGCGTCGAGCCAGAACCCGCTCCGGTCGTGCGAGCGATCGAGGTAGAACGTGCCCGCGAGATCCGATCCGTCGTCGCGACGCGCGAAGACCGGCCCGAAGGCCCCGTCCCCGGAGGGATCGACGTGGAACGGAGCGCCGAGCGCGACGCCGCCGCCGCTCCCGACCGCGACGCCGCGCGCATCGAGTCGCAAGCCCGTTCCCGCGAGCACGCCGCCGGCCTCGAGCACGGCATGCGGCGCGATCTGCGCCGCATACGGCACGCGCGCGGCCGGGCCCGTCGCGGCGACGACGAGTTGCGTTCGCGCGACGGCGCCGAGCGCGACGGCGCCGTCGGCGCGAACGTCGATCCCGTCGTACCGGCCCGTCGCCCCGACCACGTCGACGGCGCTCGCCGCGTAGATCGCGCGACCGCCCGCATCCGTCACCGGAAAGCGGCCGTAGCCGATGCTCGGACCGGTGACGCGCGTGGCGACGAGCGGCGTGCCGACCGGCCCTTCGAGCAACGTCGAGACCGCGACCGCGCCGTGCAACGGCAGGCGCCGTGAGAAATTGAAGATCTTGCGGAGCGCCGCGAGATCGGTGCGCGACCGGATGCCGAGCGCGAACTTCACGTTGCGCCAATCGTAGAGACCGCCCGCGAGCCGGACGTCGAGCGGGCCGAGGCGCGCATCGAGTCGCGACGTCACGAGGCCGCCGTCGAACGCGCCGAGCGTCCCGTGCATCCCGGTCGCGTCGACGGCGAGCCCCGGAACGTGCATCGCTCCGCCGTCGACGCGCGCGGTGCCGACGAGATGGTAGCGGGCGCCTCCGGGCGCGGGAAACGCATACGCGCGCACGTCGACGGCGGTCGCCGTGCCGCTGCGGAGCGCCGCGGACGGCGAATTGATGAAGTAGTCGACGATCGGGGGCAACGCGACGCGCGCCGCCGAGGCGCGATGCGACGCGAAGCCGCCGGCATCGATCCGCCCCGCGAAGAGCAGTCGCTGCGCGGGATCGTCCGCGAAAAGCGCGGAGCCGCGGTACGTCGTTCGCGTCGCGTCGTCGACGGCGGCGAACGCCGTGATCCGGTCGGCGTGCAGGTCGCGTGCGACCGGCAACGCGCGGAACCGGTCGAGCAGTTCGACGCGACCGTCGCGCACGGCGAGCGCGAAGCGGAGCGGCGGTCCGGTGCGGCGGCCCGGAGCGGCGGCCGGTCCCGAGCCGCCGGCCGCGACATCCGGCACGCCGTCGAACCCGCCGTCGGCGCGCCGCACGAGCGTGACGCGCGGACGAACGACGAGGACGCGCTCGAGCCCGTACCGTCGCGTCCCGCCGCCGAACACCTCGCCGAGCCGATAGCGCACCAAGATGTGGTCGGCGACGAACAGCGGCACGGCGCCGCGCATCACGCGCACGCCCGCTCCCTCGATGCGTTCCGGCGTGACGTCGAGTGCGTCAAACGACACCGCGTCGCCCGTCACGACGTCGAGCGCGGCGCAGACGAACGCGCGAGCGAGCGGCGCGCGGAACGCAATCAGCGCGACGACGACGCACGCGAAGAGCGCGAATCGAATCGCGCGGCGGCGCGTCACGAACCGCGCGCTAGCGAACCGGCATTACAGGTCGAGGTTCTTGACGCTGCGCGCGTACGCTTGGATGAACTCCTTACGCGGCTCGACCTTATCGCCCATGAGCGTGGTGAACATCTCGTCGGCCGCAACGGCGTCTTCGAGCGCGACCTGCTTGAGCCGGCGGCTGTCGATGTCCATCGTCGTCTCGGCGAGCTGCTCGGCGTCCATCTCGCCGAGACCCTTGTACTGCTGGATCGCGAAGTCTTTCGGATCGCTGTCGCCGATGATCGCCTTGAGTTCTTCGTCGGTGAACGCGTAGCGCTGCTTCTTGCCGCGCCGCACGCCGTAGAGCGGCGGCATCGCGATGTACACGAATCCCTTTTGGATGAGCGCGCGCATCTGCTGGTAGAAGAACGTCAAGAGCAGCGTGCGGATGTGCGACCCGTCGACGTCGGCGTCCGTCATGATGATGATCTTGTGGTACCGTAGCTTCTCGACGTCGAAGTCGGCCGCGATCCCGGTGCCGAACGCCGTGATCATCGCGCGGATCTCTTCGTTCGCGAAGACCTTGTCCTCGCGCGCCTTCCACACGTTGAGGATCTTGCCGCGCAATGGCAGGATCGCTTGCGTGCGAAAGTCGCGGCCCATCTTCGCCGTGCCGCCGGCCGAGTCGCCTTCCACGAGAAAGATCTCCGACACCATCGGATTCTTGTCCGTGCAGTCGACGAGTTTTCCGGGCAGCCCCATGCCGTCGAGGGCGCTCTTGCGGCGCGACAGATCGCGCGCTTTCTTCGCGGCCTCGCGCGCGCGCTGCGCCTGCATGCACTTGTCGACGATCGTCCGGAAATATTTCGGATTCTCTTCGAAGAAGAATTCGAGCCGCTCGCTGACGAGTCCGTACACGATGCCGCGCACCTTCGCGTTGCCGAGCTTGGTCTTCGTCTGACCCTCGAACTGCGGTTCTTCGAGCTTCACGGACACGACGGCCGTGAGACCTTCCATTACATCATCGGTCGAGAGGTTCGCATCGGACTCTTTAAGGACACTGCGCTTGCGTGCGTACGTGTTGACCGCGGCCGCGACCGCGGTGCGAAAACCGAGTAAATGCATCCCGCCTTCGCCCGTACTGATGTTGTTCGCGTACGAGAAGATCGTCTCGGTGTACATGTCAGCCCATTGGAGCGCGCACTCGACCGCGACACCGTCGCGTTCGCCGTTCGTCGAGATGATCGGATGCAACGGATCTTTCTTGTCGTTGAGGTACTCGACAAATGACACGATGCCACCCTCGTACACGTACGTGGCTTCGCGCGCTTCGTCCGGACGTTCGTCGCGCAGCGTGATCGAGAGGCCGCGATTGAGGAACGCCAATTCGCGCAAGCGCTTTTGCAAGATGTCCCAATGGAAATCGGCCGTGTCGAACATCGTCGCGTCGGGCACGAACCATTGGTAGGTGCCGGTGCCCTCGACGTTCTTGTCGATGACCTTGAGCTTCTGCACCGTGATGCCGCGCTCGAAGCGGATCTCGTAGAGCTTGCCGTTGCGCTTCACGCGCGTGATCATCCGCTCCGAGAGCGCGTTCACGACCGAGATGCCGACGCCGTGCAGGCCG
>CAJCIN010000004.1 GCA_903970385.1 Rhodospirillales bacterium | reverse complement strand
CGAGAACGTAACGTTCTCGACGGTGACGGCCGACAGGTCGCCTTCCTCGTAGGTTCGCGCGGGTGCGTTCGCCGGAGCGAAGGCCGGTGCCGTGGCGAATTTCGTCGGAAAGAGAATCGCGTTGCCGGTCCACATCGTGTCGAGCTGCACGGCGATCGGTGCGCCGTCGAACGTGAAGCCGTCGAACGTGAGCAGCTTGCGACTGTGCGGCTGGTACTGCTCGTAGGTGAACGCGGCGGCGCCGCGATCGGCGACGGTGGTCGCCGATGCCGGCGCGGCACGCACCGACACGATCGCGTTTGGGAAATCGATCTCCACGATGCGACCGGCGACGGCATCGAATCCGAGCAACACGTCTGCGGTCACGCCGAGCTTGGCATCGTCGCCGTCGAGACCGTCGATGAGGGCGATCTTGGTCGGCGCGAGGGGCGCGCCGCCGATCGAGAGCGCGTCGGTCGTCGAAGCATAGTTGCCCGTCGGCACGAGGTGCCGGCCGCCGAGCGCGGTCCAGCGTTTGGAATCGATGAAGCTGAACGTGAAACCCGTGTTCAACGCGGCGACGACGGGTTTCGCGATGCCGGCGATCGTCAGCGGAAACGTGACGTACCCGTTGCTCAGCGTGAACGGGATCCGCGTCTCGGGGTTCGAGGCAGCGGCGCGCGAACGCAATGCCGGCAACGCACCGAGGGCGGCTGCGAACGCGAGAAATCGACGACGCTCGATCATGCGCCGAGCGTTCGTCGCGGGCGCCGGCTTTTTCTGCGGGAGAAGTCTTTCGCCGCCGCAGTGAAAGATGACGGGGTGCTCAGAAGGTCTCCCGCGATCGGGCGTTACGTGTTCGGCGCGGCGACCGTCGCGTTCGGCCTCGTCACGCTGACGTGGCACGAGTACGACGGATTGCGCCTCGCGCGCGACGTCTGGAACGGTCCGGGTGCTTCGCTCTTCACGTACGCCGTGGCGGCCGCGCAGACGTTCGGCGGAGCCGCGATGCTCGTCCGTCGTTTCGCACGCATCGGGTCGGCGGCCGCCGGCGCGGCATATCTCGTCTTCGCGCTCGTTCGTTTCGCGAAAATCATCGCCGAGCCGCGGATCTACGATACGTGGGGCAACTTCTTCGAGCAATTCTCGCTCGTGCTCGGCGCGGCGTTCGTCTACGCGACCGTCGCGTCGCTCCGCGATCCGGCGAGCGCGATCAGGCTCGGCGCCGTATCGTTCGGCGTCTGTGCGATGTCGTTCGCGGTAGAGCAGGCGATCCACCCGAACGCCACGGCCGGTTTGGTGCCGGCGTGGCTGCCGCCGAATCGCACGTTCTGGACGAACGCGACGACGGCGGCGTTCGTGCTCGCGGCTCTCGCGCTGCTCGCACATCGAGCGGCGCTTCTCGCCGCTCGTCTCATGACGGCGATGCTCGTCGGATTCGGGGTCGTCGTGTGGTTGCCGATCCTGTCTCTGAACGCTCGCGATTCCGGCAATTGGGGCGAAACGATCGAGACGTTCGCGATTGCAGGGGCGTCGTGGCTGCTCGCCGAGCTCCTCGTCGCTTCGAGAAATCGCCGGCCTTGACGCCCTTCTCGAAAGCGCGTATATTACTTTCCAGTTATGGAACAGAAAATTTATACGGCCGCGTCGAGCGCGGAACTCGACCGCACGTTTCTGGCACTCGCGGATCCGACTCGGCGCGCGATCTTGGCGCGTCTCGCCGCCGGCGAGGCATCGGTCCTCGAACTCGCGGCTCCCTTCGACATGAGCCAACCGGCGGTTTCGAAGCACATCAAAGTGCTGGAGCGGGCGGGGCTCGTCTCGCGGACCCGCGACGCCCAGCGACGGCCGTGCCGTCTCGAAGGCGACGCGCTCGCGCACGCGACCGGCTGGATCGAGCGCTACCGCGCGATCTGGGCGAAGAATTTCTCACGACTCGACGACCTGCTCGCCGAAACGGTACGTTCGAAGTGACGACGCCGAGCGATCGGGAGATCGTCATGACGCGCGTCTTCGCGGCTCCACGGCGCGCCGTTTTTGCCGCGTTCACGAATCCCGAGTTCGTAAAGCGCTGGCTGCTCGGCCCCGACGGTTGGTCGATGCCGATCTGCGACATCGATCTACGGCCGGGCGGCACGCTGCGCTACCGCTGGCGGAACGACGCGGCCGGACACGAGTTCGGTCTCGTGGGAACGTACCGGGAGATCGTGCCGCCGGAGCGGATCGTGCACGCGGAGCGTTTCGACGACCCGGCCATGGCGAACGGAGAAGCGATCGTGACGACCACGTTCGACGAGCTCGACGGAGCGACGACCGTCACGATGGTCGTCTCGTACGAATCGAAGAGGCTCCGCGACGATGCGCTCGCGTCCGGAATGGAGCGAGGCGTCGCCGCGAGCTTCGATCGCCTCGCGGCGCTGCTGTAGGCGCGAGCCGGCGGTCTCGGAGCTGGCCGCGTCGAATTTTCCGGGCATCGTGATCGATGATCTGCACCCGCTCGTCGCGAGCTGGTTCGCCGAACGTTACGGCGATCCGACGGAGCCGCAAGTCCACGGCTGGCCGCTCGTGCGCTCCGGCCGCGACGTGCTGATCTCCGCGCCGACCGGGTCCGGCAAGACGCTCGCGGCGTTCACGATCGCGCTCGACGGCCTCGTCCGTCGCGCCGCGGAGGGCACGCTCGGCGATCGGCCCGTCGTCGTCTACGTCTCGCCGCTCAAAGCGCTGACGAACGACGTCCGCAAGAATCTCGAGGTGCCGCTCGCGGAGCTACGCGAGCGTGCACGCGCGTCCGGTTTCGAACTGGCGCCGATTCGCACTGCGACGCGCACGGGCGACACGCCCGCCGCCGAACGCGCGAAGATGCTGCGCACGCCGCCGCACGTGCTCGTCACGACGCCGGAATCGCTCTACATCTTGCTGACGGCGGAGCGCTCGCGCGCGCTTTTGACGCACGTCGAGACCGTGATCGTCGACGAGATCCACGCCGTCGCGGGCGACAAGCGCGGCGCCCACCTCGCGCTGACGCTCGCGCGCCTCGACGCACTCGTCACCGCAGAGACGGGACGCCGGCCGCAACGCATCGGTCTGTCCGCGACCGTGAAGCCGCTCGAGATGGTCGCACGTTTTCTCGGCGATGCGACGGAGATCGTCGACGTCGGGAGCCGTCGCGCGATGACGCTCGCCGTCGAGGTGCCGCAGCGCGACGAACTCGGGCCGATCGCGAGCCGCGAAGCGTGGGACGAAATCTACGATCGCGTCGCGGAGCTCGTCACGGCGCATCGGACGACGCTCGTCTTCGTCGGCACGCGCCGCATGAGCGAACGCGTCGCGTTCGCGCTCGCGAAGCGCCTCGGGGCCGGAACCGTGCTGCCGCATCACGGCAGCCTCGCACGCGAGATTCGCCTGGGCACCGAGAACGCGCTCAAGGCGGGCGAGCTCCGCGCCGTCGTCGCGACGGCTTCGCTCGAACTCGGCATCGACATCGGCAGCGTCGACCTCGTCGTGCAACTCGGCTCGCCGCGTGCGATCGCGACCGCGCTGCAACGCATCGGCCGCTCGGGACATTGGGTCGGCGCGAAACCCGAGGGCCGGATTTTCGCGACGACGCGCGACGAACTGCTCGAGTGCGCCGCGCTCGCGCGCGCGATCCGCGGCGGCGCGATCGACGCGCTTCGCGTCCCGCGCGCGCCGCTCGACATCCTCGCGCAGCACGTCGTCGCCGCGGCCGCGGCCGACGAGTGGCATCTCGACGAACTCTTCGCGACGGTACGCACGGCGTATCCGTACCGCGATCTCGCGCGCAAAGATTTCGACGACGTCGTGACGATGCTCGCGGACGGCGTCGCGACGTCGCGCGGTCGGAGCGGAGCGTTCTTGCACGTCGATCGCGTGAACGGCATCGTCCGCGCGCGGCGCGGCGCGCGCATGGCCGCGATCACGTCGGGCGGCGCGATCCCCGAGACGGCGAACTACAACGTCGTCGCGGAGCCCGACGGCACGGTCGTCGGCAACGTCGACGAAGACTTCGCGATCGAGAGTATGTCCGGCGACATCTTCCTCCTCGGCACGACGTCGTGGTTGATCCGTCGCGTCGAAGCCGGCGTCGTACGCGTCGAGAACGCGAAGGGGGCGCCGCCGTCCATTCCGTTTTGGAACGGCGAGGGTCTCGGCCGGACGGTCGAGCTCTCGGCCGAGGTCGCGGCGTTGCGCCGCGCGATCGACGAACGAACCGACGACGCCGCGATCGCGTGGCTCCTCGCCGAATGCGCGCTCGATCGCGCCGGCGCCGAGCAGGCCGTCGCGTACGTGCGCGCCGGAAAGAACGCCCTCGGCACGCTGCCGACCGATACGACCCTCGTCGCCGAGCGTTTCTTCGACGAAGCGGGCGGCATGCAACTCGTGCTCCACGCACCGTTCGGCGTGCGCATCAATCGTGCGTGGGGTCTCGCCTTGCGTAAGAAGTTCTGCCGGACGTTCGACATCGAACTGCAGGCCGCCGCGACGGATAACGGCATCGTGCTCTCGCTTTCCGACAGCCACGCGTTTCCGCTCGACGCGGTGTGGGAGTACGTGAAATCCGCGAGCGTGGAGCAGACGCTCGTGCAAGCGCTGCTACCCGCACCGATGTTCGCCGCGCGTTGGCGCTGGAACGCGACGCGATCGCTCGCCATCCTGCGTTCGCGGGCGGGGCGCAAGGTCGCGCCGCAACTGCAACGCATGAAGGCGGAAGATCTGCTCGCCGCGTGTTTCCCCGACGCCGCAGCGTGTCGGGAGAACGTGACCGGGCCGATGCACGTGCCCGATCACGTGCTCGTGCGCGAGACGATCGAAAATTGTCTCTACGAAGCGATGGATCTCGACGGATTACGCACGGTGCTCGGCGGCATCGAGAGCCGCGCGATCCGCACCGTCTCGGTCGATACGGCGGCGGCATCGCCGTTCTCGCACGAGATCCTGAACGCAAATCCGTATGCGTTCCTCGACGACGCGCCGCTCGAAGAACGGCGAGCGCGGGCCGTGACGCTGCGCCGCACGACGCGCGACGAGACGAGCCCCGACGGCATCCTCGATCCCGCGGCGATCGCCGAAGTCGCCGCGCAGTCGTGGCCGCTCGTGCGCGACGCGGACGAACTGCACGACGCACTGACGACGCTCGTCGTGTTGCCGCCGGTCGACGCGTGGAGCGCGTGGTTCGACGAGCTCGTCGCCCACGGCCGTGCCACGACGATCGAGGTCGCGGGCACGCGCTTTTGGACGTGCTCGGAGCGGATCGCGATCGCGCGCATCGCGTATCCCGGCGCGTCGTTCGCGCCCGAGATCGCGTCGCTCGCGGTGGGGCCGGCGCCGCCCGCGACGCGCGAAGGCGCGTTCGCGGAAATCGTCCGCGGCTGGCTCGAGTCGAGCGGTCCCGTGACGGTGGCCGAGCTCGCGCGTCGGTTCGCGGTCGGGGGCGCGACGATCGAGACGGCGCTCTTGCACCTCGAAAACGAGGGCCAGGTTTTCTCCGGATCGTTTAGCGGAACGGGCGGCGTCGAGTGGGTCAACCGGCGCGTGCTCGCCCGCATCCATCGGCTCACGATCGGCACGCTGCGCCGCGAGATCGAACCGGTCTCGACGGCCGACTTCGTCCGCTTTCTGTTTCGCTGGCAGCACGTCGCGCCCGGCATGCGCCTCCACGGCGTCGAGGGCACGCTCGAGGTCGTCCGGCAGCTCGAGGGTTTCGAGATTCCGGCCGCCGCGTGGGAAACGACGATTCTTCCGGCGCGCGTCGCCGGCTATCGGCACGAGTATCTCGACAAGCTGTGCCTCGCGGGCGACGTGGTGTGGGGACGGCTCTCGCCGCACGCGTCGCTCGTGCCGCAAGCGGACGATGTCGCGCGCCGCCGGATCCGGCCGACGAAGCTCGCGCCGATCGCGCTCTTCGAACGCGCCGACGCCGCGACGCTCCTCGCGCGCGACGCGTACGACGACGCCGCGCTCTCGCACGCGGCACGCGAGGTGTTGGCCGAGATCGAGAAGCGCGGCGCGCCGTTCTTCGCGGACATCGTCCGCGGGTCGGGTCGCCTGCCGGCGGAAGTCGAGGAGGCGCTCTGGCAACTCGTCGCCGCCGGGCTCGTGACGGCGGACGGATTCGACGCGCTGCGTTCGCTCTCGGACAGCAAGCGCCGTCTCGGGGAAAAGGGACTCCGCGCGCGGCCGCGTTCGTCGTCGGGCCGTTGGACGGCGCTCGTCGCCGAACGCACGAGCGTCGACGTCGAAGCGTTCGCGCGCCGCCTGCTCGCGCGGTACGGTGTCGTCTTCCGCGACGTCATCGCTCGCGAATCGGTCGCGCCGCCCTGGCGAGAATTGCTACGCGCGTATCGCAGACTCGAGGCGCGCGGCGAGATTCGCGGCGGCCGGTTCGTCTCGGGCTACGTCGGCGAACAATTCGCGCTGCCCGATGCGATCGACGCGCTTCGTGCCGCACGGCGCTCGGACGAGCCGGCCGCGATCGACGTCTCGATGCACGACCCGCTGGCGGTCACCCGCCGCTGGATGTCGCCCTCGACGTCCGCGACATCGGCGGATGTCACCGCGCTCCCGGAGCCGCTGGTCGTCTAGCATGGCGGATGAGGTGTCGGCGTGGCTCGAGACGCTCGGACTCGCTCGCTATGCGGCGGCATTCGCCGCGTCGGACATCGATCTCGAGGTGCTGCCCGATCTCACGGACGCGGATCTCGAGAAACTCGGCGTGTCGCTCGGCCATCGGAAGAAGATCTTGCGCGCGCTCGCTCCGCCCGTTCCCGCCGGTCCCGACACGGGCGAGGCGCCGCCGCCCGATTTCGCCGAGGCCGGCGAGCGTCGCCAACTGACGATCGTGTTCTGCGATCTCGTCGGGTCGACCGCGCTCGCCGCGACGATGGATCCCGAGGATTTGCGGACACTGCTCTCCACGTATCACGGGCGTTGCGCCGAAGTCGTGATGGCGCACGGCGGCGAGGTCGCACAGTTTCTCGGCGACGGCGTCATGGCGCAGTTCGGCTATCCCGTCGCGCACGAAGACGACGCGGAGCGCGCCGTCCGCTGCGCGCTCGCGATGATCGACGCGGTGCGCACGATCGATGCGAACGGAGACGCGCTGCACACGCGCGTCGGCATCGCGACCGGGACCGAGGTCGTCGGCGATGCGCCCGGGGCGACACGCGATCGCGCCTCGATCGTCGGGAACACGCCGAGCCTCGCCGCCCGATTGCAGAACGTCGCGGAGGTCGACCGCGTCGTGATCGCCGCTTCGACGCGGCGTCTCCTCGGGGACGCCTTCGAGCTCACGTCGCTCGGAGAGCGCGACATCAAGGGCGCGGGCGTGCAAGAGGTATGGTGTGTCGGTGGCGAGAGCCACGCGTCTCGCTTTGCCGCGCGGCATGCGGCCACGGCGTCGGAATTCGTCGGGCGCGCGGCCGAAGCGAGCCTGCTCGACGATCGCGCGCGACACGCACGTTCCGGCGAGGGCCAGGTCGTCGTCGTGGTCGCCGAACCCGGCATCGGGAAGTCTCGCATCGTCGAAGAGTTCTTGCGGACGCACGCCGCGGACGACGGCGTGACCCTGCGCTTTCAATGCACGCCGCACCACACGGCGAGCGCGCTCTATCCGCTCGGCGAAGCGCTCGAATCCGCGGCTTCGATCGCGCCGGGCGACGCGAACGAGCGGCGGCGAGCAAAACTCGATGCGTTCGTCGCGCGCCTCCCCGCGTTCGTCGATCGCGGACCGTTCGCCGACGCGTGCGCCGTCTTGCTCGCGCTGCCGGGCGCCGATGGTTCGCCGACGATGCTCGGGCTCTCGGCCGAACAACGTAAAGCCGCGATGTTCAAGACGTTCGTCGCAGCTTTCGCCGCGGTCGCCGAGGCCGAGTCCGTGCTGATGATCGTCGAGGACGTGCACTGGATCGATCCGACGACGCTCGACCTGCTATCCACGATCATCGAACGCATGGATCGACAACGGGCGTTCGCGATCCTGACCGCTCGGCCCGAGTTCGTCTCGCCGTGGACGCACCAAGGCCACGTCTCGACGCTCGCGCTCAACCGCCTTCGTCGGTTCGAGACGGAGGCGCTGGTGTTGAGGATCTGCGGCGATCGCGTTCTTCCGAAAGGTCTCGTCGACCGCATCACGGAGCGCACGGACGGCGTACCGCTGTTCATCGAGGAGCTCACGAAAACGATTCTGGAATCGGGTGACGCTGAAGAGAAGTCGGCGTCGGTCGCGATTCCCGAGACATTGCGCGATGCGCTGACGGCGCGCTTGGATGCGCTCGCCCCGGTACGGAACGTCGCCCAGATTGCCGCCGTGATCGGACGCGAATTCGACACCGACATCGTCGCCGAAGTCAGCGGTCTCGAACCGGTTGCCTTGCAGGCGGCTCTCGAAAAGCTGTTGGAGAGCGGCCTGCTCATCCGCCAATCGCGAGCCGACGGGAGCGGCTACGCGTTCAAGCACGCGCTCGTGCGCGACACGGCGTACGAGGGGTTGCTGCGCCCTCGCCGGCAGCATTTGCACCTCAAGACGGCCCGGACGCTCGTGGCGAGTTCCGGGACGCGCGCGTCGACCGAGCCGGAAATCGTCGCACATCACCTCGAGGAGGGCGGCGATCCGGTCGAAGCGTTGTCGTATTGGCGGCGCGCGTCCGATATCGCGATCTCGCGCTCGGCCTATCGCGAGTCCGCGCTCCATCTGCGGCGTGCGCTGCGCGTGGTGGATTCGCTCTCGAGCGACCGTCAAACGACCGAACTCGAGCTGTACAACAGGCTCGGTGTGGCAACGCTCGTGTCCGAAGGCCCGCGATCGCCGGCGGCACGTGCCGCGTACGAACGCGGTCTGGAGGTTGCGGCGGGTCTCCCCGAATCTCGGGAGACGTTCGTCGCGTCGTGGGGTGTTTGCAATTGCGATTTCATGCAGGGCAACCACCGAAGCGCGATCGCGCGCGCACGAACGCTGATCGCCCTCGCGCAGCGGCTCGGTCAAGACGACTTGATGATCGAGGCCCTCCACGCGGGATTCGGGGCGTCATTTCACGTCGGTGACATCGAGGCGG
>CAJCIN010000003.1 GCA_903970385.1 Rhodospirillales bacterium | reverse complement strand
TGCAGCCGCGCTGGCACGCGAGCGCGCGGCTGCCGCATCGTTTGCGGTCTGGGTGAGGGTTGCGTAGGTCTCGTCGTCGACGCGGCCGGCATCGGCCCGGCGGTCGGCGAGTTCGTGCGTCTCCTCTTCGGTCAGCCGGTTGCGTTCGGCATCCTCCGCCGCGCGTTCGGCGACGGTTTCCGCCGTGACCCAGGCGTGATAGGCATCGACCGCGTCGCCTTCGCGGTCCGCGTCGAACTCCGCGACGTCGTCGAACATCGCGCGTGCGGCCTGCACTTCTGCATACTGTTCGCGCCACGCGCGCAAGTCGGCAAGCCGGGCACGCAGCGCACCGGCGCGCAAGCCGCGCGCGCGACGTTCCGTTTCGGTCCCGGCTGCGCTCAAGCGTTCGCGTTCGAGCGTCGCCTGCTCGATGCGAGCACGCAGCTCATCGAGCGCGACCAGCGACGCACGCGCTTCCTCGGCGCGCCGCCGTTCGTCGTCGAGCCGGTCGCGCAAGGCGCGCAAGTGCGCGTTCTTGCGTGCCTGCTTCGTGCCGACATGCGCGCGCAACGCGTCGTCGAGCCGCTTGAGTGCGTCGCGGGCCTTATTTTCGCGCGGACCGCCGTCGAGTGCGTGCGCGAGCGCATCGGCGATCGCGCTGGCATCTTTGCCTTCCTCGATCGCGATCTCTTGCTGGCGCACGTAGGCCGCATTCCAGAAGGCGTCGAGCCCGATGCCCAAATGGGCCTTGCCCGGCACGAGCGATCGTCCGTCGCCGGCTTCCGCCGCGAGATCGGTGCCGTTGCGATCGTAGACGCGCGGTGCTTTCGCGTCGTAATCACGCGACACTTCGATTTCACGGCCGTCGGAGAGTTCGTAGACGAGCGTCGTCGCGAACGGCCCGCGATCCCACGGCCGCCAGGCCTCTTTGCGCCGTTCCAGGCCGTAGAGGGTGGCCGCGATCGCAGCGCACAGCGTCGACTTGCCGCTCTCGTTCTCGCCGAAGATGACGTTGAGTCCACGGCCGAACGTAAAGCGGCGGTCGCGTAAGCGGCCGAACCCGGCGATCGTGAGGGAGCGAAGGATCACGGGGCGATCTCGACTCCATCGAACGCCGCCACCAGCACGCGCAGCGCCGCCTCGGCGTCGCGATCGCCCGCCGTGCGACGTTCGAGCAGATCGGCGATCGCGTGGCCGCGCACGTTCGGTTCCTCGGCCAGCGATTCGTAGTCGGCGATGCGCGTTTCGTCGATGAGCTCCAGTCCGCCGAGCGGCGCGCCGTAGCGATCCGCGAGCAGTTCGCGATCGAGCCGCGTGCCGCGCGCGATTGCACCGGTTAGACGCAAACGCACGTAGTCGTGGCCGCCGCAGCCGGAGAGTTTCTCTTCGAACGCTTTGCCGATCGCGTGTTCGCTCGGCGCGCCGTCGAGTTCGATCGTCAGATCGATCAGCCGCGTGCGCGCGAGATCGACCGGTTCGATCTGCACTTTTGGTCCGTCGATGTCCACGACCAGCGCCCCGTGCGTCCCGGTCTCGCCGAATTTGATCGGCTCGGGCGATCCCGGATATGCGAGAACGGGCGCACCGCCGTCGTCGACGACGTACCCGCCGTGGTAATGGCCCGCGAGCAGCAGCGCCGCGCCCGCCGCACGCACCTCCGATTCGCGGAACGGAGCCGTCGCGCGTTTGTTCGGCGGGCAGCGTTCTTCATCGCTGCCGTGCGCGAGCGCGATCTGCACGCCGCCGCGATCGAACCGCGCGTGTGCGAACGGACGTCCCGGTTCGGCGGGCGTATGTCCGAAGCCGAAGAGCGTGACGCCCGCGCCGAGCGGATACGCGCGCCAGGCGGCTTCGTTGAACACGCGCACGTTGGCCGGGACGTCGCTGCGCGCGTAGATCGAGGCGTGCGCGTACGGATCGTGGTTGCCGGGCGCGATATAGACCGGCTTTCCAAAGCGCGCGAATTGTTCGAACAGGAAGCGTGCGGTTTGCGGGCCGGCGCGCCCGGCCTCGTAGAGATCGCCGCCGATCGTCAGGACGTCGGCCTCGCGCGCGAGCGCTTCATCGACGATGCGTGCGAACGCGTCCGCGAGCGCGTGCCTGCGAGCGGCGCCGCCGCGCGTTTCCGGGAACACCGTTTCGAGGTGAACGTCGGCGCAATGGACGATGCGGAGCGTCATCGTTTAGCCGAGATGCTGGCCGAACCATGCGAGCGTGCGCGTCCATGCGGAAGCCGCAGCCGACGCGACGTACGACGCGCGCGTGTCGTCGAAGAACGCGTGTCCGGCCTCGCCGTAGACGCGCACGTCGTGCGGTTTTCCGAGCGCGGTCAGACGAGCGTCGAGCGCGCGTACGTCCTCGGCCTTGATGCTCGTGTCGCGCTCGCCCCAGCTTCCGGCGAGCGGCACGCCGACGTCCGCCGCGTACTCGAGCGCGATCGGCGTGATCGTGCCTTTGTCGTCGGTGGTTCCGTAGCGGACCTTGCCGTAGAAGATCGACGCCGCTGCGAACGACGCCGCGTTGTCGACCGTCTGCCGAAGCGTGATCCCGCCGCCCATGCAGAATCCGACGACACCGACTTTCGTGCGCGCGTCGCGGCGCACGAATGCGGCCGCGGCTGCGACGTCCGCATCGACGACGTCGTCCGAGAGTTTCGTCGCGATGGCGCGATACGGCGCGAAATCCGACGCGCCGTCCCCGCTCGGCGCGCCGAGGCCCGTGTAGAGGTCGGGCGCGATCGCGGCATAGCCTTCCTTCGCGAAGCGGCGCACGACGTCGCGCAGTTGCGCGTCGATGCCCCAGATCGCTTGCACGACGACGACGGCGGCGATCGGCTTGCGGCCGTTCGGCACGGCGGCATACGCGTCGATGGAGCGCGCGCCGTACGTGATCGCCGGCCGCGTGACGGCGATCGTCGCGTCGTCTTCCGCGACGATCGGCGGATGCGGCTTGCCGAAGCCGGTTCCGTCCGCGAGCGCCGCCGCAATCGTTCCGCCGGCGGCGGCGGTTGCGGAAAGCACGGCGAACGCGCGTCGTCCGAGCGTGATCGATGTGGCGCGCGTCGGGTCGGTCGTATCGGGCATCGCGGATCCTTAGAGAAAAGAGAGGTCGGTTGCGGACGGCGCGCAGTCGTTCTCCGCGAGCCATGCGGCGTTCCAGATGCGCGAGCGATATCGTTCGCCACCGTCGCACAGGATCGTCACGACGGTGCTGTCCTTCGGCAACGTTCGCGCGTAGCGTGCGGCGCCCGCGACGTTGAGTGCGGCGCTTCCGCCGAGATACAGGCCCTCCTCGCGCAGCAACCACGCCGCCATCTCGATCATCGTGCGATCGTCGACGCGAACCGCGTCGTCGACGGGCGCGCCCGCGAAGTTCCTCGTGATCCGCTTGATGCCGATGCCCTCGGCGTTCGAATCGCCTTCGACGGTCAGCTCGCCCGTCTTCACGTACGCGTACAGGGCGGAGCCGTACGGATCGCAGACGACCGCGCGAATGCGAGCGTCGCGTTCCTTCAGGAAGGTCGCCGTCCCGGCGAGCGTGCCGCCGGTGCCGCACGCGGCGACGAACGCCGTCAATTCGGAACCGGTCGCGTCCCAGATCTCGGGTCCGGTCGTCGCATAGTGCGCGTTCTTGTTCGCGACGTTGTCGAATTGGTCGGCCCACGCGGCGCCCGGCGTCGACTCCGCGATGCCGCGCGCGACGTGATAGTAGTTCGCCGGATTCGTGAACGGCACGGCCGGGACGATGCGCACGTCGGCGCCGATCGTCTGCAAGAGCGCGATCTTCTCCGGCGACTGATCGTCCGGCACGACGATGATCGCGCGGTAGCCGCGCGCGTTCGCGAGCAGCGCGAGCGCGATGCCGGTTTTGCCGGCTGTGCCCTCGACGATCGTGCCGCCCGTCGTCAGGCGGCCCGACGCTTCGGCGTCTTCGACGATACCGCGCGCGGCGCGATCCTTGACCGAGCCGCCGGGGTTCAGGAATTCCGCTTTGCCGAGAATCCGTCGTCCGATTGCGGCGGAAAGCTTCGGAAGCGCGATCAGCGGCGTGTTGCCGATCGCGCCCGCGAAGCCGAGCGTTGGAGCGTCGCGTTTATGAATGGGCACGGTGCCCATACGTTGGCCCCGCAGGGTCGAAAGCCTAGCTGATGTTTACGCGGGAAGCGTTGCGACGAAAGCCGTGATGTCGTCGTAGAGAGCCTTCGGTTGATCGATCATC
>CAJCIN010000002.1 GCA_903970385.1 Rhodospirillales bacterium | reverse complement strand
CGGCGGAGGCGGCGGCGGCTACGTCGCGGCGACGGCCTCTTCGATCTCGGTGGCGGGCGCGGCGGAAGGGACGACGGCGGGGAGCACGCTCGTGACGAACGGCTTCGCGCCGTACGGTGCGACGCTCGGGACGACCGGCGGAACGGGGGCAGCGCCGACGGCCTACGTCTATTGCTACACCCCGGTTATCGGCGCTGCAAAACTCGCGAGCACGATCAACAACGGCGACGGATCGTACAACATAACGTACTCGGTCTTTCTCCAAAATTACGGCGACACGCCGCTCGCTACCGTGACGGCGACGGACGATCTCACCGTGACCTTTCCGACGGGCACAACGTTCTCGATTGCGAACGCTCCGGCCGTCGTCGCCACGACGACGGGTGCGAGCGCGACCGTCAACGCCGCATACAACGGTTACGCCGTGAAAACGCTCGTGACGGCGGGCACGCTGCCGATCGGCGGCAGCGCGACCGTCACGTTTACGGTCAAGATCGTTCCGCCCGTCGGGACGCAGACCTATTCGAACTCGTTGACCACGTCCGCCGCCGGCACGACGGGCAACGCGAACGGCGCGGTCGCGAACGACACGTCGAACAACGGAGCGAACCCGGATCCCGCCGGCTACGGCAATCCGAATCAGACGAGCGAGAACGTCGCGACACCGATAACCATTTACGGTCAGTCGGCGATGACGAAGACCGTGCGCAACGTGACGACGAACGAGGCGACCGGGTTGACCGTCGATAACGCGGTCCCGGGCAACCAGCTCGAGTACACGATTTCGTTCCCGAATGCCACGGGCATCGGTCTCAAGAGCATCGTCGTCACGGACGCCATTCCGGCTCATACGACCTACAAGAGCGCCGCCTGCGGCGCGCTCGCCTCCGGGGTGACGGCGTGCACCGCCACGCTGTCCGGATCGACCGTGACGTACACGGTGACGGGCACGCTCGCGACCGGCGCGACGCAAACGTTTTTGTTGGACGTCACCGTAAACTAAAGGAAGGGCCCACCTTTAAGGGTGAGGCGTGTGACCCGCTTCACACCGGGTTCGTGAGCGCGTGAGCTGCCGCATACGTCCATCTGCGGGTTGCACGGCCACGTCACAGTTTTCCGTAGCATGACGGGCCGCCGGAGCGTTTCGCACGCCCGCGTCGACCGTTCGTGTGATCCCGCGCACGCACCGGCCTCGCTCGCTCCCTGAGGCGTGCGACCCCGCCCGCTCTCTACGTCACTGTAAGTAACGCCGCGCGGAAGCCGATGACAGGTACGAGGCGCTCAGCGAGACGCCGATCCCCTTCATCCGCAGTGCGGCCGTTCGACCTTGCGCTTAGCAACGGTCGGCTTCGTCGCGTCCCTCCAGGAGGCACAGTTGAAGCTCACCACATTCGGCATCGCGATCATGGTCGCGATGTCTATCACCACGGGGGCCCTGCTGGCGCGCCCTGAGGTACAACTCGTCGTCCACGGCTACGTCGTCCGTGGCACGGTCCAGGCTCCGAAGCTCGAGGAATTCTCGAGCGCCGTCGCCCCGCAATCGGGCGACGTCATCGAATGGAAAGTCGTCGCGAACAACGCGACGGCGGAAGTCGCCCGCAAACTCGTGACGAGCTTGCCGGTCGCGCCCTCGACGCAGTTCGTCCCCGGCACCGCGGCGGCCGCGCCGGGCGTGCTCGTCACCTATTCCGCGGACGGCGGCAAGTCGTTCTCCGCGAAGCCGACGCGCATCGTGCACACGCCGCAAGGCGACGTCGCGAAGCCGATCGACCCGTCGCTCTATACGACGGTCCGCTGGACTCAAGCCGAGATCGCCGCAAAAACGACGGCGACGTTCAGCTATGAAGCGAAGGTCAAATGAACAATCGCTTCACACGTTTAGCACTTGCCGTCGGCGCGTCGCTCGCGCTTTCGCCGTTCTTCAGCTCGCCGCTGATGGCGAAGGCCGGAACGGGCACGCCGGCCGGTACGCCGATCGTCAATCAAGCGACGTCCTCGTACAGCGATACGGCGAACAACACGTACACCTCGACGTCGAACAAAGTCACGACCGTCGTGCAGAGCGCTCCGTCGCTCACGAACGTCGACACGACCGTGCAGAACACGACGCCCGGCGGTCAGTTGACCGACACGTTCACGCTCACGAACACCGGTAACGGTAACGCGACGTTCGCGCTGACCGCCGGAGCGGAAACGGGTACCGATGCGAGCTACGCGACGGTGCAGGCGTACGTCGTCACGTACGCGACCGCGATCGGAACGCCGGCCGCCTCCGGTTGTACCGTCATCTCCAGTTCCGTCGAGAGCTGCACGCTCGCCGGCGCGAATACGCTCCTCGGCAACAACCCCGTCGCGTCTTCGGGCGTCGTCACCATCGGTGCCGTCTACAACGTGACGACGTCGGCGACGGCCGGCACGCTCAGCGGCACGAATCAGACGGTGATCACGCCGCTCTCCGCGACGACGACGCAGTCGGTCGCGAACAATGCGGGCACGACGGCCGCGGCGACGTCTACCGCGGTCGCGGCGTCCGAATCGGACAACGTGCTCGCCGATGCGCGCATCGATCTCCAGAAGTTCGGTTATCAGCCGAACGCGACGCCGAACACGACGGCGAACATCGAGTACGTCATCGACGCCGCGAACGGCGGCTCGTTGCCGGCGCGCGATCTGACGAGCGTCAAGACGCTGCTCGGATCGACGGCGAACGGCATCTTCATCTCCGACAAGCTGCCGTCGTTCGGCGGCGTGCTCGCGCAGGTCCAGTCCGCGACGGTCGCCACGAGCACCGCGGCGGGCTTCGGTGCGACGAGCACGGCGACGATCTACTACAGCACGTCGACGACCGGCGCCGCGGGCAGCTGGACGGCGTATTCCGGGTCCGGCGTCTTCCCGGCGACGGCGACCTTCATCGGCGTCCTCGTTTCGGGCACGCCGAATGCGGAACTCGGCACGAACGCCAACTCCACGTCGCAGGGCACCGTCGCGGCGGCGAAGTCCGCCGTCACGCTGACGTTCTACGTCTCGCCGCCGACCGGGACCGGTTCGGGTAACGCGAACGCGTACGTCAATCAAGCCGACGGCGTCATCGGCGGTAATCAGCCGAATCTCGTGCCCGACTCCGCCGTAACGAACCCGGCGCAGAACGCGATCGGTCCGAACATCCCGGCGAATACGGCCGACTCCACGACGGCCATCGACTCGGGTACGCAGGGCATCCTGTACCCGACGCCCACCACGCCGGGCGCCTCGACCGCTCCCGACGCCTCGAACTCCGTCGGCAACATGGCCGCGGTGACGGGCGCGCTCCTCAACGGCCCGTTCGGTGTTCCGGGCGCCGTCGGAAGCTACAACGGCGTAGCGACCGCCTCGAACAACAACGACAACACCGCGGTCTCGTTCACGCCGAGCGGCTTCACGCCGACCAACGGCACGGGCGCGACGGCGACCGTTCCCGCCGGTAACGCACTCGGCGCCGCATCCACGCAATCGATCGCGAACACGATCCAAAACACCGGGAATACCGTCGACAACATCACGGTCGCCGTGACGGCACCGACGGGCTTCGGCGTGCAGATCTACGCATCGACCGCGGCGGGCGTCGCGACGGGTCCGGTCCTCGCCGGCTCGACGACGTCGAACACCGCATCGTATACGTTCGCGAACGTTCCCTCGGGCGCGACCACGGATACGGCGAATCAGGTGAACTACGTGGTCGTGTACACGGTTCCGGCGACGGCGACCGCGTTCACGCCGTACGATGCCGTCCTGACGGCCACGTCCGGTAACACGGCGACGGTCACCAACACGACGCACAACGACCTGATCCCGGGTGGACCGGTCGCGCTCTACAAGGCCGTCACCCTCGATGCGACGACCTGCACGGGCGGCGTCGCGGTGCCGGGTTGCATCATGACCTACGCGATCACGTATCTCAACAACGCGGCTGCGGCGTCGGCTTGCCCGGCAACGCCGCCGGCATCGACGTCGATCGCGTCGTACCTCGCGGGGTACTACGCGAAGGGCTTGACGATCACCGAGAACGGTGCGACCGCACCCAACACGTGGGGTGCGACGTACACGAACGCGGCCGGTACGTTCAAGAACACGACGGGTCTGAACGCGGCGGCGACCGATACGATCACCGCATCGACGTTCACGGGGAACGCGGCGGGTTCGTACGCGTTCACCGATCTCGTCGGCGGCGCGAGCACGTACGTGCTGGCTCCGGGTTGCTCCGGCACCCTCTCGTTCAAAGTCACGGTCAACACGCAGTAGTCCGTGACGAGAACGCTTCGCGGCGTCCTCGGATTCGCGGCGGCCCTCCTCTCGCTGGTTGCGACCGGCGAGCGGGGGTCCGCCACGATTCCGGCCGGGACGAAGATCGTCAATCAGGCTTCGGCGACGTATCAGAACGTCGTCGGAACCGGATTCGTCACGTCGTCGAACGTCGTGACGGTAGCGGTCGCCGCGGTCGCATCGCTGTCGCTCGGGCCGCAAGATTCGTCTTGCTCCGTCGCGTCGGATGCGGTCACTCCGAAATCCAACTTCACGCGCACGTTCACGATCGGAAACACGAGTAACGGAACGGATGCGTATCAACTCACGGCGCTGACCGTGTCTGCCGGCACGATCGTCTCGGCGGCCTTCGTCTCCTCGGGGACGCCGGAGCCGACGACGGTCGACGGCGCGATCTCTTCTGCCGTCTCGCCCGGCGGATCGATCAAATTGGTCGTCACGATCTCCGACGCGGGCGTCGCGCTCGGCGCCAAAGAGATCGTCTCCGTGACGGTCCGCACGACGGCGAGCGACGCGAACGGCACCGCATCGGCGTCCGCGCAGCAATGCGCGTTCGTGCAAGCCCCGCCGGTGCTTTCCGGTCCGGCCGGCGCCGACGACGCGATCACCAAAACGGTGGATGGAACGAACACGATTCAATCGTCCGGCGGCGCGACGGTCGCGTACGACATCACGTTCAAGAACACGGGCGGCGAGCCCGCGCAAGGCGTCACGTTCGAGGACCGCGTTCCCACCGGCATCGTTCCGGTGCTGGCGACCGCGACCGTCAACGGCGCGGCCGCGCCGGGCGCGACGCTGCACGGCAACGAGATCGACATTTCGATCGGCGCCGTCGCGATCGGTCAGGTCGTCGACGTCAAATTTTCCGCGACCGTCGCGACGACGGTTCCCGCGGGCACGAGTCTCGTGAACACGGCGACCGTCACGTCGACGTCGCTGCCTTCCGTGACGACGCTACCCGCGACGGTCTTCGTCGGCGCGGGCAACGTCGTGTACGACGGCGACGTCGGCGCCTCCGCGCCGATCGCCGGTGCGACGGTCAGCCTGCTCGACGCGGCGGGCACCGCACCCATGCCGCTCACCGGCACCGCCGTCGCGCTGAACGACAAGCAGAGCAATCCGATGATCACGGGCTCGAAGGGTCTCTACGGATTCGGCGTCGCCGCTCCGAAAGCGACTTCGACATTCGTCGTGACCGTGACGGCGCCGGGATACGTTCCGCGCAAGCTCCGATTGACGCTCGTTCCCGATGCATCCGGAACGCTCTACGACGCGAGTTTCGCGTCGCTCGACGATCAGCCCGTCGCGGTGCCCGGCGGATTCGCGCTCGAAGCGGGGCCGTCGACGCTCACCGACGTGTACGGCTTCTTCGGCAACATCCCGATGTTCAAATCGCAACGCCTCGAGGTGACGAAGGTCGTCGACCGATCCGTCGCGTCCGCGGGCGACCGGCTCGCATACACCTTGACCGTCGCGAACGCGACGACGACGTACGGCGCGACATCCGTGGTCGACGATCTGCCGCCGTTCATCGCGTACGCACCCGGGACGGCCCGCGTCGACGGCGTTCCCGTCGAGCCGCTGGTCGCCGGCTCGCATCTGACGTGGCGTTTCGCGACGCTCGCGACGTCGCACACGATCGTCTTCGACGCCGTCGTCTTACCGAACGCGAGCGATGGAACGACGCTGACGAATCACGTCGTCGCGACGGCGGCGATTCCGGGTTCGCCGAAGTTCTTCGCGACGGGCCGCGCACAGGCGCAGACGGTCGTCGTCCCCGGCTTGTTCTCGAATCGCATTCCGATCACCGGACGCGTGTTCTTGGATCTCGCCGGGACCGGCCGCTTCACGCGCGGTGACGTCGGCGTCGCGGCCGTCCGGTTATGGCTCGAGGACGGCGAGTCCGTCACGACCGATGCGGCGGGACGCTTCGATTTTCCGGCGGCACGGCCCGGCATGCACGTGCTGCACGTCGACGGCGAGACGTTGCCGCCGACCGCCGCATTCTATGCGACGCGCGCGTACGACGACGAGCGCAGCCCCGTGCGTTTGTTGCACGGTCCGTTCGACGGCGCGCTACTGCAGGACGTGAACTTCGCGCTGCGCCCGATCGCACAGAGGCAGCCGTGAACGCGCGCCGCTTCGTCGTCGCGCTCGTCTTGGCCGTCGTCGCATCGTTCGCGCCGGGATCCGCGCGCGCGGACGAACCTGCCGCGGGCGACGTCGATCTCTCGCACCCCGTGTTCACGGCGACGCAATCCGTGACCGCGCATCTCGTCTCGCCCGAAGCCGACGGTTACGGCGGCGTCGCGACGCCCTTCGTCGTCGCGACGAGCGAGGGTGCCGGCGTCGAACTCGCGATCGACGGCAACGTCGTGCCGTTCTCGCACATCGGGAAACGCGAGATCGTGCGCGCGACGGGCGAGACGCGCTACATGTACTTCGGCGTCGGGCTCGTGCCCGGTCCGAACGACGTCGTGCTCACGCCGCTCGGTGCGAACGGCGCGCGTTTCGCGCCGCTGCGCGCGGTCGTCTACGGACGCGGACCGATCGTGTCCGTCTCCGCGAACCTCGTCGGAACGCTCGTCGCGAACGGCCGCACCGCACGGACGCTGCGCGTCGTCGGCATCGACCGCTGGGGCCATCCCGCAATGTCGGGTGCTGCTCTGCACGTGACCGTGCGCTCGGGCGACATCCGGATCGGATCGTCGGCGGCGGATTCGGTGCGTCTCGCAGCCGGCGTGGTCCCGCAAAGCAACGCCGCGCCTCTCGCGACGCCCGAGATCTCCTCATCCGCGCCACCGTCCGGGTTCGCGAACGGCACGCCGCAGACGCCCGGCGTGCCGTCGCAAGACGACATCCGCGTGATCACCGATCTCGACGGCGCGACGGAGATTCCGATCGTGCCGGGCCTTCGCGCGGGCGAAGCGCTGCTGCGCATCGCGTACGACGACGACGCGAACGAGACCGACATGCACGTCCAGGTACGGCCGTATCTCCGTGCACCGACGGTCACGGGCGTGGTCACCGGCGGTATCGGGGCCGTACCGGGCGACCCCGGAACGCAATCGACGGCCGAGTACGAAGCGAACGCGCGCCGCGGTCTGATCGCGCTCTACGCGTCGGGGCAGATCTCCGAGAAGGCGGCGGCGACGGTCGCATACGATACCGCCGGGAACCTCGACGAAAACGGCAGCTACGGTTCGTTCGACGAAGATCCGAACGAGCGGCCGTATCTCACGTACGGCGACTCGTCGCAACGTCGCGACGACGCGCTCTCGACGAATCATCTGTACGCGCGAATCGATCAAGGCGCGTCGAGCATCGGATACGGTGAGTTCGTCGCCAATACCGGTGAAGATTCGCCGGGCTCGCTCGGCGGTTTCGACGAACTCGTCAACGGCGCGCACGGCGTCTACGCGACGCCGGGCGTGAAGATCCAGGCGTTCCGCGCGACCGCCGGCGTCGCATACGGGCGACAGATCATCGCGCCGAGCGGTCTCGCGTCGCTCGCGTACGATCTGCATCCGAACATCGTCGTCGGCTCCGATAACCTGACGCTCGTCGTTATCGACCGGC
Organism: Rhodospirillales bacterium; assembly: GCA_903970385.1. Classification (GTDB taxonomy): domain Bacteria; phylum Vulcanimicrobiota; class Vulcanimicrobiia; order Vulcanimicrobiales; family Vulcanimicrobiaceae; genus Palsa-1515. The sequence continues at coordinate 4,989 of CAJCIN010000002.1, read as the reverse complement.
ACGCCGGCTACATCGTCTCGGAGACGGCGCTCACGCGCAACGTCGACTACGTAATCGATTACGGCAGCGGCACGATTCGTTTCATCAATCCGCCGCTCGCGTTCGATCCGTCGTTCAATCCGCAGCAGATTCTCGTGCAGTACGAATACCAAGGCGCGAACGGCGCCGTCGCGACCGGCGGCAGCGCGCGCGCGAAGATCGGCGCCGTCACCGTCGGCGCGGGTTACGCGAACGACGCGACGGGATCGGGCGACGTCGCGCTCTTCGGTCAGAACGCATCCGCGCCGATTCCCGGCGGCACGCTTCGCGTCGAGCGTCTCTCGACGAGCGGCGGACTCGGCAACTCGATTCCGGCGCTCGGCGACGCCGTGAATCCGGCGACGTCGAGCATCGGAGAATCGATTCGCGTCGGTGCGACGGGCGGCGTCGGCACGACGCGCTACGACCTCGTCTATCAAGATACGAGCGCCGGTTTCAACGACCCGTTCGGCGGCATCGCGACGCCCGGGTTATCGACGCTACGCGTGTCGCTGACGAAACCGATAACCGCGGGTGACGTCGCCGTGCTCGTCGATGCCGAGGGCAACGCGCTCTACGGTGCGCGATCGTCGGATACCGACGTGTCGCTGCGCGTGCACCGCAAGTTCGGAAAGCGGCTGAAGACGACCGCCGCGATCTCGCATCGCATCGTCTCGAACAACGGCGTCACGGCGCCGCCGAACGAACTCTCGACGATCCAGCCGATCGCTCCGCTCGCGACGCCGATCACCACATCGAGCGCGACGGTCGCATCGACGTCGGAGTTCGCGGGCGCCGTCACGCAAGCGGAGCTCGGCGCGACGTATGCGATCTCGCCCGCCGTCGAAGCGTCGCTCGACCGCGTCAGCGACATCGGCGGCGACTCGCTCGCCTCCGCGTCGTCGCCGTCGCAGACGAGCGCGCAGCTCGCGGCGGCGCTCGGCAAGGGCGGGCGCGCGTACCTTCGCGAGCTCTGGACGGGATCGTCGACGGAGAGCTTCGCCACGTCGACGCAGGCGCTCACGACGGCCGGCGGCGCGACGCACGTCACGCAGATCGGCATCGACCGCCAGATCGGTCCCGCGACCACGATCGACACGCAGTACGGCATTCAGAACGCCGGTAACGGTTCCGACGTGTATTCCGCGATCGGCGTCAAGGAGCGCATCTTCGCGACGAAGCGGCTCAAAGGTGACGTCACCGCACAGCACGCGACCGCGGTCGGCAGCGGCACGGGCGGCTTCAACCAGTACGGCATCTCGCTCGCCTACGACGGCGGCAACGATTTCAAGGCGACGACGGCCTACCAACTGCGAACCGGGGCGACGCCCGGCTCGACGCTGCAACTCGGCGCGATCGGCTACGTCGGATCGGGCGTGTCGCTCGTCGCGTCAGCGAACGACGTGAATACCGTCGGCATCGATACCGAAGATCAGCGGCTCGGGCTCGCGTTCCGCCCGACGAACGACGACGCGAGTTCCATCCTGCTCGGTTATCAGCACCTCGTCGGCGTCGGCGACGTGGAAGGCGAACGCACGAACGTCGCATCGCTCGACGCGCTGCATCGCTTTACGAGAAGCACGACCGTCACCGGTCGCGTCGCCTATCAACTCGACGGCGATCAGTACTACGCCGCGCGCACCGCACTCGCCGGCGTTCGCGTCGTGCAAGGAATCGCGCCGCGGCTCGACATCGCGGGAGAAGTTCGAGCGTCGGGCGTCGCGGGCGTCCCCGGTTCGTCGGAGGCGGGCTATGCGGCCGAGGCCGGTTATCGGATCGGCGACCAGTTCCGGCTCGCGGTCGGCTACAACTTCCAGCAAACGCCGGATACGTCGCTCGCCGCGCCTCCGCGGCGCAGGGGCTTCTACGTCACCGTCACGAGCGTCGTGACGTCGCTGCTCGGATTCGGAAAACACTGATGCGCCGTTTTACGATGTTCGCGCTGCTGCTCGTCGCACTTTTCGCGCTCGAGGCGAAACCGAAGGCCGCGGAGGCCGCGTCGTGCTCGGTCGCCACGGGCATCGCCGCACACGTCCTGTGCTGGCTCGATCTGACGACGTACGCGCCGACGCCGGGCGCCGCGACGGCGCTGAGCTTCTCGCTGCCGGACGGTTCGACGCTGTCGGCAACGTTCACCAACACATCGACGACGGTCACGCCGACGATCGCCGCGTTTCCGACATATTCCGGCTCGGCACTCGGCCAAACCACGTATACGGGCGTCACGGGAAAGCCCGCCGTGTACGGTGGCGGCGTCGTTCCCACGAAACTTTCCGGCATCAAGGTCGTGGACGCCGACGGCACCACGCTCGCTTCGACGACGATCGCGGCGGCCGACGCGGAGACGCTCGATACCGGCGACGGTACGTCGACGACGGCGTATCTCGACTGGACGACGGCCGGCACGAGTTGGAGCCAGCTGCAGATCATGAACAGCTTGGCGTCCGGAACGACGACGCCGATCTGCACGCTGAGCGGTTTGAACACGCAGACCGCATCGTGCGTGCCGTCTTCAGGCGGCAACAATGCCGCGTACATCTTGAGCACGACGGTGACGCCGTCGCAAGCGGTGACCCTCGCATCGAAGTCGACCGCTCTGCAGGGCTACGCGTTCGCCGCCGAACTCTCGACGCTCGCGCTCGCGAAGAAAGTCAACTCGCGTTTGAACGCGGGCGACCAGTTCACCGTCACGTTGAAACGCGGTGCGACGACGCTCGCGACCGCAACGACGTCGGGCACCGCGACGACCGCTACGACCGCATCCGTCGTGACGATGCCGACCGACACGTACACGATGTCGGAGACGGCCGCGGGAACGACCGCGCTCGGCACCTACGCCTCGACGTACGCGTGCGTGAACGCGAACACGTCGTCGACGACGACGTTGCCGTCGGGCAGCGGCACGTCGTTCACGATCTCTCCCGCGGCGGACGATCAGATCACGTGCACGTTTACGAACACGGCGCTCACCCTCACGAACGTCCCGGTGAATACGACGAAGGACGTCACCGAGGGCGCTTCCGTCACCGACGTGTTCACGCTGACGAATACGAGCGCGGTCGCCGGGACCTTCAGCGGCACGAGCGCGCCGACGGTCACGACGACGACCGGCACGTCGATCACGCCGACGGGTTACACGTTCAACGGAACCGCGTACACGAGCGTCACCGCGCTCTTTGCGGCCGTGCAGGCGGCCGGTCCGTACGCTCCCGGCGCGTCGATCACGATCGGCATCACCTATACGGAGCCGACGACGGTCGGGACGGTCGTCGACGTCGTCGTCGCGGCCGACATCACGTCTGGCACGGGGACGTCCGCGCTCGCGAGCGCGACCGAAGTCGATACGAGCGTCGTGAACGCCGCCGTATCGCTCGTGAAGAGCGGCACGACGGCGACGAGTCCGGGCGGCTTGATCGGCTATACCATCGTCGCGTCGAGCAGCAGCGGCTCGGAGAACGGTGCGATCGTCAGCGACCCCGTACCGGCCGGGCTCACCATCAACGGCAAGCCGACGTGCGCCGCGAGCGGCGGAGCCGTATGCGGCACGGTCACCGTCTCGGGCAACACCGTCTCGAGTACGATCGGAACGTTCCCGAGCGGCAGCCAAGTCACGATCACGATCCTCGCGACCGCCGGAACCAACGCGAGCTATACGAACACGGCCACGTTGACGCCGCCCTCGGGCGGCGGCGCGGCGGTGACGTCGTCGCTCACGACGACCGTCGCGCAAGCGAACGGCATCTCGAAGACGGTACGCAACGTGACGACGGGGACGGCCGCCGGCACGGCGGACATCGCGGTCCCGAACAACCAGCTCGAATACGCGTTGACGATGCAGAACACGACCGGCTTTGCGATCCACGGCGTCACGATCAGCGACCCGCTCCCGGCGCAGACGACCTTCCTGAGTGCGACATGCGGCACGCTGCCGACCGGCGTGACCTCGTGCGCCGTCACGAGCCCGGCCGTGGGCACGACGGGGACGGTCACGTTCACCTACACGGGGACCCTTGCGGCGGGGTCGTCGCTGACCGCGCTCATCGAAACGCTGGTCAAGTAAATCGCGTCACACTCCGCCGGTTCGGGTCGGTTCCCAGTTTGATCCCAAATTCGCGCGGCAGAATGCGAACGTGAGCGCTTTCGAAGTACGCGCGACGGGCGATGCGTTCGTCGTCGAAATCGACGACGAATTGGACGCGATGACGGTAGGCCTGCTCGAAGGGGCGATCGCCGACGCCGAACGCCGCGCGGCGGCCGGCGGTCGCGTCGTCGTCTCGCTCGAACGCTGCGGTTATTGTGATTCGTCGAGCATCAGCGTCATCTTACGCGCGTGGCGCCGTCTCCCCGAACGCTTCTTCGTCGTCGTTCCGCCGCTCGGCCAGTGCCGGCGCATCTTCGAGATCACGTCGATCGCGCAGCAGTCGTTCGTGGTCGACGATATGGCCGAGGCCCTCTCGCAGGTCTCCGCGTAAGACCCGCGAGCCGCTCGCGGATCAGTCGCCGGCACGATACTCCGACATGGGAACGACCCGAACGTCCTGCGGATATTGGCGCGCCAGGTCTTGCGCCCAATTCTCGTCGACCGAGGCGCGCGCGCCGGTGTTCACGTTTTCGACGACGTCGGAGCCGTTCAAGTAGTGTACGAATCCGCTGGTCGACTGGTCGAGTGCGCGGTCGACCGCACGGGCGCGCGCGATCGCCGCAGCGCCGGTCGCTTCGATGCTCTCGACCGATCTCGCCGCGAACGCCCGGTCGAACTCTTCGGTGTCGCGAACCTGGCGTCGGCGCACGGCACCGTTCACGCGATACGAATCGTAGATCGCGACGAGCGTCGCACGTTCGCGTTCCACGATCGCCGACGGCGCGAAGACGAGCTGCATGTAGAACGTGTAGCCGCCCATCTGCATCGGACTGACGCTGATCACGCCGAGAGCCGTCTCCTGCCCGGATCTGCCGGCCTCCATCGCCTCG
>CAJCIN010000001.1 GCA_903970385.1 Rhodospirillales bacterium | reverse complement strand
CGTCGACGGGTTCCGCGCTCGTGTTGCGCAGCGAGACGTCGACGACGAACGACACCGTTCGCTCGTGCCGCGGCCCGTGCGGCACGTAGAAACATTCGCGGACGACGAGACGGTCGTCGAGCGCGAACTCCGAGATCTGCGCGTAGGGCAAGAACGTGAACTCGCGTTCGATCTGCTGCGGCAAGATCGTGCGGTTCCGATCGCGTAGCCGGTAGGCGATCTGGTGGGTGCCGAAGATGATCTGGTCGCTGTCGGCGTCCCACAAACCGCGTACGCCGCCTTTGGGCGTGCACGAAGCGAACGTCTTGAAATTGCCGAGCGTCAAACCGAACGGCGTCTCGCGTTCTGCAAGGACGTACGCGGAACGCTCGTTGCGTTGTGCATCGTAGGACGAAATCACGAGCGTTCCCAGTTCGGAGCGCCCGGGGGAGATGCCCCCGTCGTGCGAACGAAATGCGGCGTGCTCACGCTGCTCGCCCCGGCCAAGATCAACACGACGCTCGAGATCCTCGCGCGCCGCGACGACGGTTATCACACGTTACGCAGCGTCATGGTGCCGATCGCGCTCTACGACCGCATCGATCTCGTTCCGAGCGACGCGCCGGCATTCGCGGCGAGCGACCCCGCGCTCTCGCAGGGCAACCTCGTGGTGCGCGCTCTCGAGCTCGCCCGCGCGAGCGGACGGTACGCGGCGACGCTCCACAAGATCATTCCGGTCGGCGGTGGCCTCGGCGGCGGATCGAGCGACGCGGCGGCGATACTCCGCGCGGCGATGGAAGGCGAGCTCGGCGAAGTCGCCGCGATCGACTGGCTCGCCGCCGCGCGCACGCTCGGATCGGACGTGCCGTTCTTCCTCGCCGGGACGGGTGCGCTCGTCGAAGGTACGGGCGAACGTGTCACCGCCGTCGGCGGCGTTCCCGATTGGTGGGTCGTCGTCGTGCGCCCGCATGCGTTCGTCGGCACGGCGGACGCGTACCGGCTCCTCGACGGGGCGCGGGCGAAACTTCCTACGGGCTTGCCGAGCCGTCCGCGCGCGACGAGCGTTTCGCTCGCCGCGATCGACGCGTTGCAACGCCGCGACTTCGATGCGTTCGCGGCGACGCTCGTCAACGATTTTCACGACGTGATCCTCGCCGCCTATCCGCCCGTCGCGGACGCCGACCGGGCGCTACGGGCGGCCGGCGCGGCACACGTCTTGCTCTCGGGCTCGGGCTCGTGTCTGTTCGCGCCGTTCGAGAGGGAGAACGACGCACGCGCGACCGCCGCACGTGTCGATGCGCGCGCGACGGAAGCGATCTTCACCGTGCCGTTCCATCACGACCGCGCGTGGCGCTGACCGCGCTCACGGCGGTCGTCCTCGCCGGAGGACCGCCGGACCGCGTGTCGGCGCTCGCGCCGGGCGCTCCGAACAAGGCCTTCGTGCCGATCGCGGGCATCACGCTGCTCGAACGCACGATCGCGGCGCTTCGCGAGTCGACGCGGATCGGCGCGATCGTCGCCGTCGCGCCGAACGCTCCGGCGACGCACGCCGCGATCGCTCGCGCCGATCGCGTGCGGCCCGACGGTGCGACGATGACCGAGAGCGTGCGCTCGGGGTTGCGCGGTCTTCCACCGGACGAACTCGTGCTCGTGTGCGCGTCCGATCTTCCGATTCTGTCGTGCGAGGCGATCGACGCATTCGTCGCGAGCGCGGAGACGGGCGGTGCCGATCTGACGTACGCGTGCGTCGAACGCGGCGCGCACCTCGCGCGCTATCCGGACGTTCCGCACACGTGGGCGCGTTTGCGCGACGGAACGTTCTGCGGCGGCGGATGCGTGGCGTTGCGCCCACGTGTGCTTTCCGATCTCGAGCGGCTCCTCGACCGGCTCGGGCGCGCCCGCAAGGATCCGCTGCGGCTCGCCGCGATCTTCGGCCCAGCCGTACTCGCCAGCTACGCGTTCGGCCGCCTCACGGTCGCCGCCGCGGAACGGCGCGGCAGCGAACTGCTCGGCGCGCCGGTCCGTGCGGCCGTGTCGCTCCCGGAGATCGGCGTGAACGTCGACCGGGCGAGCGACGTCGCGCTCGCGGAACGACTCGTGCGGGAACGCGACGCGGGCGAGCGTCTTTCTGGGTATCCGGTTCCGTGATGATGGAACTCGCACGCTTCGCATTGTTCGCACTCGCCGCGCTGCCGGTCGCCGCTTCCGCCGACGCACCGGCGATCAACGATCGAAAGTTCGGCGGGCACGCGAACAGCGTGACCATGCAGGTGTACGCGAAGGGCGACCAGGGTCCGATCAGCGCGAACGTCATCGAGAGTGGTCGCAATGTGACGCTCGAGATCGTCGGCGGCGGCACGATGCCGGCAAAGCCCGTCGAGATCGTGAGCGGCTCGTGCGAGACACTGGGGCCGGCGCAGTACCGCTTGCCGCCCTTCACGGGTCACCAGTACGTGACGACGCTCAAGAGCGCGACGCTAGCGAAGCTGGAAGACGGCGATCACGCCGTCCTGATCCTCGGCGGCAACCGCACGCCGTTCGCATGCGGCGATCTCGTAAAGCCGAACATCTTCCGGCACTGAGCGCTATGGGTTCGGGAGCATCGCGAACAGAAGCGCGGTGTAGCTCCCGAACAGAACGAGCGTGAGCACGCAAAACACCTCGTGAATGCGTGGCGAGCGAAAGAAAACGCCGATGAGTGCCGAGAGCGTGAACGTGATGAGGAAGCCGTCCTCCAGAAGCGTCTTCGGCAACGATCCGGTGAGGATGTAATCTTCGACGAACGCCCAGCTCGGCACGCCCGCGAAGAGGCCGAAGAACCATTGGCGATTGCTGTAGTACCAGGTGTAGAGATCGACCCGGTCGTCGTCGTCGTAGCGTTGCGGAAGCACGAGTTCGCTGAGCAGATACAGCAGGGTCGGGGGGACGAGCACCGAGAGGAAGCCGGCGAAGGTCCAGACGCCGACGCGATTGAGGCTATACTGCGCCCACCAGTGCTGGACGATGATCGTGAAGATGACGAGCGTCCACACGAGCGGCGGCCAATAGATCTTCACGCGCGCACGGTTGTGCATCAGACGCGCGACCGCGCCGAGTAAATTCGTGAGCGCCAGACCGAGCACGATCGAAAAGAGAATGCTCAGATACGAGTAGGCGTTCACGAGCGCGATCTTCTCGGCTCGCTCCTCTACGAGCTGCGCGCTCCCGCGTCGGAGAGCGCCGGTTGCGTTCGTGACGGCCCGAGCGGCGTGTCGTCCGGAACGCGCGACGGTTTCGTCGCGAGCGCCACGTAGACGACGGGGACGAGCAGCAGCGTCAGCAAGAGCGAGCTCGACAGCCCGCCGATGACGACCGTCCCGAGCGAGGCTTCGGCTTGCGCGCCCGGGTCGAGCACGAACGCGAGCGGGATCATGCCCGCGATCATCGCGGCGGTGGTCATCATGATCGGGCGAAAGCGTTCGCGTGCCGCCTCCTTCATCGCCTCGACGCGGCCGAGACCGTCGCGCTGTCGCGCGTCCGCGAAGTCGACGAGCAGGATGCCGTTCTTCGTGACGAGCCCGATCAACAGCACCGAGCCGATCAGCGAGAAGAGGTTGAGCGTCTGGTGGGTCAACGCGAGCGAACCGAGCGCGCCCACGACGGCGACCGGCACCGCGAACATGATGATGAACGGCGTGCGATAGCTGTTGTAGAGCGCGACCATCAGAAGATACACGAGAACGGTCGAGAGCGCGAGCGCGATCGACATGCCGCTCACGGTCGAGCCCACTTCCTGTTCGTTTCCGCCGGCCGACGGCGCGACGGTGACGGTCGACGGCAGATGCAGGTCCGCGATCCGGCGCGAGAAATCGCGCTGCACGTTCGAGAGTAACGCGCCCGGCGCGAGATTCGCGCCGACGTAGACGACGTTCGCGCGGTTGATGCGCATGAGGATCGGCGGCGCCGGCGTCTTCACGAGCCGCGCGATGTCGCCGACGTGCACGATCGAACCATTCGACGCGCGGACGGGGATCGTCGCGATCTCGCCGATCGACTGCTGATCCTTGAGCGGATACGTGACGATCACGTCCTTGAGGCCGTCCTCGCCCGTGAACTGCGTCGCGAGATCGCCGCCGAACGACGCCTCGACGGCGGTCGACGCCGTGCCGATGCTCGCATTGAGCGCGCGGGCGCGGTCGCGGTTGAACTCGACGTCGAACTGCGGCGCGTCCGCGACCGCCGAACTCGTGACGTCGACGGTCCCGGGGGTCGCGGCGAGCGCCGCGGCCACCTTGGCCGCGTACTTCTCGGGCGCGCCGTCGACGCTCGAAACGACCTCGTCGAGCGGCTGCGCGTTGCCGCCGGAGATGTCGGTCGCCGGCACGGCGACGACCGTCGTTCCGGGGAGCGATTTCTGCGCGCGGCTCTGCAGCTGCTGCGCCCAGTACGCCGTGTCGTGCGCGCGCTTGTCGCTCAGATAGACGTCGATTTGCCCGACCGCGGCGTTCTGGATGAAGCCGGAAAGCTGGCCGAGATACGCGCCCGCCGTCGTCGACTCCGCGCGCAGATCGGGGATGCCGTCGACGATCTTCTCCGCGGCCAGCACGTTGCGGCGCGTGGTCTCGAGCGGCGTTCCGCTCGGCGCCGTGATCGTGACGTAGAGTTCGCCGCGATCGACGGGCGGAATGTATTCGAAGCCGACGAGGCCGAGCGGGATCAACAGGAACGCGAGCACGAGCGACACGATCGAGATCGCGGCGACGATGCGCGCGTTCGCGAGGCCCCACGT